>QHUU01000121.1 GCA_003222155.1 Gemmatimonadota bacterium | reverse complement strand
GCGCTCGGAGGGCGATCGGCTGCTCGAGGCGGTGGACGAGGCCCTCACGATCGGGCGCGAGGGCGGGGTGCCGGTCGAGATCTATCATCTCAAGGCCGCGGGGGTGAAGAACTGGCCCAAGGCGCGGCTGGTGATGGCCAAGATCGATTCGGCGCGCGCCGCGGGGCAGGACGTGGCGGCCGACCAGTACGCCTACACGGCGGGGGCGAACGGCTTCTCGTCCTGCATTCCCCCCGCGGCGCACGCCGACGGCAAGCTGCTCGAGCGGCTGCGCGACCCGGGCACGCGCGCCGCGCTCGCGGCCAAGATGGTGCGGCCCGACGCGGCGTGGGAGAACCTGTGCTTGAGCGCCAGTCCCGAGGGCGTGGAGGTGGTGGGGTTCAAGGTCGACTCGCTCAAGCGGTACGAAGGACAGCGGTTGAGCCAGATCGCCCGTACTCTGGGGAAGACCTGGCCCGAGACCATCATCGACCTCACGCTCGCCGAAGAAGACCGGCTCGGCCAGCTGCTGTTCATCGCGTCGGACTCGAACGTGGCGCTGCAGTTCCGGCAGCCGTGGCTGAAATTCGGCACCGACGCGGCGGGCCTCGATCCCGACAGCATGAAGGGGCGGATGACCCACCCGCGCGCCTACGGGAACTACCCCCGCATCCTCGGTCGCTTCGTGCGCGAGCAGAAGGTGCTCACCCTGGAGGATGCGATCCGCAAGATGACCGGGGCCGTGGCGGAGCGGCTGTCGATCCGAGACCGCGGCATGCTGCACGAGGGGATGTACGCCGACATCGTGCTGTTCGACCCGGCCACGATCATCGACCGCGCAACCTACGAGCAGCCGAATCAGCTCTCGGTGGGGGTGCGCGACGTGTTCGTGAACGGGGTCGAGGTGGTGCGGGACGGGGGGCACACGGGGGCGAAGCCCGGGCGCGTGGTGCGTGGGCCGGGCTTCCAGCGGTAGCCGACCAGCCTCCGTGGCGCGTCGGACGCGCGTGGCGCGGGGCGACCGCATCGCGCGCGCGTACCAGCAGCTGCGCGAGCTGATCGTGTGGGGGCGCCTGGCGCCGGGGTCGCGGGTGATCGAGAGCGACATCGCGGAGCGGCTGGGCGTGAGCCGCACGCCGGTGCGGAGCGCGCTGCACCGGCTGCAGCAGGAGGGGTACATCGTGGGCGTGGGCCGCGGCAGCGAGCAGCGCCTCACGGTGGCGCCGCTCACCCAGGACGACGCGCGCGATCTGTTCGCGATCATCGGGGCGATCGAAGGGCTCGCGGCGCAGCACGCGGCGGGGCAGCCGCGCCCCGGACGCGCGGCGCTCGTGGCGAAGCTGCGGCAGCTCAACCGCGCGCTCGAGCAGGCGGCCGAAGCGACGCGTCCCGATCCGCTCCGCATTTTCGATCTCGACACGAGTTTTCACCGCAGCTACGTGGAGGCGGGCGCGGGGCTGCGCCTCCTGGCGTTGCACGACGCGATCAAGCCGCAGGCGGAGCGGTACGTGCGCCTCTATACCAGCGCCCTGGTGGACGAGATCGCCCGGTCGGTGGAGGAGCACGAGAAGATCGTGGAGCAGATCCAGGCCGGCAGCGCCGAGGGGGCCTGGCGGGCGGTGCAGCGCAACTGGCGCAACGCGGCCGCGCGGCTGAGCCGCGTGATCCACGCGCTGGGGGAGCGGGGGAGCTGGTAGGGGTCGGGCCCGGACGTCTCATCGCTCCCGAGCGACCGATATCGACGTGCCGACCTCCGCCGGCCGAAACTGCTGCGCGGGCACGCCGCGCTCCTGGAGCGCCTTCGTCAGTTCCCGAACCGGCTCGTCCACTCCCTCCGGCGTCAATTGAAACGTGCCCCAATGCATCCCGAGACTGCGGCGCGCACCAAGATCGAGGTGCGCCTGCACGGCTTCGGCCGGGTTCATGTGGATGTCTTTCATGAACCAGCGCGGCTCGTAGGCGCCGATTGGAAGCAGCGCCAGATCGACCGGGGAGAGCCGCGCGGCGATCTCCCGGAAATGGGGGCCGTAGCCCGTGTCCCCTACGAACAGGATGCGGCGCCCGCGGGCCTCGATGAGAAACCCGCCCCACAGGGCGCGGTTGCGGTCGAACGGGCCGCGCGCGGAGAAATGCTGCGCGGGCGTCAGGGTGATCGGCAGCGGCGCGGCGCTCGCGCGCTGCCACCAGTCGAGCTCCTCGACCTTACGGATGCCGGCCGATCGCAGCAGCGGGCCGTTGCCGATCGGTGCCACCAGCCACGGATGAAACCGTCGATCGAGTGCGCGCAGGGTCCCGAGATCGCAGTGATCGTAGTGATTGTGACTCAGGAGCACGAGCGAGATGGCGGGCAGATCGTCGAATCGCACGCCCGGGGCCCGCACCCGACGGGGGCCCGCGAACGTGACCGGGCTGGCCCGCTCGGCGTATACCGGATCGATCAGCACGTTGGTGGTCCCGACTTGAACGAGAAACGTGGCATGACCGACGAACGTGAGGGCGACGTCGTCCGGTCCGACGCTCGCCGGCCGCCGCGGCTCGACCGGGACCGTCGACGGCCAGCGGGTGCGTGGCGTGAGCAACATGCGCGGCACCATCCAGACGGGCTGGCCATTCGCACCGTTCGGATTGTAAAAGCGGCGGCCGTCGAAGTGATCCGTGTCCGGCGGGCTCACGCCACCGTCAATGGTCTTGGCGGGCGCGCGTCGGCCATCACCCCTTGACGTAAGACAGCTTCTCGGCGACCTGCCCGGCGCGCACGCGAAAGATATCGACGCCCCGGACATGGCCGCGTTTCCCCTCCTTGGCCCAGGAATACACCCAGCGCACGACGCACCGATCGCCGGCGGCGAATATCTCCTCCGTATCGAAGTGGGCCTCGGGTGAGCGCGCGAAGAATTGTTCCCAGAAAACCCTGACGCGCTTCTGCCCCTCGAAGCGTTCGCCGTCGGGCTGAGGCCGGGTATTCTCGAACGCGCAGTCGTCGCTCATGAGCGCCATGACGGCGTCGACGTCGTGTCGGTTGAAGGCGTCGTTGAAGCGTTGCACGACTTCGATCACGCTGTTCATGAGGCCCGCACTCGGAGAGGGAGTCTGGCATGCAACATAACCGTCGGCGGCTAGGCGGTGCTCCGCGTCCGTGCTGCGGGCGAGGCCAGCCCGCGAGCGACCCGCACCAGGGTGTCCACCAGAGGTGAAGAGTCATCACGCCACACGAGCGCGAACCACATGGGGATCGGTGCGTCGACGAAGGGCCGGTGCACGATCGAACCCTGCATGTCGGCGTACAAGGCGGCCACCGCGGGGTTCGCCAGGGCCCAGGCATCGCCCGCCGCGATCGCGACGTTGGCCCCGATGTCGCCGCGCCGGCCGCGGTGGCGGGTCGGCACCAACCCGCGGCTCTCGAGCGCCGTCCGCAACGCGCGATACAGCTCGGGACGCGTGTGCTGCGAGGGGTGCAGCCAGACCAGGTCGGACAGGTCTCGCAGGCGAATGCGCCGCTCGGCCGCCAGCGGATGGGTCGCCGGCAGGAG
>QHUU01000001.1 GCA_003222155.1 Gemmatimonadota bacterium | reverse complement strand
GTTCGTGGACCGCCTGCCCGACTCGCTGCAACAGGCGCTGGCGCGGCGCTATGCGGAGCTGTTCGCCTCGTACCTGCGGCACCGCGGGACGGTGACCCGGGTGACCTTCTGGGGCGTGACCGACCGGGACTCCTGGCTCAACAACTGGCCGGTGCGCGGACGCACGAATTATCCTTTGCTGTTCGGTCGGGACGGCCGGCCCAAGGCGGCGTTCGCGGCGGTCGTCCGGACGGCCCCGGCCCACGAGAGAAGGGACGAAGGAAGGGACGATTGAGCCACTCCTTGAAACCGGTATCGAAGCAGAGCCTGCCCGATCGCCTGGCGCGGCAGATCCGCGTGCTGATCCAGCAGGGGGAGTACCGGCAGGGCGATCGCCTGCCCCCCATCATGGAGATGGCGCGCCGCTTCCGCGTCGGGCATCCGACGGTGCGCGAAGCGCTCAAGAGTCTCGAGACCATCGGGCTGGTGTCGATCCGCCACGGCTCCGGCGTGTACGTGAACCGCACCGACGAGGTGCTGGTGCTGGCGAGCCCGCACCAGGCGGGGGCGTTCACCAAGCGGTTGCTGCTCGATCTGCTGCGCACCCGCCAGCCGCTCGAGGTCGGGGCGATCACGGCCGCCGTCGAGCACGCCACGCCCTCGCACCTGAAGGAAATGCGACGGCTGCTCACCACGGCCGAGCAGAACTTGGACGACGACGACGTGCTCAACAGGGTGAACATGGAGTTCCACCGCCAGATCTCCATCGCGTCGGGCAACACCGTCATGCTGCAGACGCTCGACGTGCTGCGGGAGCTGTTCACGGCCGAGCAGCGCCTCATCCTCGCCATCGTGGCTTCGCGCGAGCGGGACCACAAGGAGCACCTCGGCATTCTCGACGCCCTCGAGCGGCGCGACGCGGCGCTCGCCGTGGAGCGCATGCGCAATCACATCGAGGGCGTGGTGAAGGCCGTGCAGAAATGGGATCCCGAGGATCACCCGGTCGACAGCGGGTGACGCCCCCTACCTTCTTCGTCACCGGCGCGAACTCCGGCATCGGCCGCGCGCTGGTCGAAGCGCTCGCGGCCCGCGGCGCGCAGGTCGTGCTCGCGACGCGCTCCGAGGAGCGGACCAGACCGGTACTGCGCGCCATCCAGAGCCGCCACCCGGCCGCGCGGGCGCAATGGGTGTCCCTCGACGTCTCGGATCTCGCCTCGGTGCGGCGCGCCGCCCAGGAGTTCCTCGCGTCCGGCCATCCGATCGACGTGCTCGTCAACAATGCCGGCATCGCGGGGACGCGCGCCCTCAGCCCGGACGGCTTCGACTTGACGTACGCGACCAACCACATCGGACCTTTCCTGCTCACCAACCTGCTCCTGCCGCGGGTGCGCCAGTCGCCGCA
This sequence comes from Gemmatimonadota bacterium, assembly GCA_003222155.1. GTDB lineage: Bacteria > Gemmatimonadota > Gemmatimonadetes > Gemmatimonadales > GWC2-71-9 > AG41. The sequence goes on along the minus strand of QHUU01000001.1, from coordinate 4,394 downwards.
AGGGCGGGTCGTCAACGTGGCGAGCGGCGCCCACATGATGGTCAAGCGGATCGACTGGTCGGTGCTCGAGCGGCGCGGGACGCCGAAACGCAGCGGCTTCGCCGATTACGCCGTCACCAAGCTCATGAACGTGCTGCACGCGAAGCAGCTGGCGCGCCGCCTGGCCGGAACCAGCGTGACGACCTACGCGCTCCACCCGGGGGCGGTGGCGTCGAATATCTGGCGCGCCCTGCCGCGGCCGCTGCAATGGTTCGGCAAGCTCTTCATGCTCTCGAACGAGCAGGGTGCGGAGAGCCCGCTCTACTGCGCCACCGCCCCTGAGCTCGCCGCCACCACGGGCCGGTACTACGACCGGACCCGCGAGGCCAGGCCCAGTCCGCTCGCGGAAGATGCAGCGCTGGCCCAGGAACTGTGGGCCAGGACGGAAACGCTGGTGGGGCCGGCGACGTGAGCCGGCCTATGCGCGTGCGACCTTGCCCACCGTGTCCCAGGTGCGCGTCGTCACGTCCTTGCCGAACGTTTTTTCGATGAGCGCCATGAACACCGGACCCTTGGGGCTCGGCAGGTAGGCGCCGAACACCTCTCGTCCCTTGATCACCAGGATGCGCGCGCCGTCCCGCTCGATCGGCAGCTTGAGCGTAGATGCGGGCTTGGCGCGCAGGAACGTGACGATGCGCTTGGCCTCGGGACCGAGGCGAAATGATCGGTACGGGTCCGACTCGAGCAGCTCGCGCAGCGCGTCCATCGGACGCACGAACGTGAGAAACGCCTGACCCAGCCGTTCCAGCATCGCGGCTTCGGCTCTGCGCTCGAGCGCGATCTCCGACGCGGCGCGCGCGGTGAACGCGACGTTGCCGCTCGAGAGCAGCGTTCTCACATCGGTGAAACCGGCCGACTCGAAGGCCGCCTTCAGCTCGGGCATTTTCGCGTTCATCGGGCTGACGCCGCGGAGAAACGCGGCATAGCGTGGCATGGCCGTTCCCTGGAACGTATGATGGATGAAGGTAAGTCCGGAAAATACACGAGGAGCCCCGCATGCTCGGCACCGCACCGATTCGCGCCTACATCCCCGTTTCCAACCTCCAGCGGGCGAGGCGATTCTACGAGCAGACCGTTGGCCTCGAACCCGGTGAGGAGTACGGTGGCGGCGTGATCTACCGGTGCGGTGGCGCCGAAGTCTTCATGTATCCGACTCCGAATGCCGGCACATCGAAGGCGAGCCAGGCGTTCTGGCAGGTCAACGACGTCGAGGCAGAGGTGGCCGACCTCAAGGCCCGAGGCGTCGTCTTCGAGCAATACGACATGCCGGGGATCAAGATGACGAACAGCATCGCCACGGGTGGCGGCGCCAAGACCGCGTGGTTCAAGGACAGCGAGGGAAACATCATGGCGGTGAGTCAACGCCTCCGCTAACTGGGGGCCAGAGCCACGCCGCCCCGCGCACGCCGCTCGAGTCGCCGTGGGCCGCGCGCACGATGCGGGTGGCTATGGGATCGGAACCCGCTCCCGCCGCGAACAGGTACCGTGGGAGCAGCGCGTAGGCCGCCTCGGGCAGTCCGGCGATGTTCGACATGCCGCCGCCCAGCACCACCACGTCGGGATCGAGCACGTGGATCAGCGACGCGAGGGCGCGGGCGAGCCGATCCTCGTATTGGGCCAGGGTCGCGGCCGCGCTCGCGTCGCCGCTCGCCGCAGCGCGCACGATCTCGCGGGCCGGCAGCGCGACGCCGGTCTGCTCGGCGTGGTCGCGCTCGAACCCGGGGCCGGAGAGCCAGGCTTCGATGCAGCCGCGCTTGCCGCAGTAGCAGGGCGGACCGGGCCACTCGTCGGATCTGGGCCAGGGAAGCGGATTGTGCCCCCATTCGCCGGCGATCAGGTTCGCGCCCGAAAGGATATGGCCGTCCACCACGATGCCGCCCCCGACTCCCGTGCCCAGGATGACGCCGAACACGACGTGCGCGCCCGCGGCCGCGCCGTCGGCGGCCTCGGAGATCGCGAAGCAGTTCGCGTCGTTCATGAGCCGCACGGGACGGTCGAGCCGTACCTCGAGATCGCGTCCCAGCGGGCGACCGTTGAGCCAGACGGAGTTGGCGTTCTTGACGAGCCCCGTGTGGGGCACGACCGCCCCCGGAATGCCGACGCCCACCGTGCCGGCCTCGCCGGCGGCGCGGTCGAGCTCCCGCACCAGCCCGGCGATGACGTCGAGCAACGCCAGGTAATCCGGTGGCGTGGTCACGCGTCGCCGGGTGATCTCCTCACCCGCCGGCGACAGCGCGATCGCCTCGATCTTCGTTCCGCCGACGTCGATGCCGATGCGCACGCAGGCAGTCTACGCCGCGCTCGCTGGATGCGATAGATTGATCGACGGTTGGCTATCAGGTTTGCACGACACGACGCGCAAGGCAGAGGCTCATGGTTGGGGTTCGCAGGGTCGTACCTGTCGTAGCGATGACCATCGGGCTGACGTCGTGCGCCGGTCTGGGCCTCCTCTCGCTGGGAGGTCCATACGTCTCCCACGCAAACGCCCGCGCAGACATCCAGACGGCCTTACTCGAGGCGCAGGCCGATCACAAATTCGTGCTGCTCGATTTCGGGGCCAATTGGTGTGCGCCCTGCCACGCGCTCCGGGCATTGTTTCACACGCCGCACGCAGCATCCTACCTGCTCGCCACCTTCCACCTCGTGTACATCGACGTCGGCAACTTCAATAGAAATGGTGATGTCGCGCGGAAATACGGCTCCGCGACCTGGCCGGGGATTCCGGCCCTGATCGTTCTCGCGTCGAGCGGTGAGGTGATCGGGTTCGTGACCGGTAAGGCGCTGAGCCCGGTATCGTCGGGCGACGACGTGGTTCGGTTGCTCTCGGCCGCGGTCGATCGGACAGCGAGCACGGGCTCCGCTCTTCCGCGGCCAGCCGTCGAGCTCGACCCCGCGCAAATACGCACCTCTGCGGACACGTTGGGGGTGCGCGCGGCCGGGGAGTCGGGCGGCACCTTCGTGTTCAAGCTCGAGGTGGGGAGTGATTCGGTTACCAGTACCATCGTGAGCTCGTGGCACGACACGCTGCTGCAACGCGCCTTGACGGTATACGACGGGCTTTCGCTCCGCCCCAAGGAGGTGTGGGACTCTACCGACGCTGAACAGGTGCACCTCACGTATGCAGCGGGGCGGGTTCGCGGCACGCGCGTGTCGCCGAATCCGCCGGGGCCGCCCGACACCGTCAATTTCGACCTCGCCACAGACCCAAGCACCGTTGACCGCCGTAGCGTACCGTTCATCGTCCCGCGACTCGCGCTCGTGCCGGGGACGACGGCCGTGATCCCGATTTTCGATTCATGGACACTGCGCACCCATCCCGTGCGGTTGGTCACTGGCGACCGGACCCGCCTTGCGCTCCCCGCTGGAACCGTTGATGCCTACCGGATCGACGTGACAGGGGATCTGCGGAATCTACCGCAGACATGGTACGTGAGCGCGGACCTTCCGCGAAGGACCCTGCGCTCCGAATGGCCCCGTCACACCGTGCTCGAATCGGCGCAATGACGCTGAACGAGGACGGGCTCTTTCCTCTCCTTGCTTGCGCCGTCGTGTTGAGCGTGGGCGGCGTAACGCAAGCGGGACCCGTCCGCCTATCGCTGGCCACGTTCGTGGAGAACGAGGTCGCAGTCGAAATCGTGCTCGTGCAGGATGAGCCGGGGAGGGGGCGCCTCGTGGGCACGTTCACGCCGCTCGATCCCGGATTGCACCTGTACAGCAAGGACCTTCCGACGCATGGGATTCGCGGCCTCGGCCGTCCCACGCGACTGCAGGTCGTGTCGTCACGCTCGATCAAAGCCGCGGGCGCGCTGGCCGCGAGCCGCCCGACGCTCGACCTCTTCATCCGACCGCTGGGGATGAAGCTGCCCGTTTACCCGGAGGGTCCGGTGACGCTGAGTCTTCCCGTCTCCGTGCGCACCGACGCGTCGACCGCGGCTCAGCTGTCGGTGACCTACATGGCTTGCAGCGACCGCATTTGTCATCCGCCGGTCATTGACAAGCGCATCGCGGTGACTATTCCACCGCGACCATAGGATGCCATTCACGCCCGACAAGACCCACGCCTCGTGCTGCTTCTACCATGCGTCGCTAGGCGCCCGGAGCGAGTCGCTGTCGGATGGCGCCGAGGTGGTACGCCGTGTGCGCAACGGCCCCGATCGCCACACCCAGCGCGTCCTCGTCCCACCGGGCGTGCGTCTCCACGGCGACCAGCAGCCTCTCGTACTCGTCGCGCAGTCGCGCCCGCAAGGCGGCCCACGCGGCGTCGTCGACCGCGGACACGCTCCAGCTGCGACTGCGGTCGCGCGAGGTCGCCTCCCCGCGCAGTCCGCTCGTCGAGAGCGCGACGCTCGCGGTCA
>QHUU01000077.1 GCA_003222155.1 Gemmatimonadota bacterium | reverse complement strand
GCGCCCCCAAGAGCGTCGCCGCGTCGGCGACGGTGCGCGCCATGGGACCCGCGGTGTCCTGGTTGTGGGCGATGGGGATGACTCCGGCGCGGCTCACGAGGCCGAGCGTGGGCTTGATGCCCACGATCGAGCAGCACGTGGAGGGTGACACGATGGAGCCGTCGGTCTCCGTGCCGATGGCGGCCGCGCACAGGCTCGCCGCTACGGCGACCGCGGACCCGGAGCTCGACCCGGACGGCGTGCGATCGAGGGCGTAGGGATTGCGGCACTGGCCCCCGCGCCCGCTCCAGCCGCTCGACGAGTGGGTCGAGCGAAAGTTCGCCCACTCGGACAGATTCGCTTTGCCGAGCAGCACCGCGCCGGCCGCACGCAGCCGCTCGACCAGGAACGCGTCACGCGGCGGCGACACGCCTACGAGCGCGAGCGAACCCGCCGTGCTCTGCATCCGATCCCGCGTCGCCACATTGTCCTTCACCAGAATCGGGATGCCGTGCAACGGCCCCCGCGGTCCCTTGGCCTTGCGTTCCGCGTCGAGCGCCGTGGCCTGTGCGAGCGCGTCGGGGTTGGTCTCGAGCACCGAGCGGAGCCCGGGTCCCTTCTTGTCCAGCGCGTCGATGCGCTGCAGGTACACCACCGTGATCGAGCGGGACGTGTACTTCCCCGCTGCCATCCCCGCCTGCAGCTCCGCGATGGTCGCTTCTTCCAGCTCCGCCGCGGCGGCCGCCCGACTGACCCCGGGCGCACGCCGGCGGATCGGTGGGCCTGCCACCGCCACTCCGCCCACCGTGGCGTATTCGAGAAACGTGCGGCGGTCCATCGTACGATCGCGCATGAGCATCTCCTCACGACATGACAGGGGATATGAACCGGGCTAAACTTGCTGCCACCTTTGCGCGACGGCCAGCACGATGCGGGTGGGAGGACAGTCGGAGGTCGGCAGGCTCATCTCAGTTGCGGTCAAGCGCCCCGGCGACGCGTTCGGGAGCGAGGTCGAAGTCGATCGCCAATGGCGCGACCTGGGCTACACCGCGCGGCCCGAGCTCGCTGCCGCAACGCCCGAATACCACCGGTTTCTCGCGCTGCTCGGCACCACGGGCGCCGAGGTGCTGTGCCTTCCACCCGACGAGAGCGTCGGTCTCGACTCGCTGTACGCCCGGGACGCATCGATCGTGTGCGACGCCGGCGTGATCATCTGCAACATGGGCAAGCCCCAGCGTCGTACCGAGCCGGCCGCACAGGAAGCGGCGCTCCGCGCCGCTGGCGTGCCGATTCGCGGCCGGATCACGGGCGATGGCCGCCTCGAGGGGGGAGACGTCTGCTGGATCGACCAGCGCACCCTGGCGGTCGGCCGGGGCTACCGGACCAACGATGCGGGGATCCGCCAGCTGCGTGACCTGGTGGCGCCGAGCGTGGACGAGGTCATCGTGGTGGCGCTGCCTCACTGGCACGGGCCGGAAGACGTGTTTCATCTGATGTCGATCCTGAGTCCCATCGACCACGATCTCTTCCTCGTTTACGCGCCGCTCCTCCCGGTGCCGTTCCGCGAGGCCCTGCTCGCGCGGGGCATCGAGCTGGTGGAGGTGCCTACGCCAGAGTTCGAGACGCTGGGCTGCAACGTGCTCGCGATCGCCGGGCGCGAGGTCCTGATGCTCGCGGGGAACCCGGTGACCCGGGCCCGGCTGGAGCGCGCCGGCGTGACGGTGCACGAGTTTGCCGGGCGCGACATCTGCCTCAAGGGGGGCGGCGGTCCGACCTGCCTCACCCGACCGCTGGCACGGCAGGCCAAATAACCCCACGGCACCGCCGCCGGCCTTATATTGGCACAACCCCGCTCTTGGAGGCCCGCATGACGAGGACCATCCTGGCAGCCGTAGGGTTGATCGGGCTGGCCGCCTGTGGCGGTGGCAGTCACCGGACGACGAAGGGGAAGGCTCCCGGCGCCAGCGCGTCGCGGGCGGCAACGCAGCCCAAGACCGCGACCAGCGCGACTTCGCAGAAGCGCAAGGGTGCCGCCAGACGCGACACCACCACGCAGCGGAACCCCCTCACCAACCGCTAGCGGGCGACGCTCAGGCGGACATCGCCCGCAGCTCGGCGTCGACGCGCTCCCGCTCGACTGCTTCGCCCAGCGAGTCGAACAGCTCGCGGGCGCGCTCGAGGTAGGCGCGAGCTTCGTCTTGCTGGCCGAGCTGGCTCCGGAACAGCCCGTAGGCGTGGTACACCTGCGCTTCCGCGGCCGCTGAGCGCTCCACCGCGCGGGCGAGTTCGATCGCCTGCTCGAAAAAGACGAACCCGGTCTCGTCCTGCTGAGCGCCGCGCAGCTTCCCCATCAGCGTATAGGTCTGCGCCAACCGGCCGGCCAGATTCGCCGCGATCGCCACCTGCTCCGCCCGCCGCAACTCCCCTTCGGCGTCGAGCCAGCGCCCCATCTCGAGATCGAGCTCCGCGAGGTTCAAGCGGATCGACAGTTCCAGCCCCGGGGCCCGCGGGGCTCGCTGCGCCCAGGCGAGCGCCTCCCGGTACTCGGCGGCGGCGGCAGTGTGCCTCCCCAACTGGGCATCGAGCCGTCCTTGCGCGTCCAGCACCCGCGCCATCTCGTCGGCGCGTCCCGCCGCCTCGAAGCGCTCGCGCGCGCGCCGCAGAAAATCGCCGGCGGTCGCGAGATCGCCCTGCTTCCGCGCCAGCACGCCGAGCCGGCGCTCCAACCGCCCCATTTGCCCCTCGTCGCCCGACGCCTCGGCGAGGCGCAGCCCGCGGCTGTACCATGCCTGGGCGCCCCCCCACTCACCCTGCGCGAGCGCCACGTCCCCCAATCCCTCGCATGCCGCGATCGTGCCCGCCTGATCGAACTCCGCTTCGGCCAAGGCGAACGCGCGCTGGAACTGACGCGCACCTTCGACATGCTGCCCGAGGCGGAGACACAGATACCCGAGGGCGCGCAGCGCCTCCACTTCGGGACGGCGGTCCTGCAGCGCTTCCGCCACGCTGAGCGCCAGCTCGTACCACGCCCGCGCCTGGGCCAACCGGCCCACTTCCTCCTCGAGCCGGCCGCCCCGGACGAGCGCGCCCACGACGCCCGCGGAGTCACCGCGTTGCCGGGCTTCGAGCGCCTCCAGGTACGTCTTGCAAAGCACGTGCACGTGCTCGGCGATGCGATGCAACGCCTGCGGCAGACGGCGCCGCAGTTCGTCGGGGTCGACGCCGCGCTTGCCCAGCGTGAGGTACGGGCCGGAGCTCGACCACAAGGCCCGCTCGTCGGGGCGCGCAATGGAGATCAACAGGGCGCGCAGCGGGGCCAGCGCCTCGAGCTCGGGCATGAGCTCCAGCGCCTTTTCGACGCGCACCGGAGGGAGCGGGGAGCTCACAACCCGTACTCCTTCATCTTCCGCGTGAGCGTGTTACGATGGATGCCGAGGATCTCGGCCGCCGCGCCGATCTGCCCGTTCGTGTGCGCCAGTACGCGCGCGATGTAGCGGGCCTCGACCTCCGCGAGCGTGAGCAGGCCGCCCTGGGGCCGGTCCGTCAGCGCGGCCTCCTCGCCGCGAATCTCGTCCGGCAGGTGCTCGGCGCGCAGCGTGTCGTCGTTCGCGACGATGACGCCCCGCTCGATCACGTTGCGCAGCTCGCGCACGTTCCCGACCCACGCGTGGCCGCGCAGCAGGTCGAGTGCCCGGTCCGAGATCGCCGTGATCCGCTTGCCGTAGCGCTCGGCGAACTGGCGGATGAAGAACGCGGTGAGCAGCAGCAAATCGTCGCCGCGCTCGGCCAGCTTCGGGAGCCGGATCGTGACGACCGCCAGGCGGTAGTACAGATCCTCCCGGAACCGGCCCTGTTTGATCGCCTCCTTGAGATCGCGGTTCGTGGCCGCAATGAGGCGCACGTCGATGGGGATCGTGTCGGTGCCCCCCACGCGCTCGATCTCCCGCTCCTGGACCGCCCGCAGGATCTTGGCCTGGAGGGCGAGGCTCATGTCGGCGATTTCATCGAGGAACAGGGTCCCGCCCGCGGCGTGCTCGAAGCGGCCGACCTTGCGCGTGACCGCGCCCGTGAACGCACCCTTCTCGTGGCCGAACAGCTCGCTCTCGAGGAGATTTTCGGGGATGGCCGCGCAGTTCACGGCCACGAACGCGCCGGAAGCCTTGGGACCGTGCAGGTGCACGGCGCGGGCGACCACCTCCTTACCCGTGCCGGACTCGCCCTGAATCAGCACGGTCGCGGTGCTCGCGGCGACGCGCGCCAGAAGCTTGTACACGTCGAGCATCGCGGGACTCTGCCCGACCAGCGCATACTGGCCGACGGCGTGATGCTCGACGACCGGCAGCGGGATCGTCGCTTCGCCGACCGCGGAGCGCAGCCGCTCCAGGGCGCGCATCAAGTCGTCCCGGCGCAGCGGCAACGCCAGCACGTCGAGCACGCCGAGCTTCTCGGCACGCAGCGCCAGTCCCATTGACGGCGTCTGCGCGGCCGCGATGAGCCGCGGGCCGCCCGTGGCGGCGCGCAGCGCGTCTACCCACCACGCCAGCTCTTCGTCCGGCCGCTCGCCCAGCGCGGCGAGCACGACGTCCCACCGCTGGCCCGCCAGCAGACGCACAGCCCGCGGCAGATCCGGCGCCGCGTCCACCTCCAGTCGGCCGTCGTCCGCCCATTGACGCAGGCTTTGGTGCAGGGCGGCGCTGCCCGCGCCTTCACCGGCCACCACGAGAATCCGCAAGCGCGCTGCGTCCCCCTTCCGCGGCACCGCGGGCAGAGGCGAGGGCTCCATCCCGATCGGAGGCGTCATCCGCCCGTCCGGGTGCCGCCCCGATAGCGAGCGACCAGCACGAGCGCATCATCCGTGCCCTTACCGTGTCGGCTCAAGATGTGCTCGGCGAGTTGTTGCGGTGGTGCCTCGAACGGCAGCCCGTCGCTGAACCCTTCGCGGATCCCGTCCGTGGCGAAGATCAGCACGTCTCCGGCGGCGAGCGGCACGATCTGGGCGCGGACCTGCGGCAGCTCGGAGCCGACGATGCCGCCGCGCGTGACCAGGCCGACGCGCGTCAGATTGGCCAACGTCGCCCCGTGGCCGTGGAACAGCATGCACTCCACGTTGCCGACGCCGGCCCACGTCAGCGCGTTCTGCTGCGGGTTGGCGAAGGCGAGACTCATCACCACGCCCCGCGAGCCCTTGAGCGCCCAGTGGCAACGCTGCAGCAGCGCCAACACCGACTCGGACGCATGCCGGTCGAGCGTAGTCACGGCCGTGCGCGCCGCCGTGGCCGCTTCCGCGCCGTGGCCGAGTCCATCCACGACCGCGATCAGCACGCCGGTGGACACCGGCTTGACCAGGTGCAAGTCCCCGGACTGCGTCTGGCCCGGAAGCGCCGACGATGCGACGCCCCAGTCGATCAGCGTCGAGGCGTCCACGGACGCCTCAGGCATTCATGCGCCGCCATTTTTTCATCGTCACGGTGGTGCCCTTCCCCGCGTCGGAGGTCACGTCGAAGTCGTCCATCAGGCGCCGGGCGCCGGGCAACCCGAGACCCAGGCCCCCGGACGTGGAGTAGCCGTCCTGCATGGCGCGGGGAACGTCGCGGATCCCGGGCCCCTGGTCGCGCGCCACGACCACGACGCCCTGACGATCGCCGTTCGCCACCAAGCTGAGGGCGATTTCGCCGCGCTTGGCGTACATCAGGATGTTGCGCGCGATCTCGGAGATGGCCGCCGCGATCACCGTCTGGTCGCCGCTCGAGAATCCCGCTTCGGCGGCTAGGTCGCGCCCGCGCTGCCGTGCGGTCACGACATCGACATCGGCGGTGATGGGGATGAGCAAGTCGTCAGCCACGGTCGAGGCGTCCCGGTCCGCGATCGATGCGGACCTGGGTCTGGACGTTGAGGAACGCCAGGCCTTCTTCCAGGTCGAGGGCGGTCGACACGCCCTTGAGCGTCAGCCCGAGCTGCACCATCGCAAACGCGACCTCGGGCTGGATGCCCACGATCACCGTTTCGGCGCCGCGCAGCCGCGCCATGTGCGCGATGTCGCGCAGCGTCCGCACGGCGAACGAATCCATGACGTCGAGCGCCGTGACGTCGACGATGACGCCGCGCGCACGAAACCGCCCCACGCGCTCGATCAACGCCTCGCGCAGCTGCGACAAATCGGCATCGGTGAGCGCGGACTGGATGGACGCGATCAGGTAGTGACCCTGCTTCAGAATGGGAACTTCCACGCGCCCTCCGTCGACGGAGTGGGGTGCCGCCTCACGCCTTCGGGGTCAGATCTTCCAGTGGCAAGACCTTGTACCCCAGGAGCCGCTCCGCCTCCTCGATGCCGCCCTGGAGATCACCCACCGTCGCCATCTCGCTCAGGTCGACCCCGATCGTCACGAGCGTCTGGGCGATTTCCGGCGAGAGACCCGTCACGATGACCGTCGCGCCCAAGAGGCGCGACGCTTCGACCGTCTGCACCAGGTGGTTGGCGACGTTCGAGTCCATCGCCGCCACACCCGTGATGTCGATGACGACGACCTTGGCGCGGTTGGTCCGGATGGCCCGCAACAGCTGCTCCGTGAGCTGCCGCGCGCGCTGCGGATCGATGACGCCGATGATCGGCAGGATCAGCAGCCGCTCGCGCACCTGCAACACCGGCGTCGACAGCTCGCGGATGGCCTCCTGTTGCTGGCGGATGATGCGCTCGCGCTCCTGCACGAAGCCCACCGCCACCGTGTTGGCGATACGGTTGGCGGCCGGCTCGTAGGCGTCGAGGATGCGGTTGAGTTTGTCGAAATCTTCGTGGTATTTGCCGAACAGCGAGCGAGCGAGCACGTCGCGCAACAGCAGCACGATGCCGACCACTTCGTGTGTCTCGACGCCTCGCGGGATAATGCGCTCGGACAGGTTGCGTGCGTAGGCCTGGAGGGCCTCGAACGTCCCCGTCTCCAACGCTTCGACGTAGTTGTCGTACACCGAAGTCGCTTCCGCGAAGATTTCCTCCTCGGTCATCGCCGTGAGCAGCTGGGCGCGTGTGATGCGCCGCGCCCATTCCTCGCGCAACTGGGTTCGGTTCTGCCGGAGGTGCGCCACCAACTCGCGCAGCAGCGCCGCGGTGGATTCCGTCTGTGCTTGGGGGTCGGGCAGCGGCGACTGTGCTTCTTTCCCTTTGGTGGCCATGGCTGGCGCTCCTCGCCCGGTCGAATGTTGCTACGGCGCAACAGCAAGGCTAGTGCCAACTTGTCGGAGCGGCTGACTACAGTAACTGGTTCTGCCGAAATGCGTTACAAATCTACTCACCGTGCGAGGAAGGCGCTTGTGCAACACTTCGGGGCGCGCGGGCGCAGCGTAATGCACAAAAAAAAGGCGCAGGGGAGCGAGCCACCACCGGGGCCCCCTACGCCGCGCACGGCGGCGTAGTGGACGCAATCCGCGAATGGTCAGCTCAGTTGGCCCGCTTCCCCGCGTGCATGTCCGTATGATGTCGTGGCGCGCCGCATTGCGGCGCCCACGCTACCATGCGTCCCATCGCAAGACGGATGCCGCGCCTCGTTGGCCGATCTGTGTTGTCCAGAGCACGACACGGCGAGCCGGATGTGGTCGGAATGCAGCATCATGCAGCATCAACTGTACGGCGTGGTCGCACCGTCGCTACGATCAGGAGAGCGCCGCGGGGAGCGGCGTGCGGTCCGCTCCCCGCTGGGCGCTGCATCGGTCATTCCGCGACCTCCTGGTTAGGCACACTGTTGCGACGGCTCATCCGCCTGCGGCTTGCCCTCGATTCAGTCCGCGCCGAGCGGCTGCGGAATCGCGACTGCGCGGCGCGACGCGTGTGGCGGGGTCGCCGCCAGCGGGGCGTCGAGTTCGAACCGCTCGTCCTCGCACACGACGCGCGCGATGCGCTCGGCCGCCCGTCCGTCCCACCGCTCGATGACCGGTCGCGCCGGCGAGCGGCGCGCCAGGGCGTGCTCGGCGGCCGCGAGGATCGCATCCCGTTTGGGCAGGACGAGACGGTTCGTGCCGTGCGTGCAGGTGATTGGGCGTTCGGTGCCGGCTCGCACTGTGAGACACGGCACGCCGAGAAACGATGTCTCCTCCTGAAGCCCGCCCGAATCGGTCACGACGAGCGACGCGCCCGCCACCAGGCTCAGCATCTCGAGATAGCCGAGCGGCTCGAGCACCCGCAGCCGGCCGTCGTCCGGCAGCCGCAGTCCGTGCGTTCGGATGCGCTGCCGGGTGCGTGGGTGCACGGGAAATACGACGGCCACGGTGCGGGCGAGGCGCGCGAGCGCCTCGAGCAGCTCGCCCAGCACGGCTCGGTCGTCGACGTTGGCCGGTCGGTGCAGCGTCACCACCGCATATGGGGCACCCGTCACGCCGTAGCGCGTCGCCGCGTCGAGAGCAAGCGCCTGGGGCAGCGCCCAGCTGACCGTGTCGATCATGACGTTGCCGACAAAGTGCATGCGCTCGGCCGGGACGCCGTCCGCGGCCAGGTGGTCTGCCGCGTCGCGCGACGGCAGGAACAGCAGGTCCGAGAGGCGATCCGTGAGGACGTCGTTGATCTCCTCCGGGCTCGTCCAGTCGCCGCTGCGCAACCCGGCCTCTACGTGCCCGACCCGCACCTGCAGCTTCGCGGCCACGAGCGCCGCCGCGAGCGTCGAGTTCGTGCTGCCGTACACCAGCACGAGGTCGGGTGCGAGCTCGACGACGATCGATTCCAGGCGCTGCATCACCGCGGCGGTCTGCTGCGCGTGAGAGCCCGACCCGACGCCCAGGTGGTAGTCGGGCGCGGGAATCCAGAGCTGCTCGAAGAAGGCGGTGGACATGCCGTGGTCGTAATGCTGCCCGGTATGCACGATGACGTGCTCGACGCCCCGCTTCACCAGCTCGCGATCTACGGGCGCCAGCTTCATGAAATTCGGCCGGGCGCCCACGACGGAGAGGACGCGCATCAAGTCCTCAGTGAATGTGCGTGGCGATCAGGATCGCCGCGGGGATTCCCGCGAGGATCCCGATGATTCGGAAGGTGGCCTCGCTGTCGTGCCGCTTGGGCACGATGATCTGGTCGCCCGAGCGCAATCCCATCCCGTCGACCGTCGCGCCCCGCGCGATCGCGTCCTGCAGGTCACTGCCGGCCACACCATCCCGGCCGATCCGGTCGATGTGTGTGCCGGTGAATTTCGCGTCCTTCGTGGGCCCACCGGCCGCCATCAAGGCATCGGACACCGGGGCGTCGGCCCTGACCGGGTAGAACCCCGGGTGCTCCACTTCGCCCAGCACCGACAGCCGCACCAGCACCTTGGCGTGCACGACCGGGTCTTTCAGGTAGCGTTTGAGCTGCTGCGTGAGGTACGTCTCGACCTGCGCGCGCCGCACGCCGACGAGCGGGATCGGACCGATCACCGGCAGCATCAGCGCGGGCCCCGCGCCGACCGTGAAGGCGTGGGTGAACTGGCTGTCCCCTTCCACCTCCAAGAGGATCTGATCGTTGATCTGGAAGTCGCTGGTCGCGGCCCCCGTCGCCGTCTGCGCGGCCGCGGGACCCGCCAGCAGCATGAGCGCCGCGAGGCGCACCACCGTGTTGGCTGTCATGATTTCACTCGACCGTTACGCTTTTCGCCAGGTTGCGGGGCCGATCCACGTCGCAGCCGCGCAGCACGGCGATGTGATACGCCAAGAGCTGGAGCGGAATGACCGTCAGCACCGGTGCCAGGAGCGGTGAGCTCGCCGGCACCGCGATCTGGTAGTCCGCGAGCCGCCCGAGATCACCGTTGCCCTCGCTCGTGATCGCGATGATCCTGCCGCCCCGCGCCTTCACTTCCTGCATGTTGGAAACCACCTTGGGATAGACGGAGTCCTTCGGCGCGAGGCAGACGACCGGCATATTCTCGTCGATCAGCGCGATAGGCCCGTGCTTCATCTCGGCCGCGGGGTAGCCCTCGGCGTGGATGTAGGAAATCTCCTTCAGCTTGAGGGCGCCCTCGAGGGCCACCGGGAAGTTCACGCCGCGTCCCAGATACAGCGCGTTGCGTGCCTCGGCATGGCGCTCGGCGAGCGCGCGGACTTGTGATTCCACCTGCAGGGCCCGCGCCACGAGATCCGGCAGGCCCAACAGCTCCGTAACCATGGCACGCCCCGCGTCCACGGACACGCCGCGCTGCCGTCCCAGCCACAGGCCCAGCAGCAGCAGGGCGACCACCTGGGCCGTGAACGCCTTGGTGGAAGCGACGCCGATTTCAGGGCCGGCGTGCAGATAGATGCCCCCGTCCGCTTCCCGCGCGATCGTGGAGCCGACCACGTTGACCAGACCGATCACGGTCGAGCCCGCCGCTTTGGCGGCGCGCAGGGCCTCTAACGTGTCGGCCGTCTCGCCAGACTGCGAAATCGCAATGGTGAGCGTGCCCGGAATCCGGAGCTCGCGCCGGTAGCGATACTCCGACGCGTACTCCACCGACACCGGCATCTCGGTGAGCTCCTCGAGGATGTGACGACCCACCAATCCGGCGTGCCACGACGTGCCGCACGCCACGATCACGATGCGCCGGATCCGGCTGCACTGCGCCGGCGTCAGGTTCAGCCCGTTGAGGCGAGCCGTACCCTCGACGGCGAGCAACCGTCCCCGCAGCGTGCTGCGCACCGTCTCCGCCTGCTCGCAGATCTCCTTCAGCATGAAGTGCGGATAGCCGCCCAGCGCGATGGCGTCGAGATCCCATTCGATGTCATCCACCGCCCGGTCTTGCTCCCGGGCGTGACTGTCCAGCACGCGATATCCGGTCCGCGTCACCACGGCGACGTCGCCGTCGTTGAGATAGACCACCGATCGCGTATGGGCGAGCACGGCGCTCGCATCGGAAGCCACGAGAAATTCGCCGTCCCCGACCCCGAGCAGCACCGGCGAACCGCGCCGGGCGACGACGATCTTCCCGGGATCAGCCTCGGAGACTACCGCGATCCCGTATGTCCCTTCGACGTGCGCGAGAGCGGCGGTGACGCGCTCCTCGAGCGTCTCACCCACGGAGTCTTCGATCAGGTGCGCCAGCGTTTCGGTGTCGGTCTCGGTTGTGAACCGGTGGCCCGCCCGCTCGAGCCGCGTGCGCAAGACGTCGGCGTTCTCGATGATCCCGTTGTGGACCAGGGCGAGGGTGCCGCCGCAGTCGGTGTGCGGATGTGCGTTACGCTCGGTCGGCGCGCCATGCGTCGCCCAGCGCGTGTGCCCGATGCCGCAGCTGCCGTGCACCGGCGCCTCCGCCAGGAGGTTCCGCAGGCGCGCAATGCGTCCCGCAAGCTTGCGGGTCTCGACCCCGCCCCCGTTCAGGACCGCGACTCCGGCGGAGTCGTAGCCGCGATACTCCAGCCGGCTCAAGCCCTCCACCAGAACCGATGCCGCTTCCCGCGGCCCGACGTACCCTACGATTCCACACATCGCTCACGCGTCCTCTGGCTTGAGTTCCAGCAGTGGCTTCCCGGTGATCGCGAGGCCGAATCGGGCGAGCTGGGCAAGTCTGCTCTCGACACTCCTGTTGTCGCCGGTCCGGCGGACGGGGTCGGACTGTGTGCGCCGGCGGCACGCTCGCCCCTGGCGCCGGACGCGGCGGATGCTCGCGGTCCTCACAGCTCGCTCGTTCGATTCACGTCCAATCCACTCACTTCAAGTTTGAGGCCCCGCCGCGTTCCGCCGCTCCGCCGATCCTGCTACCGATCAACCGGACAAAGGGTTAGCCATGGAGCCCTCGGCTCGCGGGCCCGCGCTGCGACGTCACTTGCGTTGCGCACGCGCGGCAGACCCGCCGCGCCACGGCCGCGCTTTCGCGGGGCCTGAGGTGCCGTAGCGCCCCACAGCGCCCCACGCACGGCGGCCCCGTGTTTGCAGTTACCATGGGTGCCCGAACGAGTCATCCCGACACGCTGTTCGTGGGGAGCGATGCATGAGCGACCGAATGCCACAAGGCGGGTTGCCGCTGGTGCTACTCGGCGGTGACGGTCAGGAAGCGACGCGGTGGCTGAAGAGTCTGCTGGAGGGCGGCGGTTATGCCGTGCTCCAGGAGCGCTCAGCTCAGCACGTCCTGGAACGCGCGCGCAGCACGGAGCCGGACCTCATCATCGTGGACGCCGAGCTCCCCGACATGCCGGGCGCCGATCTGTGTCGCACGCTGCGCACGGACCCCCGCGTCTCGAGCAGCACACCAATCCTCCTCGCCGTGCGCGAACCAGCCAGCCGCGCCCAGCGGCTCGCCGCGTTGCGCGCCGGAGCGTGGGAATGCATCACGCCGCCGCACGACGCCGACGAGATCCTGCTCAAGCTCGGCGCCTATGTGCGCGCCAAGCTCGATGCGGATCGGGCGCGGGCGGAGGGGCTGCTGGATTCCGTCACAGGACTCTACAACCGGCAAGGCCTCGCCCGCCGCGCGCGGGAACTTGGGTCGCAGGCGTTCCGTGAGCACGGGCCGCTGGCTTGCGTGGTGCTCGCCGTCGACCTCGAGCCGCAGGAGCTCGCCCCGAATCAGCAGGGGAGCGGTGTCGTGGGGCGATGCGTGCAGGCACTGAAGACCTCGGCGCGGCTGTCGGACGTCATCGGTCGCTTGAGTCCGACGGAGTTCGCCGTGCTGGCTCCGGGAACGGACGCGGCTGGGGCGCGCCGGCTCGCCGAGCGGCTGGCGAGTTCGGTGTCGGTGTCGGGTCCGAGCACTACGGGGGAGCCGCCGGCGACCGGCGCCGCAGCCACGCCATCGCCCCGGGTCCGCTGCGGCTACGAGGCCGTCGCCAACGTTGGGTATGCACCGATCGAGCCGGTAGACCTACTGGTCCGGGCCGCGGCCGCCGTGCGCACCGGCAAGACGGATTCCGGCAGCTGGCTACGCCGCTTCGACGAAGGGATCGGTACCCCCGCTCCTTAGCTCCTTAGACCGGCACCCGCGGGCTGCCGCTGTTCTCGTCCATCGCTTCGTACCCCGGCAGATAATAGGAATAGTACCGGTAGGCTCCGCCCGCGGGCACGTCGTTGAGCACCGCTCCGAGCATGCGCACCGGCAGCCGCTGTAGCACCTCCAGTTTGGCCGCGGCCACATCGCGGTGGCTGTACCCGGTGCGCAAGACCAGCGCGAGGGTCCCGGTCAGGGTGCTGAGGATGAGGGGATCCACTCCCGCGGCGAGCGGCGGGCTGTCGATCAACACCACGTCATAGCCCCCGCGCAGCCCGTTGACCAGCGACGTCATGGCCGGCGAGCCAAGCAGCTCGGGCGCGTTGTACGCGCGCGTCCCGCAACCGATCAGCGAGAGGGCCGGGAATTGCGTCGCCTGCACGATGGCGTCGAGCTGGGCTTCGCCGCGCAGGAAGTCGCTGAGCCCGGGGCGGCGGCGCACGCTCAGCCGACGATGCAGCACTCCACGCCGGATGTCCGCGTCGATCAGCAGGGTGCGGTGCCCACCGTCGGCGAAGGTGTGCGCCAGATTCGCCGAGATGAACGACTTGCCGTCCCCGGCCCCCGGACTCGTGATCGTTACCAGCAGCGGGGCCCGGCCGCCGTGGGCGTAGACCAGGTTCAGACACACGCCGCGCAGGGCCTCCACCACCTCGTTGACGTCGTCGGGGACCCGGGCGCCGCCACCCCGGCCGCCGCGCGGCAGGTTGCGGAGATGCGGCACCGCACCGAGGATCGGGATCCCCAGCCCACGCGACACCTGGTCGGGATAACGGACCTTGGGGTCGATGCGATCGAGCACCACGGCCCCGCACAACCCCAACGCCAGGCTGGCGGCGAACCCCAGGAAAATGACGCGGGGCGCGGTGTTGCGCACCGGGTCCTGCGGCACCACCGCGTGATCGAGGATGCGCGCATCCGGTACGGCGCTCTCCTCGGCCAGGCGCGCTTCGTCGTAGTTCTTTTGCAGGTTGGTGAACAGGTTCTCCGCGAGCGTCACCTGGCGCTGCAGCCGGGCTTCGTCGATCGCGCGCGGCGGGACGAGCTGTATGCTCCGGGTGTCCGCCGCCACACGGCGCCCCAGCTCGGCATCCCGCCCGGAGAGCTCGGCCATGAGCTGCCGCGCCAGGGTCGGGATCGTTTGCCGCTGCAGCGTAGCGACTTCGCTCAGCCGCCGTTGCACCAGTGGGTAGGCATCGTTGTACTTGTAGCGCAGCGCCCGGAGCTCCGCCTGCTTCGTCGTCAGCTCGTCGAGCGCCTGCTTCAACTGCACGTTCTGCTGCACCGACCCGACGATCGCCAGCGCTTCCGGGGACACCCCGGAGTCGCTCGCTTGCGCTTGGGCGAGCACCCGCTCGAGCGCATCCCGATCCTGCTGCACCTGCTGGCGGTCGACCTGCATACGGAAGAAACTCGCGAATGCCGGATCGTCGGCGCTGGCGCCCGCCGAGGGGACGCCGGCTCCGCGCGACCCGCCCACCGCTGTGGACGGGAGCGTGATCGTCTTGACCTGAAACCGCTCCAGCGCCTTCTCGGCGTCGAGCAGGTTCTGGTGTGCCGCCGCCAGCTGCTGGTCCAGAATCTTGGTCAGCTCGGTCAATTTCTGCCGTCGCAGATCCGCCGCCACCAGCACGAAGCGCTCGGCGATCGCGTTGATCGTCGACGTGATGCGCACCGCGTCCGCACCCTTCAGGTGCATCCGCAGGAAGTTGCCCGCGGGATCGGTCGCGACCTCGAGCTCCTCACTGAGCGCGCGCGCGGAGTCGCGCACCGTCGCCACCGAGAACTCGATGGTGCGACCGGCGGGGACCGTGCCAGCGGGCGGCGCCCAGACAAAGCCCAAGCGGGCGCCGATGGAATCCCCCGCGGCGCCGTGCTCGACCTCGACGCCCTTGTCCGTCGACAACGTGAAGGTCTTTCCGCTTCCGTCCAGCGCGAGACGATACACCCCTGGTCGATACTGCTCCGCCACCCGGAATGCCTCGAACACCGGGGCGTCCTCGCGCGCCCGGGGCGTCACGAACAGGCGCTGGTCCCGCACCACCTGGTCGAGCACGCGGTACGACTTCAGGAGATCGAGCCATGCTTCGGGCTCGAGCGGCTGCCCCGCGCGAATCGGGCCACGCTCCTGCCCGCCGCGCTGATCCGGCTGGTCGATCCACAGCGTCGCCTGCACCATGTATTGCGGCTTGATGAACCGCGTCGCCGCCAGGCCGCCGACCGTGCCCACGATGGTCACCACCGCAATCAGCCATTTGAAGCGCGCGACGGCGCTCAACACACGGCGCCAGTCGACGCCGGTTTCCGGCTGGGCGAATCCCTGGCTGAATCCCAAGTCAGCGGCCATGGGCGGCGCAGCCGAGGGCGCCACGGCCGGCACCGTCGCACCGGCGTGAAGGGGTAGCGGACTGGTGCTCATCGGAAAGCGTACCTCCACATGTGTTGGCGGGGCCGCGCCCGGTGGCGCGGCGTCGCCTCTTCCCTGTGGCAAGTCCGATACCGCGCGGTGCGGAGCCCCCACTGTCCACATGCCGCAAATCGGTGCACCGCATCCCGGAGCCGGATGCACCTTGGTGCGGGCCACGACCCCGCCGCGACGGGCAGACGACAGGATTTTGCCGTCGTTATGCGGAGAATCCGTGCCGCTGCGACCTCGCGACAGGTTGGCCCGAACCCTGCGTAAGGGGGGGTCAACCGGAAATCGAGGACGACCCCGATGTCGACACCGCTTGCTCATGACGGCGTGACCCCCTCCGTCGAGGGACGCGAGCCGTCGGCCATGCTCGCCATCGGGCCGGAAGCCAAGGCCCGGGTGCGGATTCTGGTGGTCGATGACGAACACACGCTGCGCGAGAGCTGCGCGGCGGTTCTGCGCCACGAAGGCTACGACGTAACCGTCTGCAGCCGGGGGCAGGAAGCCCTCGACCTGCTGAAGCGCCGCGCATTCGACCTCGTGCTCGTGGACCTGTACATGTCGCAGGTCGATGGCCTCACCCTGTTGCGCACCGCTCTGGGGACCAATCACGACACGATGGTCATCGTGATGACGGGCAATCCCAGCGTCGAGTCGAGCGTCGAAGCACTGCGTCAAGGGGCGTTCGACTACCTTCCCAAGCCCTTCTCCGCTTCGCACCTGCAGGTGCTGATCGGGCGAGCGGTTCACACGCTGCTGGTCGCGCGCGAGACGCGCGAGCAGCGCGATACGCTGGACCAGCTGCAGGTCCATTCCGACAAGATCACGCTGCTCGGAACGGCGCCGTCGTTCCGGCGGGCGGTCGAACTGGCCCGCAAGGTGGCGCCGACCGACGCTTCGGTGTTCATCACCGGCGAAAGCGGCAGCGGCAAGGAAATGATCGCCCAGTTCATCCATCACCACAGCCGTCGCTCCAGCCGGCCGTTCATCGCCGTGAACTGCGCAGCCCTCCCCGAGGGCCTGCTCGAGTCCGAGATGTTCGGTCACCGCAAGGGCGCGTTCACGGGTGCGGTGCGCGACAAACCCGGCCTGCTCGAAGCCGCCAACGGCGGCACGCTGTTCCTCGACGAGCTGATCGAGATGCCGAAGCCGATCCAGGCGAAGCTGCTGCGGGTGATCCAAGACGGCGTGGTCCGACGCGTGGGCAGCGAGACGACGGACGCCGTCGTGAACGTGCGCTTCATCGCCGCGACCAACGGTGACCCCGAAGCCGCCGTCGAGACGAGCGACATGCGGGAAGACCTCTACTACCGCCTGCGCGTCGTCCCGATCAACGTCCCGGCGCTGCGCGAGCGGCCCGAGGACATCCCCCTGCTCGCCGATTACTTCCTGTCGACGTACTGGGTGCGGCACCGCCGGAAGGGCGCTCCGTTCCCGCGCCTCACCGACGCCGCGCTGCGCGCGCTGTGCGGCCATCCGTGGCGGGGCAACGTCCGTGAGTTGCAGAACGTGATCGAGCACGTCGCCGTGGTCGTAGAGCCGGGGGCGGAGATCCGCCCCGAGGACTTGCAGCTCACCGGTGAGCCGACGCCGGCCGCGGGCTCGAATCCCGCTTCGCTCATCTCCACCCTGCTCGAGGAGAGCTATCACGCCGCCCGCGATCGTGTGATCGCCCAATTCGAGCGCCAGTACCTCACCTGGCTGGTCAACCGGGCGAGCGGCAACATGTCCAAGGCGGCGCGGATCGCCGGCGTGGATCGGACCACGCTGTACCGGCTGATGGAGCGTCACGGCCTGCAGCGCAGTCCGACGGCAGGATGGGTGGTCGAGCGGGAACCCGCCTCTGCCCCAGATGCCTCGGAACTGGTGGAGCCGATGGACGTAGTGACCGTCGACGCGTCCCACAAGACGCCGGCCGGCGCCCCTGAAGGGCGGCCGGCGTGAGAACGAGCACCGCCGAGCGGCTCGACTGGTCCGCCGTCGGGAGCGCCATCGCGGCGGTCCCCGAGCGGATTCCCGACCCCGAGCAGACGCCCGAGCCCGAGCCCGAGCCGCCGGATCTGGCGGCGTGTTTGTCGGGCCCGCACGGCCTGGATCTCGTGGTGGAGTTAGCGCACGATCTGCGCTCGCCCCTCACGTCGATCCTGTTTCTCGCCGAGGCGCTGCAACAGGGCCAGGGAGGGCCGGTCACGCCGGAGCAGACCAGGCAGCTGGGGCTGATCTACAGTGCCGCGCTGTGCCTGTGCGCCACGGCGAGCGATGTGCTCGAGCTCGCCCGCGGCGGGCAGCGCCTGGTCGACCGCGCTCCAGCGCCGTTTTCGGTCGCCGAGGTGTTCGGGTCGGTCCGCAGCATGATTCTTCCCATCGCGGAAGAGAAGCGGCTCGAGGTCCGCCTGGTGCATCCGGTACCGGAGCGGCGCACCGGGCACGAGCGCGCGCTGTCGCGCGTGCTGCTCAACCTGGCCACGAATGCCGTCAAGTTCACCGACTCGGGCTTCGTGGAGATCGCGGCGTTGCCGGTCGGCACCCGGCGCCTCGAGTTCTCGGTGCGGGATACGGGGAACGGCATCGACGCCGGGCGGCTGCGCACCTTGTATCAACCCGTTCGGCGGCCCCCGGCAGCGCAGCGCGAGCATTTCTCCAGTTCGGGGCTCGGGCTCACCATCTGCCGCAAGCTGGTGCGGGCGATGGGGTCCGAATTGCAAGTCGAAACCCGCCCGCAGTGGGGCACCCGCTTCTACTTCGAGGTGGACGCCCCCGTGGGCGGTGCGGCCAGTTGACGTCGCAGGGCCCCGTGGCAGCCGCTCCACACACGACGCCGGCTCGCCATATGACGCACGCACGGAGCGTCACAACCGCGCTGGGGCGCGCGCGCGCACGGACTTTGCGAATGCCTGAGGCCATGAGCACCACCCTGGAAGTCCAACCCCCCCGCCGCAAGAGAATCTCACTGTCGCAGCGTGTCCCATTCGGTGCGCTCGACCGCGAACGCATCGCGCGCCGGGCCCTCAACTTCCTCGTCGCCGCCGTAGGCCTGGTCGTGGCCTTCCCGCTGATGCTCCTGATCGCCGTGCTGGTCAAGCTGACGTCGCGCGGCCCCGTGTTGTTCACGCAAAGGCGCGTCGGCCTGGACCGCCGCTCGCTCTCGGGAGCCGGGGGGAACACCCGGCGCCACACCGACTTGGGCGGCACGCCGTTCACGATGTACAAGTTCCGCACGATGCTCCCGGCGGACGAGGCCAAGTCGGAAGTGTGGGCTCAGCCCGAGGACGCGCGCGTCACTCCGCTCGGCCAGGTGCTGCGCAAGTTTCGGCTCGACGAGCTGCCGCAGCTCTTCAACGTGCTGAAGGGTGACATGAACATCGTGGGTCCACGCCCCGAACAGCCGACCATCTTCGTGTATCTGCGGGAGCAGATCGAAGGGTATCAGCGGCGCCAGCGCGTTCGCCCCGGCATCACCGGCTGGGCGCAGATCAACCAGGGCTACGACACGTCGGTCGACGACGTGCGGCGCAAGGTTCGTTACGACCTCGAGTACATCCGCCGCCAGTCCGCGCTGGAAGATCTGCGGATCATGGCCCGCACCCTCCCCGTGATGCTGCGTCGCCGCGGCGCTTGGTAGAGGGCGCCGCCTCAGCTACGCGAGGACCACCGCCGCCGTCGTCTCCCCTGCCGGGCCTCGGGCAACCCGCGCGTCGCGAATCAGCGCGTCGATAAACAGCTTCGTAGCAGTGCTCGAGACCCGTGACGGACCGCCGATCGCGCCGTCACGATGCTGCGCAGACGCGAGCACGTCCAACGCCGGTCTCACGGGCTCCAACCACTCACTCGCGCCCGTGATCTCGAAGAGGCGCAGCCAGATGTTGACCATCCGCGCTTGCCCCACGAGACACCACGCGGAGCCGCTCGGTCGCCAGCCCGTCATGAACCGGCCCGGAAGCCGTCCGTCCGGCGCCATGGCGGCCGCCACGCGCACGGCGGCCCGCGCCGCGGGTGCCATCAGGCGTTCCTCCCCCAACAAGTGACCTCCCTCGAGCAACCCCCGAATCGCGTCCGCGATGACGCACAGGGAGCGGGGGCACTCGGGCTGACGGTAGTCCCGCGTCCAGCCGTCGTCGTGCGGGACGCGCATCACCGCACGTAAGTGCCTCGCCGCAGCAGCCCGAAACTCGGGCGCGCCGAGCCGACGACCCGCCTCCGCCAACGCCCATGCCGTGTGAGGGGAGTGGGCTCCGTCACGCCGCCACACGTCGTCGTGGTCGAGCGTCGCGAACAGGAAGCGTCCGGCGCGCCGAGCTGCTCCGGCGAATACGCCTGATCCCGTCTCCGCGAAGGAGCTGAGCCAGCCGAGCAGAGCCCGCCCCGTCCCGACCACACCCCCCCACACCGCGCCCGAGGACAGCTGGATCTCCACCGCCCATTGCGCCGCGCGCTCGGCGCGCCGGGCGAGCTCCGGTCGCTGCAGGTACCACGCGGCGAGGTACAGCGTTGGGATGACCGCTCCGGTCGTGTCGGGACGCGCCCGGTGCGCACCCAAGAGCCCGTCACCGGCGCTCCCGCCGAGTGGGTAGTGGGGCGCGAAGGCGCCGCTCCCGGTGACGTCCTGCGCGTGCACCAGCCAATCGAGCGCCGCCGTGAGGCTGGGTGGATGGTCCCGCATCGCCACGTCGCCCAGTGTCGTCACACCATCCAATGCCGTCACGCCAAGCCGTTCCTCAGTATGGGTACATCCTTATTAGCGCAACGGCTGTGCCCGTGATGCCGTGTGGCGGCAGGCTGTCTCTCGCTGTTGCACGATCCCTACAGCAATCGGCTCGCGAGCCAGCCACGTCGGGAGACCTACGGTGAGTCGGTCGGGAGAGCCACGGTGAGTCCGCCTTTTGCAGAGGTTGGGCGACGACTCGAGCGTCCGGGGAAGGGATTGTCCACGACGGGGCTGCGAGCGGCGAACAGCGACGCCCCCGCCACGACGGCATTATGCCGGAGCGGTGGCGAGTTGTGTACCGCCTTTACGAGCCTGGCCGCCCTGTCGCGCGACGACGACACACGGTGGCGCATGCTTGCGTCGCAGCGGCCAACGAGCGCGGCGCTGGTCGACTTGGTGTGGGTGCGGTCCTGGCTCGAGGCGTTCGCTCCCGTGGAGCCGGTGCTGCTTGCGACCCGGGACGATGGACGACTGGTTGGCCTCGCCGTGCTGCAGCGTCTGGTCGAGTCGCACGGACGCCCGGTTCGAGTCCTGCAATCGCTCACGAACGACGAGTCCTTCCGATTCGACTTTCTGTCCCCGGAGGGACGCAGCGACATCCTGGAGCAGATGTGGCACGTGCTGTGCGCCACGCCGCGGTGGGATGTGATTCGCCTCCAGCACCTCCCGGAAGGCTCGCCCACGCTCAGCGCGGCCCTTACCGTCGCCCGGGAACGCGGCTGGCGCGCGCTGGTGCGGGAGACCTTCTTGACGCCCTGGCGCCCGCTGTACCCCCCAGCGTCGTGGGACGAAGGCTTGACACGGAAGTTCAAATCGAACCTGCGGCGACGCGAGCGCCGCCTGGGAGAGCTTGGTGCCGTACGCTGCGACATCGCGCGTGGCGGGCGCCCGCTGGAGCGGGCGCTGGAAGCGTTCTACCAACTGGAAGCCCGGGGGTGGAAGGGACAGAGCGGGAGCGCCGTCGCGCAGCGGCCGCAGGTGAAGCGGTTCTACGACCGCCTGGTGGAGCGCGCTGCGGCAGACGGCGGCATATGGATTCCCATGCTGACGCTGTCCGATTCACCCATCGCCGCCCAAGTGCTGCGCGTCTCAGGACGCACCATGTTCGGGCTCAAGACGGCATATGATGAGGCGTACGCTAGGTACGGCCCGGGCCAGGTGCTCACCTCGCGCGTGATTCGCTACGGGCTCGACCACGGCATGGAAGCCTTGGACTTGATGGCTGGGAACGCGACCTACAAGGCGGATTGGGCCCGACGGTTCCGTCCGCACTACGAGCTGCTCCTCTTTGCCCCCTCGCTGGCAGGCCGCTGCGCCTACTGGGTTCGGTACGGGATGCGCGAGCAGGTGAAAAAACTGCCCGGGGCCGTGCGACTCGCCCGCTGGCTGCGGATCCGGCGGCGGGGACAGTGAACCAAACTTTCTAGGCCGGGACCGACGCGCGCCCGAACACCGCGTCATGGAGGGTTGCCCCTCCGTGAAGCAAGTCCGCGGCGGCCCGCACTTCCCGCACCAACGGGTCCCACGCAACCCGCGGCGTGCCCCGGCGGATCAGTTGGGCGGTGAGGTCCACCACGTAATACGCGAGCACTCCGGCCGCCTGTGCGGGCTCGAGTCCCAGGTTGCGCGCCTCACGCAGAATGGCGCGGCGGCACAGGTCCGCGTCCCGAGCGTCCGAGGCCAGGCGTGCCACCCACGTGGCCGCAGCTGCGGCATGGGGCTCCCGCAGGCTCCAGCAGTTGCGCACGAAATGGCACACGTCGTACAGCGGAATCTGCACGATCCCGAATATCTCGAAATCCAAGAGCCGCCACGACCCCTCGTGCCAAAGGACGTTGGCCGGCCATAGGTCGCCGTGCTGCAGAACCGGTGGCACGGAGCCGGCCCGAGCGAGCCCTCGATCGAGGCGCTGCAGCACGTCCTCGGCGACGCCGGCCGCTCCCAGCTCGGTGAGGGCATCCGCGGCAGCGACGCGCAGCACGACCGGCGCCGGCTCGGTCAGGAGGCCGGGCAGCAGGTGCGCGGCCCGCGTGGAGACCGTGCGCGCCACGCCGAGGATCTGCGCCATGGACTCCACCCAGGCCCGCTCCGTCATGCCGGGCAGGGTGTACTCGTAGGGCCGACCCGGCATGAACTCGCTGAGCTGGAGCTGAACCTCGCCGTCTCGCGCGCCCCTGGTCCGCGGCACGACGCTGCGCAGCTCCGGATCGTGATTCAACGCATGCAGCACCGAGGTCTCGCGCTCCAGGTTGGCATCGGCGATCGGGCGACACTTACAGAAGTAGCGTGGAGTGTCGTCCCGCCCGAGCAGCAGGACGTTGAAGCCGCGGTTCCACACGTAGTAGCCGCTCCTTCGCACGGCGGGAGGGATGGCTCCGTAATTTTCCAGAATCAGGAAGCCGTCATCGCGGATCTCCCGGGTCAGATCCCCGTCGAGATCCGCCGCGACCAGGAGCTCGCGGAGCTTGCGCTTCATGCGTAGGCGAGGAACACGTGACAGTCGAACAGGACCGGGTGCAGCGAGAGCCACGCGAGCCACCGCCGGGGGCCCGCACTGGTGATTTGCAGTCCCTCGTACGCCAGCACCGCGCGGCGCCGTGCCGGAATGATGTTCCACGGCTGCTGAAACGAGGGATCGATGTAGTATGCCTGAACCCGCGTGAACCCGGCGGCACGCAACTGACGTGGTACCGCGCGCGCCACGGCCAGGCGCTCGAAGCGCCGCACCCGCCTGGTCGCACGCCGCCGCCAGGCCCACAACGGCACGACGCGGATCAGACCGACCACCATGCGGATCAGAGCCGAGAGGATCAGTCCCGCGCCTAGGACGCGCTCCGGCGCCGCGCCCGTCGCGATCCCCACGTACAGACAGCCGCCCGGCCGAAGCACGCGGCGACACTCGGCCAGCACCGCCGGCAGCGCGGCCGGGGGATCGGCCGTCGCGACGCCGGCGACGCGGCGCCCGAGGGCGCCGTCCCAGACGACACAGTCGAACGTCGCAGGGCCGTAAGGCAGTGCGCTCGCGCCCGCCTGCGCGCAGGCGACGTTCGCCGACCGGTCCTCCCTGAACCGGGCCCGGGCAAACTCGACGAGCGGCCGCGCCGCGTCGAGGTAATGCACGGAGGCGAAGTGTCGTGACAATGCGGCCGTCGTTGTGCCGATCCCGCCCTGCACGTCCAGCGCGCACTCCCACCGCTCCAGATCGACCAGCCACAGCCAGTTCCCACGGGCGTCCTCCGTGCGGTGCTCCGTCCCCTCGCCCGACCGTGACGGTTGCGCGACTTCGAGCAATGCCTGTCGCCACGGCGTGCCGCGCCGTACGGTCGCGGCCAACTGCGCGAGCGCCTCGTCGGACCACGAGCTCATCACGCCCGCTGCGTCCAAGGCATCCCTCCGAGTGTGGCGTGGGCGCCACGCCATCATGCTGGATGACGCATGCTGGCGTCGCCTGATCCTTTCCCACATCGTGCTGGCTCGGAATATGTACCATGCGGCAACGTGCCCGATAGTACCCTTATGAGCTACCGCGACTCCCATCTGGAGAAGGGCGCGGACTACGATCTCGCCTTGGCACGTGATCCCTTCGACGCCTACATGGCGCGACGCGAGCGCGAGATCGTGGTCGCGATCCTGGCGCGGCTCCAGCGGGCGGGCGTGCGGCGCACCTTGGATTTCGCCTGCGGAACGGGCCGTATCACGCAACTCTTAGACGGCGTCGCCGAGGCGTGCTTCGCGGTTGACGTGTCCGCGTCGATGGTCGCCGAGGCACGGGCGAAGTGTCCGCGCACGCAATTCTTCATCCAGGACATTATCGACACACCGCTGCCCATTGCGCCCGTGCAGCTGGTCACGGCGTTTCGCTTTTTCGGCAACGCGGAAGACAGCCTGCGAGCGCGCGTACTCGAGGCGATACGCCGCTCTCTGGCGCCTGGCGGGTATCTCCTCCTCAACGATCACGAAAATCCCTGGGCACTACAGCGGCTGTTGCGACGGCTGGTCGGTGAGCGGGCGCAGGCCGACCTGCACCATTGGAAGCTGCGCCGCCTGTTGCGGCACGCCGGATTCCGCGTGCGCCGGGCGTTTGGGATCGGCCTTTGGATTTACCGCGCGAAGCTGGAGCGTCCCGACGTGCTGAATTCACGCTGGGCCGACGTCCTGGAGCTCCTGTCGAGGGTTCCCTTTCTCAGTCGTTTCTGCCCGGACGCCGTCATCCTCGCTCAGCGAACCTGAGCCGCCTCGCACGGACTGAGGGTCTCGGCAGCCCCGGTCGCCGGAGGGCGCAGCAGCGCGGCGGCGACCTCCCGTGCCACCACGGCGGCGCCGGCCGGCGTGTAGTGCATGTAGTCGTAGTAATACTCAAGGCTCGGCGCCAGGACGCTGCGCAGGTCGCGATGCTCGATTCCGAGCGCCTCCGCCACCCTGGCCGCGCGCGCATCCAGGAGATGCACGACCTGGTTCACGACATCGAGCGAGAAGTAGGTGGTGATGGTCTGCTTCCACGCTTTGCCCATGCCCCCATGCCACAAGCACGCGGCCTCCTCGGCCGTGTACTCCTTCTCGAACCAGGGCTGGCGCAGCACGAGCACCCGGTCCGCGTGAGCCTGCGCCCGCTGGAGCAGTCGCCGCAGGTGGAGCTCGAAGCTGTCCAGCAACGCGCGGGGATCGGGGAGACTGGTGCGAACGTCGCGCGCCTCGGCCCGCATCTTACGCGCTGCCACGAGCCACGTGCCCGCCCGCTCCCGGACCTCGAGCGGACGGAGCCAGCGGCGGCGCAGCCGTCGAGCCAACTCGATCGCGGCCCACTGACGCGGTTTCCAGCCGAACGCCATCTCGGGATGCACGGCGAAGACCTCGTCGGCCGCCAGGGGCGCCGACGAGAGCGTAGCCGGTGCGCCCTCCTCGAACCACTGGAATACGTCACTGCCGCCGACCATGATCACGATGACCGCGAGCCGGCCGTACTGCGGGAGTACACGCTCGAGGATCAGGTCCAGGTGCCGCGAGGAGACGCCCGAGCGGCCGATGTTTCCCACGTGCACGCGGCGGGCGCCCAGGGCGCGGAGATGCTCCGGGGCGTTCAGTATGCGCTCGACCGCTCCGGGCCAGCTCGCGTGCTCGTTGAGCACGAAGCACTCGACGGAGCTCCCCCCCGCCGTGAGCACCCGAAACAATCCGGCCTCGTCCTGGCGCACCTCGCGGCCCCGCTCGCCGTCCGCGTTGACGTCGAAGCGCACCAGCCTGTCGAGCTGCGGGCATACGGTGCCATCGGAGCGCAGCTCCAGCCGTGTCCCGGGCGGCCACACGTGGTAGCGCGTGTGGCGCCGAATCCACCAACGAGCGGCCAGCTCCGCGGCGGCGCTCACCAGCGCCCCCGCCAGCACGGCGACTGTCCCCGCCCACCACGCGGTCACGCCCCACCTCGCTGGCCGACCAAGCGGCTGCGCAGGTCGACATAAGGGTCGTTCCGGTATACGAAGAACACCCACAACCAACCGAACAACAGCGTCATCGCGACGCCGGCGCCCGTGAGCTCACCGATCCCGCGCACATCGAGGCCGAACTTGAACCACAGCAGCAGCCCGAGGACCGGAAGGGCACCGAGGACCGCCCGTGGCACGACGTAGCGGAGGAAGTCCGCGACCGGTGTCTGCAACTCCCGGCAGGCCTGCACCAGCACGACTCCCGAGTACACCACGTTGGGAATCGCGGTGCCCAGGGCGACCCCGGCGAGACCCAAGGGGCGTGCGAGCGCCACGCTCAGGCCCAAGTTCACGACGCCGGCGATCAGGAACCCGATCGTCGGCACTCCCGGCTTGCCGAGCCCCATCAAGATCGGCAGCGCCACGCCGCGCACCGGCAGAAACACGAGATACGACACCATAAGGATCTGCAGCACCTGGCCCGCCGGTCGCTCGTACTCCGGTTCGATCCACCACGCGATGAAGCGTGGTCCGAGCACGATCAGAAACAGTCCTGCCATCAACGTTACCGAGAGAGCGATCTTCGACCACTTCAGGAACGTCTCGCGCAACTCGGCGGCCCTTCCCTGAGTCTTCAATCGTGTCGCGGCCGGCATGACGACGGCGGCAATCGCGACGACGAATTCCATCAGGTAGATGACGAAATTGTTGGCGACTGTGAAATACGGAATCGCGCTCACATCCTGGAACTTGGCGATCACGAGCGAGTCCGTCTGGAACGACAGGCGCGCCCCGGCGTTCAACACGAGCACGAACACACTGAAGGAGAAGATGTTGCGCACCAGGCGCCAGTCGAAGTCCGCGAGGCGCACACGCGTACCGGGATAGCGGCGGAGAATCAGCCACGCACACAGGATGAAGTCGAACGCGAGGCACGCGAGTTGGATGAACGCCAGCACGCTCAGGGTGGGGCGCCACGTGAGCAGGCCGAACGTGAGACCGACGCGCAGCACGATCCCCGCCAGTTTGGCGACGTTGCGGGGCACGAAATCGTCGTGCGCGGAGAGAACGGCCTCCGGCAGCATTCCCACGAACCCGACCGCTACGTAGGCGACAGTGAGCGCGAACGCCCAATCGGCGTCGCGCCGAATCGTGGTGGGGATGTCGTAGCTCAGGTTGAAGAAGGCGTACAGGCCCGCGCCGATGAACAGTGCCAGCCCTCCCAGAATCAGGTAGAGCGCCGTGCAGCTCCCGATCGCGCGGTTGAGCTCGCGCGTGTCGCCCTTGGCGACGTGTTCCGCGAAGTAGCGGACGGACGCCATCGGCACGCCGAGCACGAGCAGAGCCAGGTAGCCGGAGATCGACGTGATCAACGTCCACGTGCCGTACCCGGCGTCGCCCAGCGTACGAAGCGTGAACGGCGTGAGGACGTAGGCTGCCGCGACGTTCACGACCGTGACGCACCAGTTGCTCCCGACGCTCTTGAGCACGTGCCCTTCCCCCGCGACGGCACCCGGCACGTCGCTGATGCGGACGCCAGCCGCGCCTCGACCCCCCGGCGTCCAGAAGTCGCGCGATTCCGGGCCGCGGCCTTTGCATCGCATGTGCCGTGGGCCCGTGCCGGGGGACGGGCCCGGACGCCCCATGCCCGGCGTCTCCAGACGACCCCGCTGTAGCGACGACGCCACAGACAAATGCTCCCCAGCGTGTGCCCCAAGGCGTCGACGACCGGGGCCGCCGTCCCTCGCGACCCTGGCTGTAGCTGCCACGCCTCGCGACGCGCTGCCGCGTCCGCGGCCCGACCTCTGCAGAAGGCCCTTACCGTGCGGACTCTGAGCTCCAGCCTGGCAGGCACCGTGGCCGAGCCTCGATACACCACCGGGAGGATTGCGGCCCGCGTCCCGCTCGTCGAGGCGCTCGGGCGCGACCCCGCGGTCTGGGAGCAGCTGCGCGAACGCTCAGGCGCCGCGTCGCCATTCGCGGGCTGGGCGTGGCATCGGGCGTGGGCCGACTCGGCCTCGCGCGAGGAGCTGGAGGCGAGTTGCTGCATCGTGCTCCGGGACGCCAACGGAGACGCGGCAGCGCTGCTTCCCGTCGCGGTCGGGACCGTCACGTTCCGCCGCCAGTCTGTCGCCGGCCTCAGGTGGGCCGTCGGGGACGTCGGATGTCCGGACCATCTCGATGTCCTTGCCGATCGGAGCGCGGACCTCGAGGACGCCCTTCCGGCGTTGTTGGCGCTGCCCTGGGAGATCGCGATCCTGAGTAATCTCACGCCGGGTGCGCCCAACGCGGTTCGGCTCGCGGCCGCGCTGGCGCGCGCCGGTTGCGCGATTCGCTGGAACGCGGGATACCGTTGTCCCTACCTCGAGCTCCCGAGTACCTGGGAGGCATACCTGAGCTCGTTGAGCGCCAACCGCCGCCAGGTGTTACGCCGCCGGGAGCGCAATCTGGAGCGCGACCACGTCGTGGCCCTGACCGATTACGACTCCGACCGGTTCGTCGATGGCTGGCGCCATCTCGTGGCGCTGCACGAGCAGCGCTGGGCGACCGGTGGGGGGGGTACGTTCAGCGATCCGCGGGTGGAACGGCTCCACCGGGCATTCGCCGAGGAGCTCGCGCGCCGAGGACAACTGTGGTTGACCACGCTCGACCTAGACGGGGCGCCCGCGGCCGCGTGGTACGGATTCGCCGACCGCGAGACGGTCTACTTCTACCAAAGCGGTCGCGATACTCGCTGGGAGGACAAGAGCGTGGGGGTCGCACTCATGGTAAAGATGATCCGCCGGGCCATCGAGCGCGGCTACCGGCGGTTCGACTTCCTGCGCGGCAACGAAGCGTACAAGCGGGAGTGGACGATCTCGGAGGCCGTGACACAGGAGCTCGTGGCCTTCCGGCCCGGCTGGCGCGGTCGCTGGCTGCGCGGCCTCGATTGGGCGGGCCGGGTACGTGCCCGGCTGCGGGCGGGGGCGTGAGGGACCCCATCGTGTGACCAAGCCGACGCTCCTGATCGTTTCGATCGATACCGAGGAGGACGACTGGCGCCCGCGCCGCGACGGAGTGACGGTGGAGAACATCCGCGAGCTGCCGCGTCTCGACGCGCTGTTTCAAGGGCTCGGTGTGCGGGCGACCTACTTCACGACCTATCAGGTCGCGATCCGCGACTGGGCCGCGGCCATCCTGCGCGAGTTGCACGGCGGTGGAGCGGAGCTGGGCGCCCACCTGCATCCCTGGAACACGCCGCCGCTGGACGAGCCCTTCGCCGCGCGCAACACAATGCTCAATAACCTTCCGGCCGCGCTGCAGCGCGCGAAAATCGAACGCCTCACGGCGACCCTGCGCGAGGCGTGTGGCGGACGGCCGATGGCGTTCCGCGCCGGTCGCTACGGGCTGGGCCCGGAGACCGTCACCGCCCTGATCGGGTGCGGCTACCGCGTCGACTCGAGCGTCACACCCTTCATGAGCTGGAAAGAGTACGACGACGGGCCGACGTTCGTCGGGGCGCCGCTCCACGCCTATCGCCTCGCCGGAGACGCCGACGTGCGCATCCCGCAGCCCGCAGGGCCGCTGGTCGAGCTTCCCATGTCGGTGGGCTACAGTCGTCCGCCGTCGCGGGTGTGGGCGGGAGTGTACCGGGCGTTGTCGGTCCCGGCGCTGCGTGCGCTCCACCTGCGCGGCATCGCATGGCGCGCCGGCATCGTCAAGCGCATCGCCCTCAGCCCGGAGACGGACTCGGTTCCGGACATGCTGACGCTGTCACGCCGCCTGATGGACGCAGGTGTGCGTCATCTGCACCTGTTCCTGCACAGCCCCAGTCTCCGTCCAGGCCTGAGCCCGTTCGCCCCTGACCGGGCCGGTGTGGAGCGGATGTATCACTCGATCGCGACGTACGTCGAACGCCTCGCCCGCCTCACCCCGCTGCGATTGGTCACGGTCTCGGAAGCCGCGACCTCGCTTCAGCCGGCGACGGAGCCCGTCGAGGCCGCGTCCCACTGTTGACGGTGCGTTTAGGCCGCCCGCTCCACCGCGCGACGGGTTGGCTCCCACACAGGCGTGCGCTCGCCCCGGACGGCCCGGATGGAGGCGTGCAGGGCGGCCACGTTCCCCACCACGAGATACGCGGGCAGGGCCACGAGCTTCGGGAGGCGCCGCTGCTCGGGCCACCACCATGCGAGCCCCGCGCACAGCCCCGCCGTGGCTGCGAGGGCCACGCCGACGCGCGCCCACCAGAACGTGGGGGTGAGGCACACCAGCGCGACCAGCGCCGGTAAGGCGATGTGGGGAATCATCCAGCGGCAGATCTTGTGGCTCGCGAGGATCCACGCGAAGAACCCGTGACGGAAGGGATTCAAGAGCGCCCGCTTGAAGTGCAGCGTGTGCCAGCCGCGGACGATCGTGCGGACTTTGCGGCGGTATTCCTTCCGGAGCGAGGGTACCCGGGGGACCGTGCAGACGGCGCTTTCAACCGAGACCGTGCGCCATCCCTGCTCGCGGGCGAGCAGGGCCGCCGCGAAGTCTCGACTGATCTCCTCCGGCAACACACGCAGGTGGATCGGTGCCCGCACGGCGTGGAAGCACCCCGCCGCCCCCGGGATTCCCGCGACGCGCGACTCGAGGAGACGCACCCACATGTCGTAGCCGACGTACCAGGACTCGCCGTGGTTGGCGTGTCCATCCGCTCGCGCCACGCTGACATAGTGCCCGGAGGCGACGCCGACTGTAGGATCGGAGAAGCTCGCGATCAGCGGCTTGAGAGCCCCCGGCTCCGGCCGAGCCGACGCGTCGGTGGTGACGATGATGTCACCCCGCAGGAGCGGCAGGGCCGCGTTCTCTGCAGCCGTCTTCCCTCCGCGCGTCGGCAGCCGCAGCAGCTCGACGCCCCGGCCGGCGTACTCGCGCGCGATGGCGTCGGTCTCATCGGTCGAGGCGTCGGACACCACGAGGATCTGGCGGCGGTCCGCGGGATAGTCGAGGCGGAGCAGATTCTCGAGCGTCTGGCGAAGCACGGCTGCTTCGTTGTAGACGGGGAGCACGATACTGATTGGCGGCCACTCGGCGGGGGAAGCGGCGGGGGCTCGACCACGCCGGAACAGTCCGGCCAGCCCCAGCAACAGCGGATAGCCCACGTAGGTATAGACGCCAAAGGCCAAGGCGATGGCGAGCAGCCAGACACAGACAGAGGTCATCCCACGCTCCGGTAGATGCGTTCGTAGCGCTCGAGCCAGGGCCCGGGCGCGAATTCGCTCCCCAGTCGCTGCTGCGCCCGGCGCGCCCGGTCCGCCGCCGCCGCGGGATCCGCGTGCACCGCACGAATGGCCTGCGCCAGTGCGGCCGGATCGTCGGGTCCGACCAGCAGCGCTTCTTGCGGCGCGAGCACGTCGGGGACGCCTCCGACGGCGCTGGCGACGATCGGCGTGCTCGTCGCCATCGCCTCGAACAGCACGATCGGCGTGCCCTCCGTGCGGGAGCTGAGCGCGAACACGTCGAAAGCCGTAAACAGCCGCCCCGCCGCGGCGACGTTGCCCAGCCAGCGCACCCGATCGCCCAGTCCCAGGCGCGCGGCCGCCGCCTGGAGCTGTGGCCGCCCGCGCCCGTCGCCCACGACCGACACGACCATCGGCAGGTCCGCGAGCAGGGGCAGGGCCGCGAGCAGCACATCCGCCCCCTTTTCCGGGGTAAGCCGTCCCACCCAGCCGACGTGGAATCGCCCGTCGGGGACCGCGAGCTGTTGGCGTGCCTCGTACCGGGGAAACGGCGGCAGGTCGTCCGCCGGCCAGGCGTTGGGAACGGCGTGCAGGCGCCCCGGGGGCACGCCCGTCCGCTCAAGGTCCCGGGCCAGCGGGCGTGACACCGCGACGACGGCGTCGAAACCGCGCAAGGCACGTCGCCACAACCGCTCGTACACCCACATCTTGAAATCCCCGCCCGTGAAGCCGTGAACCGTCGTCACCGTTGGCATGCCGGCCCGCCGCGCGACAGCGGCGTCCACCACGTCCACCCGGATGCCGTGCGTGTGCACGACATCCGGCCGGAGCCGACGGCACAGCTCGACGCACGCGCTGCGCTCGCGGCGGTAAGCGCGGGGCGGTACCCGCAGGAGGATCGTTTCGACGCCGGCTCGCTCCAGGGGCGCCAGGAAGGGGTGGGAGCGATGGTCGGCCCCGTTGGACAACACCGCGCCAACCGTTACCCGGTGCCCGGCGCGGCGTTGACCGCTCGCCAAAGCGTGCACGACGCGCTCGGCGCCGCCCACGTCTCCGGGAGCGATGAGGTGCAGCACGGAGAGCCTGTCCGACTCTGTCACGCCCTCCCGATGGAACAAGCTCCGTGCCTGAGCCGCCGGGCAGGCAGGCGCGCGCGCCAGTGCTGCGCGTGCGCAACGTATGGGTGGGTGTGCTCTACAGTCGCGTCGGGCAGACCGGCATGCCCGCGCGGCCCTCCTCTTGCTCCAGACGCCGCCGCTCATGTGCGGCATCGTCGGCATCGTCCATACAGACCCGGTCCATCCTGTCTCCCCTGCCGTAATCCGGCAGATGTGCGACGCGATCCGGCACCGGGGCCCCGACGACGAGGGCGTCCACGTGGACGGCCCCGTCGGCCTGGGCATGCGTCGCCTCAGCATCATCGACCTCGCGGGCGGGCACCAGCCGATCTTCAACGAGGATCGGTCGGCGGTAATCGTCTTCAACGGGGAGATCTACAACTACGCGGAGTTGCGCCGCGGACTGGTCGCGCGCGGACATACGTTCGCGACCCAGGGGGACACGGAGACCATCCTCCACCTGTACGAGGAGGAGGGCCCCGAGTGCGTGACCCGGCTGCGGGGGATGTTCGCGTTCGCCATTTGGGACGCGAAAGCGCGGACCCTGCTGCTCGCCCGTGACCGGTTCGGGATCAAGCCATTGTACATTGCTACCGCGCCTTGGGGCATCGCGTTCGCTTCCGAGCTGAAGGCGCTCCACGCGGCGGGTCTCGCCGACCGGACGCTCGACTGGGATGCCCTCGACATGTATTTCCAGCTGGGGTACATCCCCGCCCCCGCCACGCCGTTCGCGGGCGTCACGAAGCTCGAGCCGGGCCACACCGCGATGTGGCACGCCCGGCGCGGCGTGTCGACCAAGCAGTACTGGGACCTCCCCCGGGAGCGTGCGGAGACGCCGCGCGACGCGGACGAGCGCGTCAGGGAGTGGCTCGACGAGTCGGTGCGGGCGCACCTCGTGAGCGACGTGCCGGTGGCGGCGTTCCTGAGCGGTGGGCTCGATTCCTCGGCCGTAGTCGCCAGCTGGGCGCTGGCGAGCGACGCGCCACACGCGTTCACGGCGCGGTACTTCGGCTCGGGGGCCGCGAGCGCGAACGAAACGGACCTGGCGCGCCGATTGGCGGCCCGGTACGGCGTCAAGCTGACCGAGGTGGACATCCGCCCGGACGTGCGCGACCTGCTCGAGCCGATCACGCACGCGCTCGACGAGCCCCATGCCGACCAGTCCGCCGTGCCGACCTGGTTGCTGTCGCAGGCGGTGGGCGCGTCGTACAAGGTTGCCCTCACCGGGATCGGGGGCGACGAACTGTTCGCGGGATACCGGCGGCACATCGGCCTGCTCGCCGGCGAGCGATACGCGCGCCTGCCCCACGCCGTGCAGCGCGGGGTGAGCGGACTCGCGAACCTGCTGCGCGAGCCCCCCGGCGCGTCGCTCTCCGTCGATCGGCTCAAACGCTTCCTGCGGCCCGGTAACGGCTCGACGCCCGACCGGTTCCTCGGATACGTCACTCGCTTCGCCGACGCGGACCGGCACGCGCTGTACGTCGCCGGGCTGCACGAGGGCGTGAACGCGGGCAGGGCGAGCGCCCGGTTCCGCGAGCTGTATCAGCGGCACGGCGCCCCCGCGGGGCTCGCGGCGGGTTTGTATCTCGACTACAAGACGTTCCTCGCGGACGATGTGTTGGCGCTGAGCGACCGCATGGCGATGGCGCACTCGCTCGAGATCCGGGTGCCCTTCGTGGACCACTTGCTCGTCGAGCGCGTGTTTCCGCTCTCGGACCGCGTCAAGATCGGATGGTGGAGGAACAAGCGCCTGCTCAAGCGCGCCCTGCGAGGCCGCCTTCCCGACGAGCACCTGCGGGCGCCGAAACGCGGATTCGTGGGCCCGACCGCCGAGTGGCTGCGACACGAGCTGCGCGACGTGATCGAGGACGAGCTCGCGCCGGAGCGGCTGCGGCGGCTCGGGTATTTCGATCCCACCGTGGTGCGCGGACTGCTCGACGACCACTTCACGCGCCGGCACAACCGGGAAGGGATCCTGTGGGCGTTACTGTGCTTTTCGGTCTGGCACCGCGTGTACCTGGAAAGCGGTGTGATGGCGGGTCGCTGACCCGCATTGCCTCACTCACCGCCGCTGTAAATCCGCTCGTACTCCCGCACCATCGCGTCGACCCCGAACGCCTGCTCCACGCGCCGGCGCCCGGCCGCCGCATCGCGGGCCCGGCGCGCGGAGTCGCCCAGCGCGTCGCGCCAGGCGGCGGCCAGCGCCGTGGGATTCCCCGGCGGCACGAGGCGGTGCCGCAGGGCCTCCCCCACTGCCGCGCCGGACCCGCCGACATCGGTCACCACCGGACAGACGCCGCTGCTCATGGCCTCGAGCAGACCGAGCGAGGTTCCTTCGCTCCACGACGACAGCGTGAAGACGTCGAATGCGGGGTAGACGTTTTCTACGTCTTTGCGCCACCCGGCCAGCCGGGCCGCGTCGCGCAGCCCCAACCGGTCGATCAGCGCCGCCAGGCGGGCGCGCTCGGGACCGTCGCCCACCAGCACGAGGCTGGGCGGCGCGCCATGGGCATCGCTCCAACCGGCGCGCAGCCGCGCGAAGGCCTGCAGCATCACGTCGTAGGCCTTGATCGGGTCGAGCCGGCCGATGCTGCCGATGACCGGTGCCCCGGCAGGCAGCCCCAGCTCGCCGCGCACCGACCCGTTGACGGACCGCGGCCGGAACCGGCGGGTGTCGATCCCGTTGATCACGACGCGGATCTCCGCCGGGCGCGGTACCAGCGTCGCCGCCATCTGGCGGCGCAGGGCGTCCGAGACGGCCACGACCACGTCCGTGCGCCGGGCGGCGAGCCCGTCGAGCAGCCGGCCCTTGAACGAGTCCGGGTAGGGGCGGCCGTGGTCGGTGTGCACCAGGCGGGGCACGCCGGCGCGCCGCGCCGCCAGCGACGTCTTGTACCACACGCCGCTGTGCGTATGCACGACGTCGGGGGCGAGCGCGCGAATCGTGCGGGTCAAGCCGAGCGGCCAGATCATGGACCAGCGCCGCAGCGACCGCTCCTGGTGGAGCTGCGCGTGCCCGGCGAGACCTTCGGCGAAGCGGCCGAAGTCACTCAGTGTCAGGATGTGATTCTCGAACCGATCGGGAGGAAGACGCTCGACGAGGGCGCCTACCAGGCGTTCCAGGCCGCCATAGTCGAGCTTGTGCACCACATGAAGAATTCTGAGGCGTCGCGTCACAGGCCCGAGGATCGAATGACGAACCCGTTCTCCGACAAGCCCGAGGGAATGTTTTCCCGCGGCACCGCCCAGCGGTTCACGCGGGTGGACGGGAACCACCCACCACCCAGGGCGAGCGCCGCGGTGTAGCCCACCTCGCGGGCAGCGGCCTCCACGGCCGGCGTCGCCAGCCCGTACGGATAACTCAGCCACGGGATCACGCTCGTGAAGCGCTCCCGCAGCCACCCGAGCGGCCGCCGCAACTCTTCTCGCAGCTCGTCGCCTCCCCCCAGCCGCACCAGGTTCGGGTGCGTCCAGGTGTGCGATCCAAGCGTGATGCCGGGATGCCGAGTGGCGCTCCGCAGCTCCGCTTCCGACGCGACGAGCGCCCATTCCGGAACCGTCGCCGTCGGGATCCGCTCGCGCGCGGCCCAGCCGCGGACCTCCTGATCTTTGCCCCGCAGCTCGTCCAGGGCGCGGGCCCGCAGCGCGGGATCCAGCCCGCGCTCCGCCGCCAAGGCATCCCACCAGAACGGGCCCTTCCCCACGAAACTGGGAATAACGAACAGGGTCGCGGGAACGCCGCGCTTCGCGAGCTCCGCCACGCCGAGCAAGACCGCCCCCCGATAGCCGTCGTCGAAGGTGATCGCCGCCCGGGGACGACGCCCGGCTACAGGCGCGTCGAGCACCTGTTCCAGCGGGACGACCGTGTGGGTGGCGAGCAGGCTCTCGAGCTGGCGTATGAACAGCCCGCGCGGGAGGTGGAGCGAGCGGTCGCCGAACCCCGGGGAGGAGTCGGGCACGACGTTGTGGTAGGCGAGGACCAGCGCCCGTCGCGCCCGCGCCGCCCGGTTCAGGGCGGGCACGCCACTCCGCACCAGTCCGGCCTCGAAGCACGCTTTGAGCGTGGCGCGCGCGCTCATCCCAGAGGACGAGGGACGGCCGCTTGCGTGGGCACCGGGGGCCGGGCGAACGACACGATCTTCGCGAGCCCCAGGATCATCCCGAGGAGCGTGTACAGGTA
>QHUU01000076.1 GCA_003222155.1 Gemmatimonadota bacterium | reverse complement strand
CCGGGCGCCGGTGAGACCCAGCTCTTCATTCATCCCCCGTACTCGTTCCGCGCGGTCGACCGGCTGCTCACGAACTTCCACCTGCCGCGCTCGACCCTGCTAATGTTGGTGTGCGCGTTCGGGGGCTATGAGCGGGTCATGCGAGCCTACGGGGAAGCCATTGAGCAACGGTATCGGTTCTACAGCTACGGCGATGCGATGGCGATCGTGTGAACGTGGAACGCGGAACGTGGAATGCGGAACAGAAGGACGAGCGCCTGTTCCGCGTTCCGACTTCCGCGTTCCGCGTTGATCCGCGCGTGTTCGACTTCACGATCGACGCGACATCCGGTGCCGCCCGCGCCGGCTCCCTCACTCTCCCGCACGGTAGCGTCGAGACCCCGGTCTTCATGCCGGTCGGGACCCAGGGGACCGTGCGGGCGCTTTCGCCCAACGACCTCCGCGCCGCGGGCGCGACGCTCGTGCTCGCGAACGCCTATCACCTGCACGTGCGCCCGGGCGAGCAGGTGGTGGCCAAGCTCGGCGGGCTGCACCGCTTCATGGGTTGGGCCCGGCCGCTGCTCACGGACTCGGGCGGGTTCCAGGTGTTCTCGCTCGAGGGCTTCCGGCGCGTGGACGACGACGGCGTCGAGTTCCAGAGCCACGTGGACGGTGGCCGTCGCAGGCTCACGCCCGAGCGCGCCACGGAGATCCAGTGGACCCTGGGGGCCGACGTCGCGATGGCGTTCGACCACGTGGTGCCGGGAGGGGCGGACGAGAGCGTGGCCAGGGACGCCCTCGAGCGAACGCTGAGATGGTTGGAGCGGTGCGGGAGACGGCACGAGGAGCTGAAGGCGTCACACGACGCCACGACGCCACGTTCCGCGAGCGATGCCGAGCCTTCCTTGGAACATGGCGTCGTGGCCTCGTGCAACCAGACGCTCTGGCCCATCCTGCAAGGCGGCACGCGTGTGCCGCTCCGGACGGAGGGTCTCCGACGCATCCTGGATCTCGGCGACTGGACCGGCGTGGCGATCGGCGGCCTCTCGGTGGGCGAGCCCAAGGCCGCGATGTACGCGATGCTCGACGCGCTCGCGCCGCGGCTCCCCCCCGCCCTGCCGCGTTATCTTATGGGCGTGGGGTTTCCCGAAGACCTGGTGGCGGCGGTGGAGCGCGGGGTGGATCTGTTCGACTGCGTGGCGCCGACCCGCAACGGGCGGAACGGCTCGGCCTTCACGCCCGACGGCCCCGTGAACATTCGCAACGCCGAGCACCGCGAGGACCCGCGGCCGCTCGACGACTCGTGCGACTGCGAGGCGTGCACCACGTTCTCGCGGGGCTACCTTCGGCACCTGTTCGTGGCGGAAGAGCTGCTCGGCCTGAGACTCTTGTCGCTGCACAACGTCCGCTACCTGATCCGGCTCGCGGAGGACATGCGGGCCGCGATCCGGCGAAACGCCTTCGGCCCGTGGACCGATGCCTGGCGCCGCCGCTACCTGCGATCGGGATCCGCATGACCGCGCACCCCATGCTGGCGCTGCTCTTCGCCCCCTCGGGCCAGAACGCCTCGGGCGGGCTCACCATTTTCCTGGTCCAGATCGCCGCGCTGATCGCGATCTTCTACGTCATGCTCATCCGACCCCAGCGCAAGCAGCAGGAGCGCCACCGCCAGCTGCTCGCCTCGCTGCAGCGCGGCGACAAAGTCGTGACCTCGGGCGGCATCATCGGCGAGGTCGTGCATCTGAAGGACGACGAAGTGACCGTGAAGAGCGGCGAGTCGCGGGTCGTGGTGATGCGCACCAACATCGCGAACATCCTCAACCGGTCGATCGAAGCCAAGTCCCAGTGACGGTCCGCAAGCTCCACCTGCTCGGCTCGCCGGTGCTGCGGCAACGCGCGGCGCCCGTCGCCGCCGTCGACGACGCGGTACGCGAGCTGGTGGACGACCTGTTGGACACCATGCGGGCGGCCAAGGGCGTGGGCCTCGCCGCCAATCAGGTCGGCATCGCGCGCCGCGTGGCCGTGGTGGATGTCGGCGAGGACGATCCCCCACCACTGGTCCTCGTCAATCCGCGGATCGTCACAGCATCGGACGAGCGCGAGACGGCGGAAGAGGGCTGTCTCTCGATCCCCGATATCTACGGCGACGTCGAGCGCGCCCTCACCGTGACGCTCGAAGCGCTGGGCCGGGACGGCCGGCCCTACCGCACCGAGCTGTCGGGCTTCAAGGCGCGGGCCGTGCAGCACGAGATCGATCACCTCGACGGTGTGCTGTTCCTCGACCATCTCAGCGCCGTGAAGCGCGGCCTGCTGCTGGCCAAATGGAAGAAAGCGCGGAAGGGACAGTCGGGGTACCTGAAGGAGGTCACGCCGGAGCCGGCGGGAGAGCTCTAGGTGCGCGTCGTCTTCTTCGGAACGCCCGAGTTCGCGGTCCCGCCGCTCGAGGCGCTGCTGGGCGAGGGCTTCGACGTCGTCGCGGCGGTCACGCAGCCCGACAAGCCGCAGGGGCGCTCGCGCTCGACCGCCGTGGCGCCGCCCGTGAAGCTGGCCGCCGAGGCGGAGGGCGTGCCGGTGCTCCAGCCGGTGCGGCCCTCCGACCCCGAGTTCGTCGCCCGGGTGCGCGCCCTGGCCCCCGACGTGGGTGTGGTGGTCGCCTACGGACACATCCTCAAGCCCGACCTGCTCGCGGTGCCGCGCCGCGGCATGCTCAACGTCCATCCATCGCTTCTCCCGGAGCTGCGCGGCGCGGCCCCCGTCGAATGGGCCATCTTGAACGGTCTCGAGCAGACCGGCGTCACAATCATGCTCATGGACGCGGGACTCGACTCGGGCCCGATCCTCCATCAGATCCCGCACCACGTCGACCCGGAGGCCACGGGCGGCGAGCTGTCCGAGCACCTCTCGGAAATGGGGGCGCAGGCGCTCGTCGAGGCCCTGGCGCTGATCGAGACCGATGGCCTCAAGGCGCGGCCCCAGGACCACACGCGCGCCACCTATGCCCCCAAGCTCACCCGTGAGACGGCGCGGATCCCGTGGGGAGAGCCCGCCGAGCGAGTGGCCCGCGTGATCCGCGGCCTCGATCCCAAACCCGGCGCGTGGACCGAGCTGGACGGTCGCGAGGTAAAGCTGTTCGGCGCTCGCGTCGTGGAGGATCGGGGTGCCCCCGGAGAGGTACGGACGACGGATGACGAATTACGCATCACGACGGCCCGAGGCGCGGTGGCGGTGGAAGAAGTCCAGCCGGCCGGCAAGCCGCGCATGGCCGCCGCCGAGTGGCTGCGCGGGCGCGGAGTGCGGACGGGCCAGCGGTTCACGTGACGCGAACGGGGGGGGGTGCGCTGCCGCGGCTGCACGCCATCACCGACGAGCGTATCGCCCGCAGGCCCGACATGGACGACGTCGCCCGAGCGCTGGCGGCAGGCGGCGCCGAGCGCCTCGCCCTGCACGCGCGCGGCCGCGTCCTCTCCGGCCTCGAGCATCACGAGCTCGCCGTCCGCCTGTCCGCCTGCCGGCCCGCCCGCCTGTTCGTCAACGACCGCCTCGACGTGGCGCTCGCTGTCGGAGCCGCGGGCGTTCAGCTCGGCCTCGCGAG
Organism: Gemmatimonadota bacterium; assembly: GCA_003222155.1. Taxonomy (GTDB): domain Bacteria; phylum Gemmatimonadota; class Gemmatimonadetes; order Gemmatimonadales; family GWC2-71-9; genus AG41. The sequence goes on along the minus strand of QHUU01000076.1, from coordinate 31,228 downwards.
TCTCGATCCGCAGGACGCCCGCCGGCTCGAACCCCGGTGGTGGATCGGCAAGTCGGTGCACGACTTGGCCGAAGCGGAAGCCGCGCGCGCCGGCGGAGCCGACTATCTTTTAGTAGGACCGCTGTACCGCACCGCCACGCATCCCGACCGCGAGCCCCTGGGACTCGCGCGGCTCGAGCCGATTGTCAGCCTGGGCCTCCCGGTGATCGCGATCGGCGGCGTGACGCCCCAGCGGGCAGCCGAGGTGCGGCGGGCGGGCGCGTACGGCGTCGCGGCGATCCGGGCGCTGTGGGATGCGCCCGCCCCGGCGGACGCGGCGCGACAGATGCTCGAGGAGTGGCAGTCGTGAACGATTCGATCGACGTGATGGTGAACGGGGAGCCCCGAATGGTGGCGCGCGGCGCCACGCTGCTCGAGCTGCTCCGCTCACTCGAGCTCGACCCCCGCGCCGTCGTCGTCGAGCACAACCGCGCGATCGTGCGGCGCCCCAGGCTGGGCGACGTGACGGTCGCCGCGGGCGACGCGATCGAGCTGGTGCATTTCGTGGGAGGGGGCTGACACGCATGACCATCGCCGTAGACACCGTCCGGGACACACCGTTCGTCGTGGGCGGCCGCACGCTCCACTCGCGCCTCATGGTGGGCACGGGCAAGTATCGCGACAATGAGACGATGGCTCGCGCCATCGAGGCCGCGGGCGCGGAAGTCGTGACCGTGGCGGTGCGTCGCGTGGACCTCGATCGCTCGAAAGAGACGGGGATCCTGCACCACCTCGATCCGAACCGGTATTTCCTGCTCGCGAACACGGCGGGCTGCTTCACGGCCGACGACGCCGTGCGCTACGCCCGCCTGGCGCGCGAAGCCGGGTTCAACGAGTTCGTCAAGCTCGAGGTAATCGGCGACCAGGAGACGCTGCTCCCCGACGTCCAGGGTCTGCTGGACGCGGCGCGCACCCTGGTCAAGGACGGCTTCAAAGTGCTGGCCTATACCAACGAGGATCTCGTCACCGCGCTGCGCCTCGAGGACGCTGGCTGCGCCGCCGTGATGCCCCTGGCATCGCCGATCGGCAGCGGGCTCGGGCTCCTGAATCCGTACGGCGTCCGGACGATCAAGCGCCGGCTCACGGTCCCGGTCGTGGTGGACGCCGGCGTCGGGACCGCGTCGGATGCGTGCGTGACGATGGAGCAGGGCGTGGACGGCATCCTCATGAACACCGCACTGGCGGCGGCGCGAGACCCCGTGGGCATGGCGCACGCGATGCGGCTGGCCGTCGAGGCCGGCCGGACGGCCTACCTCGCGGGCCGCATGCCGAAGCGCGAGGTCGCCGTGCCGTCGTCGCCGCTCGAAGGAATGCTGGATTAGGGACGCCACCGCCGCCCGGCGCGCGGCGTTGCACATCCTCCAGGCGGTGCGCTCCGGCGGCACGTTCCAAGCGGCGCGGGACCGGGTGCTCCCCACGCTCCCCGGGCGCGACCGCCGGCTCGCTTACGAGCTCGCCGCCGGCGTGCTGCGGGGCCAGGCGGATCTCGACCGCCGACTGCGGCTGCGCCACACCGACCCCCGCCTGCACGATGTCCTCCGTCTTGGTGCCTACCAGCTCGCCGCCCTGGCCCGCGTGCCGGCCTACGCGGCGGTCGCCACCAGCGTGGAGCTGGCGAGGGAAGCGGCGGGGGAAGCGGCGGCGAGGTACGTGAACCAGGCGCTGCGGAAACTGCAACGGGGCTCGGGGCTCGGGGCCCGGGATTCGGGCGATACCCACCCCCGCTGGCTTTTCGAGCGATGGCGTCGCCAGTTCGGGCTCGAGGACACCCACCGGCTCATCGCGTGGAACGACGCCAAGCCGCCCCTCACCCTGCAGCCTGTCCGCTGGAGCATCTCAGAGCTCGCCTCGCGGCTCCGGGACGCGGGCTTCGGTGTAACAGAGGCGCCATTCGGAGCGGGAGTGCGCTTGATCCCGAGCCCCGAACCCCGAGTCCCAAACCCCTCGCGGTTGCCGGGCTACGCGGAAGGCGGCTTTATCGTCCAGGACCCCGCCCACGCCCTCGTGTGCCGCTACGCCGCGATCCCGTCGGGAGCGCTCGTGTACGATGCCTGTGCCGCCCCGGGCGGCAAGGCCGTGATGCTGGAGCGGGACGGGGCTCGAGTGGTGGCGGGGGACGCCCGGCCGGAGCGCATCCGCCGGCTGGCCGAGACGACGCGACGTGCGGGAGTGGCGATTCGGGTGACGGTCGCCGATCTTCTGTCGGCACCGTTCGCGCCGGGAACCGTGTCCGCCGTGTTGGTGGACGCCCCGTGCACCGCCACCGGCACCATGGCCCGGCATCCGGACGCCCGCTGGCGGATCACGCCGCGCACGATCGTACACGCCGCCCGGCGGCAGCGGGCGCTGCTCGCGGCCGCCGCAACACTCGTCGGTCCTGGGGGATTGCTCGTCTACAGTACCTGCTCGCTCGAGCCGGAGGAGAACCACGACATCGTGACCGAGTTCCTCGCCTCCCACCCCGCGTTCGTGCGCGCGCCCGTGCCGGCCGCGGTGCCGGCCGCCCTGCTCACTCCGGACGGCGACCTGCGGTGCCTTCCACAGCGCGACGGAATCGACGGTGCATACGCGGCGCGCTTCGCGCGGACGCCCTGATGCAGCTCCGCCGCCACGTCCCGCCGCTGCAGGCATGGAAGCTGCCCGCGCTCGGCGACCTGTCCGGGGCGCGACGCTGGGGACTCGCCCTCGTCGGAGCCATCGTGGCAGGGTATCTGACGGCGTACCTCGTTCTCTTTCCCGCCCCCATCCTGCACGGACACGACGTGGTCCCGCGCGTGCTGGGTCTGTCGCTGCAGGAGGCCTCGGCCGCGCTCCGCAAGGCGGGCCTGCAGGTGCAGGACGGCGGCTCGCAGTCGCACCCCAGCGCCCCGCAGGGCAGCATCATCTGGCAGGACCCGCCCCCCGGCGTGAGCGCGCCGGCGGGGCTGCGGGTGACCCTGGTGTCGAGCGACGGTCCCCCCAAGATTCCGGTACCGCACGTGGCCGGACTGGATGGACCGCTGGCGCAGCAGCTGATCGTCGCGGCCGGGCTCACCGTGGCGCAGGTGGAGTCGGTGCAGGCCGCGGCGGCCCCCGGAGTGACGATGCTCACCCGACCGGCCGCCACGACGCTCCTGGCCCCTGGGGCGCCGGTGACGGTGGTCGTGAGCCGGGGCGCCCCGACCATCGCCGTGCCGGGCCTGCTCGGCCTGTCGCAGGCGGATGCGCGCACCCGTCTGGAGCAGGAGGGCCTCGCGCTGGGTACCGTGACGCGGCGTCGCTCGGGCGACGCGACGCCGGGCACCGTGATCGCGCAGCGGCCGGCGGCGGGCACCCTGGCCGCCCCCGGCACCGTGGTGGACGTCGTCGTGGCCCGGAGCCCGTGATGATCAAAAGAATGAACGGCATCCGCATCGCGCCCAGCGTCTTGTCGGCCGATCTCACGCGCCTCGCGGAGCAGGTGAGTCAGGTACTGGCGGCGGGCGCCGATTGGCTGCACGTCGACGTGATGGACGGACGGTTCGTGCCGAATCTCACGTTCGGTGCCAACATGATCGAAGCACTGCGCCGGCTCACGGACAAGCCGATCGACGTGCACCTGATGGTGCTCGAGCCGGAGCGCTACCTCGAGCCCTTCGCGGCGGCGGGCGCGTCGGTGTTCACGTTCCACCCCGAGGCGACGGTGCACGTCCAGCGCCAGCTGGCCGCGGCGCGGAGCCGCGGCATGCTCGCGGGACTGGCGCTCAACCCCGGCTCCCCGCTCGCGCTCGCCGAAGAGGTGATCGCCGACCTGGATCTGCTGCTCGTGATGACCGTGAACCCCGGGTTCGGGGGCCAGTCGTATCTCGCCTCCTCGGACGACAAGATCCGCCGCGCGCGCGAGCTGCTCACGACGCACGGGTCGGGCGCGCTCCTCGAGGTGGACGGCGGCGTCACCGCGCAGACCATCGCCACGGCGCACGCGGCGGGCGCCGACACGTTCGTCGTAGGGAACGCGATTTTCGCGAGCCCCGACCCGGCGCGCGAGGTGCGGGACCTGAAGCGCCGCTGCCTGGTGACGGTATGAGCGACATGCGGCGCCGGGCGTTCGCGGTCGGCGTCGCCATGACGCTGCTGTTCGGGACCGCCCTGGCAGTGAAGATCCGTCCCCAGATCGACCTGCTCGGCGTCGGATCGCGCGCGCCGGACTTCCACGCCCGGAACCTGGCCACGGGGCGCCCCGCCACGCTCGCCGACTATCGCGGCCGGGTGGTGCTCCTGAATCTCTGGGCGACGTGGTGCGAGCCGTGCCGGGTCGAGATGCCGTCGCTCGAACGGCTGTCGCGCAAACTCGGGAGTAGCGGCTTCGCGGTCGTGGCGGTGAGCATCGACGAGGACGGGGACTCGGTCGTCGCCGCGTTCGCGCGCGACCTGGGGCTCACCTTCGACATCCTGCACGACCAGACGGGGGCGATGAAGCAAGCGTACCAGGCGACTGGCGTCCCGGAGACCTGGGTCATCAGCCCCGACGGCGTGATCATCAAGAAGGTGATCGGGCCCTCCGAGTGGGACAGCCCGGTCAACGAAACTCTCATCGGGCGGCTCATGGATGAGCGTTCGCGCTAGCCTGGCGCAGCTGTTCGTGCGCAACTGGCCGATCAAGCTGGCGGCCGGCTTCTTCGCCGCCATGTTGTACGTGGCGGTCGCGGCGCAGCAGCCGCTGGCGCAGAGCTTCGCCATGCGGCTCGCCGTCGTCGTCCCGCCCGGACGCAGCGTGCGCCAGCAACCCGCGGGCGTGACCGTGGTCATCACGGGGAAGGGCAGTGAGATCCTCAAGCTCCGCACCTTCCCGCGCGTGATCCGCAAGGTCATCCCCGACACCTTCTCGGCATCGGCGTGGCGCGTACAGCTGCAGCCGACCGACGTCGAGCTCCCCAAGGGCAGCGACGTCCAGGTGGCCGACATCCGGCCGCGCGACGTCGAGGTCGTGCTGGATTCGGTCGTGCACAAGGACGTACGGATCGTGGCGCGGGTGCGGGTCGAGGCCGAGTCGGGGTACGTGATGCGAGGGCTGTCCATCACGCCGAGCATGGCGCGCGTCATCGGCCCGGAGAAGAGCCTGGCCCTGATCGACTCGGTGACCACGCTGCCGATCGTCATCTCCAGCGTGAACGGCCCCTTCTTCCGCACCGTCCCGCTCGATACGGCCCCGCTCGGCATCGTGCGCATCGCGCCCAAAGAGGTGCGCATGGCGGGCGAGGTGACCGCTATCGTCGAGCGCTCGCTCTCGGGCGTCCCGATCACGACCGCGGCGTCGGGCTTCACGGGGTTCCTGCTCTCGGTCGAGCGCGTGGGGGTGACGGTGCGGGGCCCCGAATCGCGGGTGAACACCCTGACCCGCGACAGCGTGCGGGTGGTGGCGCACCTCGTGGGCAAGGCCGGCCCGGGCGGCTACGCCCGCCTCACGGTCAGCGCGCCTCCCGGCATCGTCGCACACGCCGTGCCCGACTCCGTCTCCCTCAGACGGAAGACCGGCCGTGGCTGACGTCGTCCTCGGGATCGAGACGTCGTGCGACGAGACCTCGGCCGCGGTGCTGGTGGGCGAGCGCCGACGTCCCGAGCTCGCCGGGCTCGTGATCCTGTCGCAGGACGTGCACCGCGTGTTCGGGGGCGTGGTGCCGGAGCTCGCGAGCCGGGCACATCTGGCGGCGCTGCCGGCGGTCGTGGACCGCGCGCTCGCCGAGGCCGGCATCGGGTGGAGCGCGGTGGACGCCGTCGCCGTGACGCAGGGCCCGGGGCTCGTCGGCGCCCTGCTGGTGGGCGTGGTCTACGCCAAGGCGCTGGCCTACGCCGGCGACCGCGTGCTGATCGGCGTCCATCACATGGAAGGCCATCTCTTCGCGCCGCTCGTGGAAGACCCGGACCTCGCGCCGCCGTTCGTCGCGTTGCTCGTTTCCGGGGGTCACACGCTGCTGCTCGATGTTCCCGCCTGGGGGCGTTACCGCCTGCTGGGCGCGACCCGCGACGACGCGGCCGGCGAGGCGTTCGACAAAGTGGCGACGCTCTTGGGCCTGGGGTACCCGGGCGGCGCGGCGATCGAGCGGCTCGCGGCTCAGGGCGATCCCACCCGCTTCTCGTTTCCGCGTCCGATGCGGGACGAAGGCTACGAGTTCTCGTTCTCCGGTCTGAAGACCGCGGTGCTGCGCGCCGTGCGCGCGAGCGACGATCTCGAGCGCGACCGTGCGCATCTCGCCCGCGCCTTCCAGGACGCGGTGCTCGACGTGCTGGTCGCCAAGCTCGAGCGTGCGGTCCGCGCCACGGGCCACCGTACCGCCGTGCTGGGCGGCGGCGTGGCGTGCAGCCGGGCGCTCGCGGACCTCGCCGCCCGGCGCCTCTCGGACGGAGGGCTCGCCCGCGTGGCCGTCGCGAGCCCACGGCTGAACGCCGACAACGCCGCCATGATCGCCCGTGCCGGCTGGTACCGCCTCGGCCTGGGCGAGCGCAGCGACTGGACGCTGGACGCCCGGGCGGACCTCCCGCTGCCCGGCCTGGAGCCGGCACCCACCACCCTCGGCGCGGCCCACTCATGACGATTTATCCCTTCGGCTTCACGATCCCGCTGCCCCGGATCGACATCCTGTTCATCCACCTGGGTCCCCTTCAGGTCACGGGATACGGGCTGATGATGATGGTGGCCTTCCTCATGGCGGGGTGGGCGATCCAGGTCGACCTGCGGCGCCGCGGGATGGCCGAGGAGTACGCGGCCGACGTCGTGTTCGCCGCCGTGCTCGGCGGCATCGTGGGAGCGAAGATCTGGTACGTGTTACTCACGGGCGAATGGGAAGCGCTGCTGCGGCGCGGCGGGTTCGTCTGGTACGGGGGCTTTCTCGGCGGCGTGGCCGCAGTGCTCGCGACCGGGTGGTGGAAACGCGTGCCCGCCCGCTGGACGATGGAACTCACGGCCGCCCCCCTCGCCCTCGGCTACGGGCTGGGACGGGTCGGGTGCTTCCTCGTCAACGACGACTACGGCATCCCGTCGACCCTGCCCTGGGCGATGAAGTTCCCCCGCGGCCTCCCGCCCACCACGGTGGCGGAGCTGAGCAACATGCACGTGCGCTTCCCCCCCGGTACCGATCCCATGCAGGTCGTGGCGGTGCACCCGACGCAGATCTACGAGACGACGCTGATGCTGCTGGCGTTTGCCTGGTTATGGCGTTTGCGGGACCACCGGCACGGGACGGGCTGGCGCTTCGGCGTCTATCTCGTCCTGGCCGGGACGGAGCGGTTCCTGGTGGAGATCGTGCGCGCCAAGGACGATCGGCTGCTGGGACCGTTCACGCTGGCACAGGTGACGAGCCTGCTGCTCGTCGCCACGGGGATATGGGTGATGCAGCGGCTGCGCTCGCCCGAGCCCGCAACCGTCGCCGTGCCTCCCGCACTCAAGCCGCAGCCCCAGGCCCAGGCCATGCGGTAGTTGCGGCCTACGGGAAGGACGGCCGGCGGCGGTCCCCCCCCGCTCCGCCGAAGCGGTTCCGCTGCAGCCACAGCACGGCCACCAGCAGCAGCACGAGGAGCAGCAGCTGGAGCGCCAGCGATTGCACGGTCGGATAGATGCCGAGCACCGGGATGCGGGGCGCCCATTGGACCACGCTCACCCGCACCAGCCCGGACTCCTGCAGGTCCGCGATCCCCTTCCCCGCGAACACGAACGCCATGTAGTAGAGCATCGCGCTCGTGACCGCGAAGAACGGCTTGAGCGGCACCTTCATCCCGAAGCGGGAGACCGCCACGTAGACCATCACCAATGCCAGCGCGCCCGTGGCGATTCCGGCCATGACCCCCGCCACTCCGGCGGCGCTGGTCGATCCCGCCGAGGAGAGCAGCGCCTTGTAGAACAGGATGGTCTCGAAGCCCTCCCGATACACCGCGAGGAAGGCCACCGACGAGAGCGCGAACCCCGAGCCGGTCGACAGTGCATCCTCCATCCGACCCTTCACGAAGGCATTCCACTTGGCGACTTCGATCTTCGAGAGCAGCCAATAGCTGACGTAGAAAAGCACGGCGGTCGCGAGGAGCATGGTGCCGCCCTCGAGCGCCTCCCGCTGGCCGGGCGTGATCTCGAACAGCAGCTCGATCACCACCGCCGTGGCGGCGCTCGCGGCGACCGCGGCCCAGGCGCCTCGGGCGACGTGACGCCGGCGCTCGACGGCGCCGGCCTTCGAGAGAAACGCCATCAGCGCCGCGACGATGAGGATCGCCTCGAAGCCTTCCCGCAACAGCAGCACGAACGATTGCGCGAACAGGCCGGCGCCCGAGCTCTGGTCGGCGACGAGCCGCTCGGCGCGCTCCAGATCCGCGAGCAGCCGGGCGTGGATCGCCCCCAGCTCGTCCGGGCCGGCGCCGGCCGCGGTCCGGGCGCGCAGCAGCGTGAACGCCTGCTCGAGCTCGCTCGCGAGGGCGGGGTTCTTCACCCGCACCTTCGTCTCCACCTGTTCGAAGGTGAGGTAGGCGTCGAACGCGATCTTGTCGGAGCGGAGCGCGACGCCCGAGTCGAGCTGGCGGCGCACCACGGAGAACGTGGCGGCCGCGGGGGACGCCTCGTACTTCTGCCGCTCGGCCGTGGGGAGCACGCGCAGGAACGCCACGATCTTGGCCGCGTCCCCGGGATCGAGGGTGCGTGCAAAACCGGGCATCGCCGTCCCCGGCCGGCCCCGCAGAATGAGCCCCTCCAGCTCGCGGTCGGTGAATCGGCCTTGCACGGCGAGGTCGCGCGGCGCGGGCGGCCGGACCGAGAGCGTGGCGGCGAGCGGACCGTCGCCGCCGCCGGTGGCTCCGTGGCACGACGCGCACGTCGTGGCGTATCGCCCCTCGCCCTCGCGGACCAGCCCCTCGTCGGCGCGCAGCGTCGCCACGTACGTGGCCGCGGCCCAGCGGTCCTCGGGCGAAAGCGTCTCCTCGAACTGCGGCATCGCCGTGCCCGCCACCCCGATCGTGAGCTTGCGGTACACGTCCACCGGAGAGACCGTGCTCATCCCCTCCCGGTCCGCGAGGCTCGCGGGCGGCGGACCCTGCAGGTGCTTCGCCTTCGGCCCGTCACCCCGCCCGGTGGCACCGTGACACTGCGCGCACTGCTCCTGGTAGACGGCCGCGCCGCGCACCAGCGACGGCGGGCGCGCCGGGAAGGTTTCGAGCGCGCCTCCCACGACGGTGGCAATGCGCTGCGCGAGCAGCGCGGCCCGCGCCGCGACCGAGTCCGGCGGCGCCGCCCGGTCGAGCATGGCGCGCAGCGCCGCGAGATCGGAGTCGGCAGTCGCCCGCACCGCCCGAGGAAGCGACCCGACGTCGAGTCGCGCCTGGTCGAGAAACTGCTTCGCCTCCGAGACCTCCTCGGGATTGGTCACCTGGCCCCCGCGGGGCGCAACGCCGATGGCGTACTCCTTGGCAGCGAGCGAGGCCGCGGCCACGATGCGCCGGGCCACCGCCAGCGAATCCATCGCCTGCGCCCCGGCAGGCGCCACGATGCAGGTGCCCAACAGCAAGCCGACGAGGGACTTACGGTAGATGGGAACGGTTCTCAAGAAGGGGGAATTTCAATACTAGAGTGATTTTGTCGGGAATGCAAGGCAAAACGTCACACACGCTCCAGCACAACAACCGCGACAGCCGCCTGGTGAGTGTGGGAGAGCGACAGCAGCACGCGTCCCACGCCGAGCTCGCGCGCCCGCGCGGCCGCGGTGCCGCTGAGCCGCACGTCGGGCCGGCCGTCGGGGGCCCGCGTGATCTCGATCTCCCGCCAGCCGATGCCGCGCGCCGCCGCGCTGCCCTGCAGCGCCTTGTAGACCGCCTCCTTGGCCGCGAGCCGTACGGCGACGTGGGTCGCGGGGTCGGGTCGACTCTCGCAGTACGCGCGCTCATCACGGGTGAGCAGGCGCTGGAACACGCGCGCGCCCTTGTCGGCGATGATTGCCGCGACGCGCGACACTTCCACGAGGTCGACGCCGACGCCGATCGCGCTCAGAAGCCGAGCCGTGCCGCGAGCCATGCCGGGGCGGGAACGTAGCCGCCCAGGACCAGCCCCAGCCAAATCAGCCCGGCCGCGAGCGGCGTCCACGCAACGATCACGGGCCAGAGAGATGGTCGCCACCGGGCGATGGCGTCGGTCTCGACCGCCCAGCGTCGCCGCTCCTCGGCTACGGCCGTCTCGAGTGCGAGCCATGCCGCCTCGAGGCGCCGCGCCGCCGCCCGCAGCGCGTCTTGCCATTCGGCGTGCAGCGTTTTGTCCAGAACGCCCGCGTCGCGAGCCAGGAGGCCCGCGCCGTCGAGGGCGTCGACGGCGGCCACGAACGCCTCGCCGCCGGCGGCGAGGCGGGCGGCGATCGCGCGCTTTTCGGACCCTGTGAGCTGCCGCCGGCGCCGCTGGCGTGCCGGCATCCGGACGCGCCGCGCCGCGCGCTCGATTTCCCCGTCGAGCGCGGCCGTCACGCGCTCCGCCGCCTGCCGCACCGCGGCTTCCCACGCCGCCAGCCACGCGCGGCGGCTCACGGCCTCGAGCACTCGGTCACGCTCCTCGCGCCCCGCGGCGGCCCGTGCCTGGCCTGCCAGCTCCATCACGCTCGTCGCCAGGTCTTCGCGGAGGTCGTCGAGCGGCACCCACGGCTCTTCCAGACGACGCGGTACCAGCAGGCGCCCGAGCGAAGACGCGAGCTCCGGGACGCGCAGCGGCATCGGGATCTTCACACCCGGGCTCATCGTGCCAGCAGGGCGGCGCGGCCGGTGCGGCGCTCGAAGGCAGCGACGAAGTACGGCAGCGACTCCGCGAGGAAGCTCGCGCGCCCGAGACCGGTGGCCGCAATCGCCCGCTCGATGTCGGCCGGCTCGCCTTCCACCTCGAGCAGGACGTCCATGTCGGGATACCACTCGAGCCGCAGCACCGCTTCCCCCAGGCGGTAGACCTCGACCCGCCGATCGATGCGCAGCGACACGGCGAAGCCGAGCCGCTCGAGAATGGCCACGACGCCTTCCGGATCGCCGACTCGCGCCTCGGCTTCGGCGCGGCGACGGTAGCGCCGGTGCTTCGAGTGCGGCCCTTTCCAGCCGAGCACGCCGTACGCCGTCGCGCCGTCGGGCTGCCGGTACACCCGCAGCCGCAGTACCTCGTCGCGCTCCGCAAGGGTGGGAGCGGCGTCGCGGTCGAACCGCCGGTCGAGCATGTCACCCCGGAACTCGAGGATCGCGCCGGCGCGCATCAGCGCCGCGCGCAACGCGTCGGGATCCTCGACCCGCGCCTTGACCTCGAGCTCGTCTACGGCCGGGGGAGCGGACCGGCTCACGCGAAGATGGCGTCGAGCACCGCGGCCGTGTCGGCGAGCGTCGCGAACACGTACGCGGCGCCGGCCGCGCGCAGGGCCGCGACGTCGTAGGAGCCGGTGGCGACGGCCAGACTGCGCGCGCCGATCGGCCGGCCGCACGCGACGTCGTCCGGCGTGTCCCCGATTACGATCACGTCCGCGCCCGCGAACGGGCGGCGGGTGAGCTCGGCCGCGCGTTGTGCCGCAACCGCCGGCAGGTCCGCCCGCCGCGCGGAATCGGAGCCGTAGGCACCGACCCGGAAGCGCGCCGGGTCGAGCCCGGCCGAGCGCAGCTTCAGCGCCGCGCCGGGCGCGACGTTTCCAGTCAACAGTCCCACGAGCGCGCGCTGCTGCGCCTCGTGCGGCTCGAGGGCATCGAGCAGCTGCCGCGTCCCCGGCATGAGCTTGGTCGTCTGGGCGGGGTTGGCGAGCTCGGCGCGCAGGTGCTCCACGTAGCGGCGGCACACCGCGTCGATGCGGCTCGCATCCTCCGCCGCCGGATGGCCCGCCAGCGAGAGCAGGTCGCGCACGATCTGCGGATCGGTCTTCCCGTCGAACCGGTAGCGCTCGATCGGCCCCGCGGTGCCCGCCTCGTCGACGAGCGCGCGGTGAATCGCCCGCCGCCCGGCGCCGTCGGTCCAGAGGAGGGTGCCGTCGATGTCGAAGAGGACGAGCTTCATGCCCGAAAAATACCCGGTCAGCCCCGCGAAGTCTCGGGGCGCCGCACGGCGACGAGCATGTCCCGCAACCGCCCGGCGGCGGGCGTGTGCGCGAACAGGTCGTCCGATGCCACGCCTCCGCGCGACAGCGCCGAGTGCACGACGTGACCGCTCCCCGCCCACAGCGCCACGTGAGAAATGCGCCGCCCGTCCGCGAAGCAGAGAATGTCTCCCGCGCTGTATCCGGCGCCGGCGGCGTCGATCGCTACCGCGCGGCCAGCGAGCGCCTGTTGATCGCTGTCGCGCGGCAGGCTGATGCCCCGGGCCGCGTACGTCGCCTGGACCAGCCCCGAACAATCCACGCCCCATTCGGTGCGTCCCCCCCACAGGTAGGGGGCGCCGGAGAACCAGCGCTGCGCCCACTCCGGGGCGGCGACGAGCCGCGCTTCGGCCCGGTACTCCGCGTCGGACCGCACCACGCCCCACACGACGCTCCACGACCGCCCGTCCGCGGTGTCTACCAGCCCGTCACGCCGCAGCACGAGGCGCGCCCCCACGGCCAGGCGGAAGCGCCGATCTTCGAACTTGAGCTCTGCGCCAAGCGATCGCGCCGTGGCGCGCGTAGTCCAGTCCTCCGCCCAGTCGTCGGTACCGGTCCGCACGTAGCCCGCGTGCAGCCAACCGTGGTAGCCGTCGGGCGCGCGCACGCGCAGCCATGTCCCGTCGCGCCGCTCGAGCAGCGCCAGCGGCTCGCCATGCAGCACTTCGCTGACACGGTCGGCCGCGGTGCGCGGCTCCCGCAGCAGCGGCGCGACGGCGGCCGTCGTCACCGCGGCGGGCTCGTCGCGCACCGACGCGTCGGGCAGGAGGCGGATGTCGGCCGCGCGGCGCGCCGCGGCAGCGATGCGATGCAACTCCTCCAGGGCGTCGCGACTCGTGGTACAGCCGGTGAGCGCGGCCGGCTGGACGGCCACCTCGAGCACGCCCAGCCGAGCATCGGGCACCCACTTGCGCGCGACGTCTCCGACGTCGCGCTCCAGGCGATCGGTCACGGCTTGGAGCCGTCGGCCAATCCCGGCACGTCCCCGAGACCGCGCGCCAGCCGCACCGCGCGCTCCACCGCCACCGGGACCGCCAGCGCGGCCAGCGCCTCCGCCTGGAGCGGCGTGGCGGGCGTGGCCGCGGCGGTGCTCACGGCGAAGACGACGTCGCCGTCGAACAGGGTGCCGTAGGGAACGATGCGGCGGGCGAGCGCGTCTCCCGCCGCATGGGCCAGGCTCTCGAGCGCCGTGCGATCGAGCGTGGCGTTGGTCGCCACGACCGCGAGGGTCGTGTTGGCGCGGCCGAACGGGGCGCCGCCCCCGGCGAAATACTCGAGCGCGTCCGCGAACCGACCGTCCGGGCCGCGCGCGCCCGCGACGATCGACCCCGTTCCGTCGAGGATGTTGCCCACCGCGTTCAGCACCACGAGCGCCCCCACCACAATGTCTCCACCGCGCGCCGCCCACGTCCCCACACCGCCCTTCATCGCGCGGCGCGGCCCCAGCGCCTTGCCCACCGTCGCGCCCGTGCCCGCGCCGACCGTCCCCTCGAGGACGTCGGCGGACGCCACGCCGCACGCGCGATACGCGTCGTCCGCGGTCGGCCAACGGTCCGCCTTACCGCCCGGCGCCAGGTCGAAGTCGAAAATCACGGCGGTCGGCACGATCGGGACGACCCCCGCCGGCCCGAGCGGCAGGCCGCGGCGCCGCTCGCGCAGCCAGCGCATGACGCCGTCGGCGGCTCCGAGTCCGTACGCCGAGCCGCCGGTGAGCAGGATCGCGTCGATATGGCTCACCAGGTGGCGCGGGTTGAGGGCGTCGAGCTCGCGCGTGCCGGTGGCGCGGCCGCGCACCGCGCCGGCCGCGCGCATCCCGCGCTCGGGCGCGAGCACCACGGTGCACCCGGTCGCCCGCGGCAGGTCGGTCCAGTGACCCACGGTGAGTCCGGGGACGGCGCTGATGCTGGCGGGATCGGCCGACGTCATGGGAGCGCGAAGATAGCTCGGCTTGCTGGCCTTGTGGAGGGTACATACGTTAGCGCATGCCCAATCCCCAACCGCAAGACCAGCCGACCACGGTGCTGGTGGTCGACGATGAAGACGGCATCCGCCAGGCGCTCCACCGGTTTCTGACCCGGCTCGGCTACCGCGTGCTGCAGGCGTCGAGCGGTGCGGAGGCGCTCGATCGCCAGGCGGCCGAGCAGCCGCAGGTGATGCTCTCGGACATCCGCATGCCGAACATGAGCGGCGTGGAGCTCGTGCCCAAGGCGCTGGCCGCCGATTCCGACCTCGCCATCATCATGTTGACGGCGATCGACGAGCCACGGACCGCGATCGAGTGTCTGAAGCTGGGCGCGTACGATTACCTCATCAAGCCCGTCGACCTGGACGAGCTGGAGCTGTCGTTGCAGGGCGCATTGCGGCAGCGGCAGCTCGAGGTCGACCGGCGCGAGCTGGAGCAGTGGCTGGCGCGTGAAGTCGCCGTGCGGACCCGCGACCTGGAGGAGCGGACGACCGTCGTGGAAGACATCGCCCTCGCCGCGCTAGCGGCCGCGGGCGACTGGGCGGGGGTGGGCGACGCCGTGCAGAAGCTCGCGAAGGAGCTCGGGACCTCGCCCGACGACGTGCAGCGGGAGATTCGAAAGCGGCGGGGTGGGAGCTAGGCCTGCTTCGCCGCCTTCGCCTTCTCCTCGCACGTCTTGCAGCGCGTGATCCCGCGGAACGAGCAGATGAGACAGATGAACGTCCCGCAGTCCGCGCAGGGGTATCCCTCCGAGGCACGCTCTTCATTGCCGCAGTAGCGGCACACCATCGCATCGTGCTCCATCAGTTTCGGCTTGTCGGTCATGGTCGCCTCAGATGTCGAGCCCGTACACCTTAATCTTATTGATCAGCGTCGCGCGCGAAATGCCGAGCTCCAGGGCGGCCCGGGTGCGGTTGCCGCCGTGGAACTTGAGGGTTTTCTCGATGTGCACGCGCTCCACGTCCGCGAGCGCCTGCGGCTGGTGGCGCTTGTCCCCGCCCGCGCCCTTGCGCAGGTCCGCCGGAAGATGCTCCACGCCGAGCTGCGCCGCGCCCCTGGCCAGGATCATGGCGCGCTCGACCACGTTGCGCATCTCGCGCACGTTGCCGGGCCAGGGGGCGGAGAGCAGGCGGTCCAGCGTCTCCGCGCTGCAGGCGCTGGGGCAGCCGGGCATCTGCGGGGCGAAGTCGGCCAGGATGCGGGTCAGGAGAGCGAGCCGGTCGTCGCGGGACCGCTCGCGCACGGCGGGCAAGCGCAGCGGCATGACGCTCAAGCGGTAGTACAGGTCCTCGCGGAATCGGCCGGCGCGCACATCCGCCACGAGATCGCGATTGGTGGCCGCGACGAGGCGAACCTCCACCGTGATCTCGCGGCTGCCGCCCAGACGCCGGAACGTCTTGGTCTCGAGCACTTTCAGGAGCTTGGGCTGCAGCTCGGGCGCGAGATCACCGATTTCATCGAGGAAGATGGTGCCGCGGTCGGCGAGCTCGAACAGGCCCTGGCGGCGCTCCTTGGCATCGGTGAAGGCGCCCTTCTCGTGCCCGAACAGCTCCGACTCGAGGAACGTGGCCGAGAGGCCGCCGCAGTTCACCTCGACGAACGGACCGCTGGCGCGCGGCGAGAGATGATGGATGATGCGCGCCACCCAGCCCTTGCCCGTGCCGCTCTCGCCCGTGAGCAGCACCGTGGAGCGCTCGCTCGCCGCGAGCAGCTCGATCTGGCGTCCCAGCTCGCGCATCGCCGGCGACGCGCCCAGCGACTCGAGCCCCTCACCCTCGTGCTCGCGCGCGCGCAGCCTCGCGTTCTGGCGCACCAGGCGGATTTTCTCGGACACCCGCGCCGTTGCGGCCGCGAGGTGGTTCAGATCGACCGGCTTCGTGAGGAAGTGCTCGGCGCCGAGCTGCATCGCCCGCACGGCCGTTTCGATGTCCCCTTGGCCCGTGAGCAAGATCACCGAGCCACCCTGCGAGCGGAGCCGCTCCAGCACCTCGAGGCCGCCCACGTCGGGCAGATGCAAGTCGAGAATCACCACGTCGGGACGGAGCCGGTCGAACGCCTCGAACCCCGTCTGAGCGGTCGCCGCCCGGCCCACCTCGTAGCCGATGCGGTCGAAGTAATCGCCGACCGCGCGCAACACATCCGCGTCGTCGTCGATCAGGAGCACGCTGTCAGGCATGACGCTTTCCGAGCGGCACCGTGCGGGGATCCACGATCACCCGCAAGGCGCGCGGCAGCAGCCGGGCCTCGAACGGAGCGTTCCCCGCGGGCTCGCCGTCGAGCTGCATCGGCCGCGGCGGGCCCTCGAGCACGTCCACGCGCACCGTACGGCCGCGGCCGAACCACAGCCGCCGCGCGCCATTGCGCGGTCGCCGCAGCAGCTCGTAGAACGCGCGGAGGCTCTCCAGTGCGCCCTCAGCCCGGAGCACCAGCACGTCGAGCCAGCCGTCGTCCGGGGCGACGTTGTCGCGCAGCCGCAGGAAGGGGGGCACCAGCTCGCCGCAGTTCGCCACCAGCACCATCGCCGCCGGCAGCTCGTGCGCCACGCCGTCCACCGTCACGCGATGGAGCGGGCTCGTCACGTCGGGGAGGGTCGCGAAGGCGTGCATCACATAGGCGGCCATCTTCCAGCGGCGCTTCTCGGCCGCCCCCGTGCGGGCCATGAGACGGGCGTCGAACCCGGTGCCGCTGCACACCGCGAAGTAATGCGTGCCGTCGGGGCGCTCCACAGTACCCAAGTCGATCGCCGCCGTCTGGCCGGCGAGAATCACGTGCGCCGCCGCCGCCGCGTCCCGCGGCAGCCGCAGGTTCCCCGCCAGCAGGTTGCCTGTGCCGCCCGGGACGAGGCCGAGCGGGATGCCGCCGTCCACCGCCCCGGCGGCGATCTCCATCGCCGTGCCGTCCCCGCCGTAGCACACCAGCGCGTCGAAGCGCTGCTCGACCGCCTCGCGCGCGAAGCGGCGCGCATCCCCCGCCTGCGCCGTGGCGCGCACCTCGACGGTCCAGCCGCCGCGCCGCAGCGTGTCGCGGATCGCCGTCACCGCCCGTGCGTCGGTGCGCGCCGCCGCCGGGTTGGCGATGAGCAGGGCCCGCGTCATGGCTAGTAGCGCCGCTCCCAGAACAGGTCCAGCCCCACCTGACGCGGCACGGTCGTCGCCTGCCCGCCGCCCGAGGCGTCGGGCAGGCAGGTCTGCACGGGCGCGAAGCTCGCCTCGGTGCGCCACTCGGGGCTGATGCGGAACTGCAGCGACAGGCCGAGCAGGTTCTGCACGCCACCTTGGCCCCCCTGGCAGTAGCCGGCGTTCACCACCAGAAACGTCTTGGGACCGAGCTGTCGCCCCACGGCGAGTTGCAAGCTCGACAACGGGGTTCCCTGCCCTCCGCCGCCGGGTTGGATCTCGACGTAGTCGACGGGCACGCCGCCGGACACGATCGTCTGCTCGATCTCACCCGACAGGACCGAGAACGCGCTCTGTATTACGGCCCGCTGATCCGCGATGCCGCCCTGATCGCCCGCCAGGTCCACGCTGCGCTTGCCGAACAGCAGCAGCGAGATCAGCTCCGTCTGCGACAGGTCCTGTTTCTCGGCGGCGAGGGTGACCTTGGGCACGAGCAGCGTGCCCGTGATGTGCGCCACGACGCTGATGTCTTCGTTGGGGAACCCGGGCGTGGGCACGGGATGGACCACGTGCTTCGCCTCGATGTCGAGCGCCGCGTCCTGATCCGGCGTACCGAAATAGTGCACCGTTCCCTGCGACACGACGAATTCGCGCGACACGGGCCCGACCTTGAGGCGGTAGGTACCGCGCACGGCCTGCAGCGTGCCGCTCACGAGGTACAGATTGCGCCGCTTCGTGAGCCGCACCGATCCGGCCAGCTGAATGTTGGCCTCGTTCGAGCGCAGCCAGACGTCGCTTCCCATCTCGAGCGCCAGATCGTCGATCCGCAGGCTGTCGAGGAAGACGTTCTGGAACTCCGGGCCGAGCTGTTGCTGCTCGATGAGCGACACGAGCGACGTGTCGGCGAGCTCGTCCAGGTTCACGATGCGTTTCTGCACCAGGTCCGCGAAATAGAGCGCACCGGACGTCACATTGACCTGGCCGGTGAGCGAGGCGCCGAACACCGGGCCGCGGAGCGTGAGCCGCCCGCTTGCCGTGATCGTCAGGTTGTTCTTCAGGTCCAGGGCCTTGAACTGGTCGGCCGCGATGCGCAAGTCGAGCACGGGATGCGTGAGCCGCTCGAGCCGCACGACGCCGGATACGTCGGCCCGGCCCCGCTCACTCGACGCCGAGAGCGACTGGACGGCGATCGTGTCGCCCGAGAGCGCCAGCCGGCCGTTCACGTTTTCGTAGCGGACGTTCAGTGTCGGAATCGTCGCAGCGGCGTCGGCGATCTGCAGCGCGCCGCGCAGCCGGGGGGCGTCCCACGTGCCGGCGATCCCCAGGTCGGTCGAGAACACCCCGGTCACCTGGCGCACGGCCGGCGTGAGCGCTTCGAGCACCGACAGATCCACGCTGTCCGCCGAGGCGCGCACCGACAGCGTGTCGGGGAGCTGACGATGCTCCACGCGCGTGAGGGCGAGGTCCAGCGGCAGAAATGCCTGCACGTCGAGGATCTGCTGCCCCGAGCGCCAGAGGTGCAGGGCGGTCCGCAGCCGGCGGTCGCGGTACTCGAAGGTGCCGTCGACGAACGGGGCGCGGAACTCGCCGAGCCGTCCGTTGGAGAGCGAGAACGCGCCGCTCGACACCGGATTGGCCCGGCTCCCCGAGAGGCCGGCGGTCGCGGTGACCGACCCGCCGACGCCCGCGGTGTCCCGCTCGAGCAGCGCATACACGCCCGCCAGCGGAAAGCCCTCGAGCTGCAGGTGGGCGTCGGCCCGGCCGTGCGTGGGGAGGTCCCCCTCGAGCGCGAGCTTGCCCGACCCGTACACGCTCTGCAGCACCAGGTGGCTCACGCGAGCGGCCGAATCGGTCACGCTGAGCTGCGTCGGCCGCTCAAGTACCCACACGTCGCCCGGCAGCTGCACGGCCAGCGAGTCGAGACCCACGGCGAGCACGGCGCCACCCGCGGAGTCCGTGCGGCGGGCGAAGCGCCCGCCGGCGAGGAAGGCGCCGCCGCCGCCCATGCGGGAGCGCGCGAACCACGTGAGCGAGTCCAGCGTCCCGCGCCCCGTCGCCGCCGCCCCCGAGAACCCGAGCGTGCCGTAGGCGAGGGAGTCGAGCGTCGCCTCCAGCGCGAACGCGGGCGTGGGACCGGGGCGCCATTGGAGGCGCGCGCGGCCGGCGGGGACCTGCCAACCGCGCCACGCCACCCGCTCGACGCTGGCGCGCACCTCGACGCCGAGCGAGTCGAGCGAGCCCCCGAGCGTCGCGACCAACCGGGCCGAGCCCGCGAGCGGCCGAATCGGCGGGTCGGGGTCGGCGCGCGCCGCGGCGGCGCTCCCGGCGAGCCAGCTCACCAGGGAATCGATGGCGCTCAGGCTGTCGGCGTCGAAATCGAGCGCCAGCTGGCCGCTCGTGCCGCGCGTCCAGCCGAGCGAGCCGGACCCGGTGGCGACGAGCCCGGGTTGCGACAGGAGCAGCGAGTCGACGTACACGCGGCGGTCGGCGAGGCGCAGGCGTACGGCGCCCGAGTCGAGCCCCGCGCCGGCGAACAGCGACGGCCCGAGCGTCGCGGTCACGGCGCCGCTGGGCGCGACGCCGCTGTCACCCGTCAGGGCGCCGCGGACGGTGAAGCCGAGGCGCGAGGGCGGGGCGCCGGTGAGCCAGTGCGCGAGATCAACGTCCCGCGTCGCCACCTCGAACTCGCGCGCGCCATAGTGCGGGAGATCGACCATCAACACGCCGTCGACGCGCACGTCGCCTCCTTCGCCACCAGCGTGCAACTCGGCGTGGGTCTCGAGCGCGTCGAGCGGGCCCGCCAGTCTCACGGGCCCGGACGCGGCTCCTCGCAGCGGCAGCGTGGGAAAGCTGCCCTTGAGACCGTCGAAGGAGAGCGAGTCCGCCGTCACGTCGGTGTAGATGCCGAGCACCTGGCCGCGCGTATCGAGGCGCACGGCGCCCGTGAGGTGGCTCGGCGGCCGATCGCCGTCCCGATGCTCGAGTGTGCCGCTGAACTGCGCGTTCTTGAGCGGCCCCGCGAGGCTCCCGTTGGCCAGGAGCGTGCCGTGGAGGCGCACCGCCGGCGCCAGTCGGGCCAGCGTGCCCAGGTCGACGCTCGCCGCCTCGACGGCGAACGGCTGGAACCGGATGCCGTCGGCCGCTTTGAGGTTCACCTCACCTTTGCCTCGCACCCGCGACTCCGGCCACGCCGGCACGAGCGAGTCACGGAACGACCAGTCGGTCTCCAGGGCGAGGGCCGTGAGCGGCCCCGTGGCGACAGTGCGCCCGGTGACCCGTCCGGCAAAGGGCAGGGCGTCGAGAAAGGGCCGGGCGAATTCGAGGTCGAAGTCGTGGGCGTCCAGATCGGCGTCGCGCAGCGCCACCAGCCCGGAGTCCGCGACGCTCAAGGCGGTGACGCGGCCGGCGACCGTGCCCCCCGCGAACGCCAGGCCCAACCCATCCACTCCCACCTCCAAGACCCGGCTCCCGTGTGAGCGCAGGCGCACGTCCCCCGACAGCACCCCGGTAGCGGGCGGGCCGGTGAACCGGCGATCGATGAACGGGAAATCGCCGAGCGTCGCCGAGTCGGCGCGCAGCCGGAGATCGAAGAGCAGCTTGCCGTGCGGCCAGCGGACGGCGCCATGGGCGTCCCGCAGCGCGGACGCGGGCAGCTGCACGCGCGCGAGCCGCACCTCCATCGAGTCGCCGATCACCCGGAGCCGGCCGGCGACGTCGACGAGCCGCACCGCCGGGTCGGTGCTCTCGAACGCGAGCCGCGAGACGTCGATGCGGATGCCGCGCTCGCGCGGCGAGGAGACCTGCAGGGCCGCGAGGTGCGCGTCCAGATGCTCGAAGCGCCGCACCCGCAGCCGCCCGTTCGGGCCGCCGCCGACGATCTCGAGCGCCGAATCGCCGGGCTCGGCGTGGCGCGCCTGCAGTCGCAGCGTCACGCTGCCGTCCGTGATGCGCACGTTCCGGAGCAGGATGAGCGCCGGCGGCCCGTGCTTGCCCGTGTCCGGCCCGCCCAGACGCAACAGCTCCTCGATGTTCAGCCGCCCGCTCGGGTGCTGCACGATGTTGATCACGGGCCGGCGCAAGTCGAACTCGAACAGCACCGCCCGCCCTGCCGCGAAATCGAACGGGTTATAGCTCACGTCGGCGCGCGGCAGCCAGGCGACCAGTGTCGTGTCGGCGTCGAACAGCCGGACCTGGGAGAAGGTGAGGCCGGTGAGCAGTGAGCCGCCGACGTCGCCGATCTCGATCGTGCCCGTGAACACCTGGTGCAGGGCTCCCGCCGTCACGCGTGTGAGCAGCGCGCGTCCTGCATCCGTGCCCACGAGCGAGGCGAGCGCTCCCAGGAAGCAGGCGAGCAGCCCCGCGACCATCCACAGCGCGACCCCGAGCGAGCGGCGGACCATCAGAACGCCTGGCCCACGGCGAACTGCACCACGACCCGCTGCCAGAATCCGCCAGGCAACGACGGATGGACCGGCACGGGGTTCCCCGCCGAGTCGGTGACGGCGGTGAGACTGTTGTTCGCCCGGTTAAGCAGGTAGAGCACTCCCGCCTCGGCGGGATAGCCGCTATAGGCGGCGTCGAGCCGTACCGGCCCGAGAGGCGTCACGAACCGCACACCGAGGCCCGGCGTGAATCGCACCCCGCGGACCGTCGGATCCTCCCGCTCCCACACCTGCCCGACATCCGCGAACACCGCCACGCGCATGCGATCGGGGAACAGCGGTGTCGGGAATCGGAACTCGACGTTCGCCGCGAAGATCGCGTTGCCGCCGGTGGCTGACGCCTGGAGGTTGCGGTAGGTCGTATCGGTGCCATTGACCTCGATCGAGTCCGTGACGTACACGCGCGGACCAAGCTCGTTGCGGGCGTACCCGCGCACCGAGTTGGGACCCCCGCCATAGAACCGCTGATCCGGCGGCACGAACCTGACGCTCTGGCCGGCGAAGCTGATGCGCCGCGCCGGCAGGATCGTCCCCCCCAGCACGCGCCAGGCAAACGCCCCACGCCGGCCGATGGGATAGTAACGTGACACCTCGAGTTGCCCGCGGTTGAACTCGTACAGCGTGTCCGAGCCGACGAGCCGCGATGAGTGAGTCAACGTCGCGGTGACGACACCGCCCACCGTCGGATCGAGCACCGAGTTCGTCTGGTTCCGCACTCCGGAGATCGTCACGGCCCCGAACCGCCGCCGGTTGGCGAGGAACGCCTGCTCCGACGCGTCGCACAAGCGGAACAGCTGGCAGTAGACCGCCGGATCGGCGGTCGTCCGCCCCACCGAATAGCTGTAGCCGAGCGTGATGGGAATGTTGCGGCGGGCGTTGAACGTCACGGCCAGATTCGCGCCCACCGCCTGGCGCGTGTATGCCTTGAACTCCGAGCGCCGCTCGGTAAACAGCGCCACGCTCGCGGTGTGGCGCGGCGAGAGAAACGCCGGCTGGCGCAACGACAGGGTGGCGTTGTAGTTGACGGTGTCGGACGTCGCATCGTCGTGCAGCGGGTGGCACACGTTCTGCTTGAACCCGGCATCGGCGGGAATGCCGACGCCGAGCTTGGAGAACTGCCCCGTGAGGTCGAGCGAGCGCGCGCCGCCGAGGAAATCGTAGGCCGTCCAGCCGCTCTGCACGCGGAAACAGTCGAGCGAGCCGTACCCCGCCCCGATCCGGATGCGGCGCAGCGGCGCCTCGGCCACACGCACGATCACCCGCACCGTGGAGTCGCCGCCTGCCCCCGCCACCGTGTCGGCCAGCACCACGTTCACCGAGCGGAACATCCCCAAGCCGTACAGGTCGCGTTGCGTCAGGTACAGCTGATCCTGCCGAAACCAGTCCCCCGGCCGCACCGAGAGCATCCGCCGCACGCTGCCCGTGTCGACCTGACCGGCACCCGTGATGATCACCTCGCCCACCCGCATGCGGCGCCCCGGCACACCCTCGAGCGCGGCGACCGCCCGGAGCGCCGCCGCGTCCACGTCGTAGCTCCGCAACACGTCGGCGTAGGGGTACCCGCGGTTCCTGAGCCGGCCCACGATCGTGTCGGCCGACGCCTGGAACAGCGCTCGGTTGAACGGGTCCCCGACCTGGAGCGGCAGCGCGCGTTTCAGGGGCGGCACGTCAAGGATCGAGTCGACCCCCAGAATGTCGAGCCTGGTGAGGCGCACCGGGTCACCCTCGTAGATCCGGAACTTCACATACACGTCCCGCGCTGCACGGAGCACGACGGTGTCGATCACGGCGTTCATGTAGCCGCTCTGACGGTACAGCAGCAGCAGGCGCACCACGTCGCGCCGGAACTCGAGCTCGTTGAAGGGTCGTTTCTCCCCGAGCCCGAGCCAGCGGAGAAAGGGGCTGGTCGCGAAAGTGCTCGAATTGGTGGTCGCGATCGCGGCACTCAGCGTGTAGTGGTCGATCGCGTGATTACCCTCGAAGGAAAGCCCGCGGACTACCCGCTGCGGCTCCTGCTGCGCGGCGAGGCGAGCCGCCGCGAATACGGCGACGACGAGGACCGGAAGAGACGCACGCAATTGACGCGGTCGGGCTGCCTCCCTATGTTGGCTCGCTCCCGCCACACTGTCAACCTTTTCGACACTCGACCCCATGCGCGCGCGCTCCATCCTCCTCCACACCACCCTCGTTGCGGCCGTCGCATGCGGTCGCGCGGCGGCCGGGCGCGCCGGGCTGGTCTACTACGAGTCGTACGACCCGCGCTCGCTCGATCCCGCGCTCTCGACCGACGTGCCCAGCGGCGAGATGGTGACGCTGGCCTTCGACGGGTTGACGCGGTTCGATCCCGACGGCCGGCTCGAGCCCGCGCTGGCAGATCGCTGGACCGCGTCGCGCGACGGTCGACGCTACGTGTTTCACCTGCGAGCGGGCGTCAAGTTCCACAACGGGACGCCGCTCACCGCCGGGGCGGTGCGCGCGAGCTTCTTGCGGGTGCTCGCGCCGGGGACCAAGGGCGGCCGCCCCTGGCCGCTCTACCCGATCGCCGGGGCGGAGGCGTACGCGGCGGGGCGCGCCGGCGACGTCACCGGCGTGACGCTCGTGGGCGACTCAGGCGTAGCCATCACGCTCACCGAGCCGCTCGCCATTTTTCCCAAGTTTCTCGCCATGCCGGTCGCGAGTGTGGTGCCCCCGCCCCCGCCCCCGCCCCCGCCCGCGGAGCCGGGGGAGCCACCGATCGGCACGGGCCCGTGGCGGTTCGTGGCGTGGCAGCACGACGATGCGCTCACGTTCGCGCGCAATCCCGACTACTGGGGTGGCGCCCCGCTCGCCGACACGCTCATCGTGCGCATCATCCCCGAGCCGCTCACCCGGGCCGCCGAGTTCGAGGCGGGCCGGCTGAGCGTGATCGAGGTGCCGTTCGGCGAGACGGCGCGGTGGCGCGCGCAGCACCCTCACTGGCTGGTGGAGAAGCCGGCGCTGCGCGTGGTATACGTCGCGCTCAACAACCGGCGCGGGCCGCTCTCCGACGTGCGCGTGCGCCGGGCCATCAACCAGGCGGTGAACGTCCCGGAGATCCTCGCCACGGTGTACGGCGGGCGCGGCATCCGGGCACGCGGGGCGATCCCGCCGGCGCTGGCCGGAAGCGACACCACGCGGCCCGCGTACGGCTACGATCCGGCCGCGGCGCGGCGGCTGCTCGCCCAGGCCGGATACACCACGGGCATCGACCTGCAGCTGTGGCGCACGGCGGCCAACGTCGAGCTGTCGCGCGCGGCCCAGGCGATCCAGTCCCAGCTCGCCGCCGTGGGCGTGCGGGTGGAGCTGGTCGAGCGCGACGCCTCCAGCCAGCGTGAGGCCGCCCGCAACGGTCAGGCCGACATGGTGATCCTCGACTGGTGGGCCGACTATCCCGACGCCGACAACTTCCTCTATCCTCTCTTCTATTCCGGCAGTTTCGGGCCGGGCGGCAACTATGCGTTCTACGCGGACGCGGTAACGGACTCGCTGATTCTCGCCGCCCGTCGCACTGCGGACGAGGCCGTCCGCACGGCGCTGTACCGGCGAATCGACGACCGCGTGTACGCGGCTGCGCCGTGGCTCTACCTCTGGTTCCCAAAGGACCTGTGGGCCCACCGGCCCGACCTCAGCGGGTGGGACCTGCCGGTCATCTTCAACGGACAGCGCTGGACCCACGCGCGCCTGGGGGGCGGGGGGCGGTGATGCGGCTGGCGGGGCGCCGCCTGCTCATGACGCTGCCGACGCTGTTCGGCGTGCTGGTCGTCGCGTTTCTGCTGCTGAACGTCGCACCGGGCGATCCCGTCGCCGCGATGGTGGGCGAGCGCGCCGACTCGGCCACGATCGCGCGGCTGCGCGCCGAGCTGCACCTCGACGATCCGCTCCCGGCGCAGTTCGGGCACTATCTCTGGGGCGTGCTGCGCGGCGACTTCGGGCGCTCCTACATCACGCAGCGACCGATCACCCGGGACCTGGAGGAGCGCTTCCCCAAGACGGTGCAGCTCGCCTTGGCCGCGATGCTCGTCGCGGCGCTGTGCGGCATCACGTTGGGAGCGTTGTCGGCGGTGCGGCCGGGGGGCGCGTTCGACCGCCTCGCCATGCTGGTGTCGTATGTCGGCGTGTCGTTCCCCGTGTACTGGGTGGGGCTGCTCCTGATCCTCGTGTTCGCGCTGGGGCTGCACTGGCTGCCCCCGTCCGGCTCGGGCGGCCTCGCGTACCTCGTCCTGCCGGCGCTCACGCTCGGGATGCGCTCGATCGCTTTTCTGTCGCGCATCACGCGCGCGGCCATGCTCGACGTGCTGTCGAGCGATTTCGTGCGCACAGCGCGGGCGAAGGGTCTGAGCGAGGCGGCCGTGGTGCTGCGCCACGGGCTGCGCAACGCGCTGATCCCGGTGATCACCGTGTTGGGTCTCGACACGGGGAGCTATTTGACCGGCAGCATTCTCACCGAGACGATCTTCGGGTGGCCGGGTCTGGGGCGCTACGTGCTCACGGCGATCGAGAAGCGCGACCTGCCCGCGATCCAGGGAAGTATTCTGTTCATGTCCATCGTGTTCGTGCTGGTCAACCTGGGGACGGATCTCCTCTATGCGAAAGCTGATCCTCGCATCGCTTACGATTAGCTCGAGCGTCGCGGCGCAGTCGTCCACTACGCGACCGCGTACCGTGGCGCTGCGCGGCTCTCTGGAGCACCGGCTGGCGCAACTGATCGACGCCCCGCCGTTCGACCGCGCCACCTGGGGGCTCTACGTCGTGGACGATCGCGGCCGGGTCCTGTACCGGCGCAACGCCGATCATTTCTCCGTGCCGGCGAGCAACACGAAGCTCGTGGTCACCGCGGCCGCGGCCGTGTTGCTGCCGGTGGACTATCGCGTGACCACCAGCCTGTACGTGAACGGGCGGGTGGAGAGCGGCGTGTTGTACGGTGACCTGATCCTCTACGGGCGGGGCGATCCCACCTGGTCCGAGCGGTGCTTCTCCGTCGATACGCTCGCCCCCGGCGCGTGCGATTCGGCGTTCACCGCCATCGACGCCATCGCCGACTCCGTGGGCGCCCGCGGCATCCGGCGCATCACGGGAAAGCTGGTGGGCGACGGATCGTATTTCGAGCCGACCCTGATTCACTACGGCTGGAACGCGTGGGACCTGACGTGGTGGTACGCAGCGCCGGTGTCCGGCCTCGGGTTCCACGACAACAGCGTGGACTTCCACATCGCGCCCGGGCCGGGCGTGGACGCGCCCCCCGTGATCACCTGGTCACCCGACCTGGGGCTCATCACGTTCGAGAACCGGGCCCGCACCGTGGCCGCGGACTCGACGTCCACCATCGGCGACAACTTCTTTCGCAGCGGCGGAGGATGGGGCATCCGGGCGGAGGGGACGGTCGCACTCGGCAGGAAGCCGTCGGTGGAGAGCGTCGCGGTCCCGGACCCGAATCTCTACGCCGCGCGGGCCCTCGCGACCTCGCTCGGCCGCAAGGGCGTCGCGGTGGCGGGCGGGGCGACGGGCACGACGGATTCGCTCGCCTACCGGGCGGCCCGGTGCTGCGGCTCCCCGCTCGTCGAATACCGCGGGCGACCGCTGCCCGATGTCCTCTTCCCGATCCTCAATACCAGTCAGAACTGGTTCGCCGAGATGCTGCTCAAGGTGCTGGGTCGTGAGATCAAAGGGGAGGGCAGCTGGGCGGCGGGGCTCGACGTGGAGCGCCGCTTCCTGATCGATTCGGTGAAGATCGACTCGACCGCTGTCGCGCTCGAGGACGGGTCGGGGCTCGCCGCCGGCAACCTGGTCACCCCGCATGCGTTCGCGCAGCTGCTGGCCTACATGCATCGCCATCCCAAGGGAGCGGCGTTCGTGGCCGCGCTGCCGCACGCCGGACAACCGGGCTCGCTCCTCAAACGCTTCGTCGGCACGCCCCTGGAAGGCCGCGTAATCGCCAAGACCGGCAGTATCGACCGCGTCAACAGCCTGTCGGGCTACATCGAGCAGCCGAACGGTCGGACCGTCACGTTCAGCGTCCAGGCGAACGGGCACGCGGTGCCGTCTGCCCAGATGCTGGCGCAAATCGATTCGGTAGTCGTCGAAATTGGGAAGACGAAGTAATCAGTCTTCCGTCTGCCCGAACAGCGCCATGTTCGAGGAGTGCCCGGGCTCGACCTTCGCCGCGGGATTGATGAAGTGCACCGCGTGGTTGACGGCGATGGCCGCCTCGGCGGCGCCGGTCGCGATCAGCTTGAGCTTGCCGGGATAGGTGGTGATGTCCCCGGCGGCGAACACACCCGGCAGGTTGGTCGCCATCGTCTGCGAGACCTTGATCTCGCCTTTCTCGATGTCGAGCCCCCACTGCGCGATGGCCCCGAGTGAGGAGATGAAGCCCAGCTGCGGGATCACACTGTCGACCGCGAGGCGCTCCTCGACTTTGGTCTTGCTGTTGTAGATGGTCACGGAATCGATCACGTCCGCGCCGTGGATCATTTTCAGCTCCCAGAACGTACGGAGCTCCATTTTGCCCGCCGCGCACAGCGCCTGCACCTGACGTACCGTCGCGGCGTGCGCGCGGAAGCCGTCGCGGCGGTGGATCATGACGATGGAGCGCGCGATCCCCTGCAGGTTCA
Source organism: Gemmatimonadota bacterium (assembly GCA_003222155.1). Taxonomy (GTDB): domain Bacteria; phylum Gemmatimonadota; class Gemmatimonadetes; order Gemmatimonadales; family GWC2-71-9; genus AG41. The sequence continues at coordinate 2,974 of QHUU01000076.1, read as the reverse complement.
CGGCCCAGTCGAACGCCGAGTCACCGCCCCCGACGAGCAAGACCCGCTTGCCGCTGAACAGCTTCGGATCCAGCACGCGATCGTGCAGCCCTTTTCCGTACCAGCGGTCCACGTCCTTGAGCGGCAGCTTGCGGGGCGTGAAGGCGCCGATGCCCCCCGCGATCAGCACCGTGCGCGACGGGTACTCGTCCCGCTCCGTCACCACCGTGAAGGCCGGCTTGCCGTTCTCCGAGTCGCGCTTCAGGCCCAGCACGTTCTCGCCGAGGTGGACCGGCTGCTTGAACTGGAACGCCTGCTCGGCCATGCCCTTCACGAGGTCTTTGGCGAGGACCTTCGGAAAGCCGGCCACGTCGAAGATGTATTTCTCGGGATAGAGCGCGGTGAGTTGCCCGCCCACCTGGTCGAGGTTGTCGATCAGGCGGCAGGATGCCCCGCGCATCCCGGCGTAAAACGCGCCGAACAACCCGGTCGGGCCGGCGCCGATTATGGTGATATCTTTGACGTCCTGCATGGGCTTCAATCGTAACGGAAGCCCCGGAGAGAAGGGAGGGGAGCGGTTGAAGATTTACACGAAGACCGGGGACGGAGGAGAAACGGGCCTGTTTGGGGGAGGCCGGACGCCCAAGGACAGTCTCCGGGTCGCGGCGTACGGTGAGGTGGATGAGTTGAACGCGGCGCTCGGGCTGGCGCGCACACTCGACCCTGCGGAGTTCGCAGATTCCCTGCTCCAGACCATCCAGCGCGGCCTGTTCACCGTCGGGGCCGAGCTCGCGACGCCGGATCCCGACAACCTGCGCAAAGCGCTCTCGCGGAGCGGCGCGGCCATCGGCGACTCGGACATCGCGGCGCTCGAGGATGTCATTGACGGTCACGAATCGCGGCTCGAGCCGCTCAAGAACTTCATTCTTCCGGGCGGAGCGCCCAAGGCCGCCGCGCTGCACCTGGGGCGGACGGTGTGTCGTCGGGCCGAGCGCGCCGTCGTCGCCCTGGCGCGCCACGAGCAGATCAATCCCGCGATCCTGCGGTATCTGAACCGTCTGTCGGATCTTCTGTTCGTCCTCGCGCGCGCTGCCAACGCGCACGCCGGGCGCCCCGACGTCAAGTGGTGACGGTCCGCGTCGCCATCGCGGAGCAGCGCGACGCGTCCTACGATATCGTCATCGGCCGGGGGCTCGGCGGGCGGCTCCCGGCGCTCGTCCAGGCTGCCTGTCCCGCCGCCCGCTACGCCGTGATCACCGACTCGCACGTCGCGACGCTGTGCGGGGAGCGGCTGGTGACCGCGCTGCGCGACGCCAAGCTGCACGCCGACCTGTTCCAATTCCCCGCGGGAGAATGGAACAAGACGCGGGAGACATGGGCCGCGCTCTCGGATCGCCTGCTCGCGGCGCAGTTCGGGCGCGACAGCGCCGTGCTGGCGCTCGGGGGAGGCGTCGTGGGCGACGTGGCGGGGTTCGTCGCGGCCACGTACCTGCGGGGCGTTCCCTACGTCCAGGCACCCACGACGCTGCTCGCGATGATCGACTCGTCGATCGGCGGCAAGACCGGTGTCGACGTCCCCGCCGGCAAGAACCTGCTGGGCGCTTTTCACCAACCCCGTCTCGTCGTCGCCGACCTGGACCTGCTCGCTACCCTGCCGGCGCCGCAGCTCGCCGCGGGGGTCGCGGAAGCGGTCAAGCACGGCGCGATCGCCGACCCCGACTACTTCGCATTCCTGGAGCGCGAGCACGACGCCGTGACGACGCGGCAGCCCGATGCCCTCGAGCAGCTGGTGCGGCGCTCCGTGGAGATCAAGGCGGGCGTGGTCGCGGCGGACGAGCGTGAGACCGGCCGTCGCGCGATCCTCAACTTCGGTCACACCGTGGCGCACGCGGTCGAGGCGACCGTGAAGTTCGCCGTGCTGCACGGCGAGGCCGTGGCGATCGGCATGGCGTACGAAGCGCGGCTCGCCGAGGTGCTCGGGATCGCCGCAGCGGGAACCGCCGATCGGATTCGCAAGCTGCTGGAGCGCTACGGTCTCCCTCGCGAGCTCCCCGAAAGCGCGACCGCGGACGGCCTGCTCGCCACGATGCAGCTGGACAAAAAGGCGCGCGCCGGAACGGTGCGGTTCGCACTACCGGAGGCGGTGGGGCGCATGCACGCCGACGGCAGCAGTTGGACGGTGACCGCGCCGGAGGGGGTGGTGCGCGACGTGCTCGCAGGGCGCTAATCGCAGGGTGAGACTAATTACAAGTGCGTCAACAACTTCCCACATTACTCTGCACGTCTCCACATGCCGCACCGTCCCGCGTCAACGGCGCGTCAACATCCATTTCTCCACACGCCATGTGGATAGTGGACAAACGGGGCAGTCGTGCGACAGGCTAACAATTTGTGATGTGGAAAAATGAGTACATTTGCACCATTCGCAGGCGATTCCTATATTGGGCGCCGTTCATAGAGTTTTCCACTGGCTCAACATTAGTCTCCACCGTCGGAGCCCTAGCTATGGTGCGGTCGAACGGAGGCAAGGCCAAGGCGTTCTTTCGAACCAATCCTTCCGGCGCCTTCGACCAGTACCTGCAGGACATCCAGAAGCTCCCCCTCATCAAAGATCCCGCTGAAGAACGCAGACTCGCGCGACGGGTACAGCGGGGCGATGAAAAAGCCGCCGAGCGGCTCGTCACCGCCAACCTCCGCTTCGTCATTTCCTACGTCAAGAAATATCAGGGTCACGGTCTCGACCTCTCCGAGCTGGTGGCGATCGGGAACGAGGGGCTCCTCAAAGCGGTCAAGAAGTTCGATCCGGATCAAGGCGTGAAGTTCATCTCGTACGCGGTGTGGTGGGTGCGGCAGGCGGTGTTGAAGGCGCTCGCCGAGCAGACCCGCAGCGTGCGCATTCCGCTGAATCAGAACTCGCAGCTGATCCGCATGAGCCGCACCGAGACCTATCTGTCCCAGGAGCTCGGGCGCGAGCCGACCGACGACGAGATCGCGA
>QHUU01000126.1 GCA_003222155.1 Gemmatimonadota bacterium | reverse complement strand
GAGATGTCGCGGTGGTCGAGGACGGCGCGTACCGCATGCTCGGCCGCGCCAGCGTCGACATCATCAAGACCGGCGGCTATAAGATCTCGGCGCTGGAGGTCGAAGAGGTGCTCCGCACCCACCCGGCGATCGCCGAGTGCGCCGTGGTCGGAGTCGACGACGCGGAGTGGGGCGAGCGGGTGTGCGCGGCCGTGGAGCTCGCGCCGGGCAGTAGCCTCACGCTACCCGACCTCCGCGCGTGGGCCAAAGAGCGACTCGCGCCCTACAAAGTGCCGCGGGCACTCTCCGTGGTGCAGGCGCTCCCCCGCAACGCGCTCGGCAAGGTGATGAAGCGGGAGGTGACGAAGCTGTTTGGTTCGTGATCCGGTGCTCCGCTCGAGGGCACGCGCACCGCCCCCTTTGCCCGAATTTCGTGCGAGCCCGTCGCGCCCACAGTTCGCAGCCGAATTGTTACGCGACTGTTGCGATGCTTCGCGACGTAACCGTCCCGGCTGCTGGTGTTGCAACGGAATGGCGCGAGCGAAGCGACGACGTTTCTGCGCGATGTGAGCGCTGACGCGCCGCCGCGGCGTCGTGCGCGGCGCCCTGGCGGCACACGCCCCTTCCAATAGCTGAGCCCTGCCGGCACGGTGGTTGCCGCCCGTGGCGCACCGCTCGTGCGGCAGTAGCTCCCCGCGTCAAGCACGCGCGACCATCGGTTGACGAGACCATCGGTTGACGAAATGGAGAGCGCAAGTGAACCAATCACAACGAACCGCGCCGTCCCCGGTGGGCGCCGGCGGATCCGGTGTCGCAGCGATCGGTGTCGATGGCCGCGATTCACTCCAGGTCGGGCGTTTGTCCGACGAGGTGCGCGCAGCCATCCGGGTTTCGTACGCGCTGCGCCGCGTGCCGGAACCGAGCATCCGGTCTCTGCTGCCGCGCCCGACGCCCCCGATGGTGGGCGACATCGTCCTGGCGCGGGTCAGCGGGATCGGGAAGAACGCGACGTTGGACTTGGCGAACGGCCGGCGCTGCGCGCTGCACCCAGGGGACTTGATCGCCGCCGTGTTCGGCCATCGCTATGCGACCCTGCAGTTCGAGGGGTACGCGGCGGCGGAGGCCGACGACTGCCACCTGCTTTCCGCCGGCGGGTTGTGCGGCTTGGTCGCGAGCAAGCACGACACGATGCCCGAACCGACCCGGCTGCGCCTGGAAGGGGCTCTGGGAGATGCGGACGGACGGCTCCTGCGGCTGCGGACCTTTCGTCTCCCGCCCCTCCCTCCGCGCCCGGGCGCGGCTCGGCCGCGCGTGGCGGTGGTCGTCGGGACGTCGATGGATTCGGGGAAGACGCACACCGCCCGGAGCCTCGTCCTCGGCCTCCGACGCACCGGGATCCGCGTCGCCTGCATCAAGCTGACCGGCACCGCCGCCAGCCGCGACACGTTCACGCTCCTCGATGCCGGGGCCTGCGTGGCGCTCGACTTCCTCGACGGCGGATTTCCCTCGACCTACCGCTCCACGCTTCCCGACTTGCTCGGCCTGTACCACCTGCTCATGGAGCACGCCGCCGCCGAGGGAGCGGCCTGGGTCGTGATCGAGATCGCCGACGGAATCATTCAGGGCGAAACGGCGGCGCTGCTGGGAAGCAGCGGGTTCACGTCCAGCGTGGACGCGTGGCTGCTCACCGCGACCGACGCGCTGGGCGCGGCCGGCGCGGTCCACCTGCTGCGCGACCGCGCGATCACACCGCTGGCGGTCTCCGGGCTCGTCTCACGGAGCGCGCTGGGCCGGCGGGAGGTCGAGGCCGCGACCCGGATCCCGTGCGTCACAGCCGGCGGCCTGGCTGCGGGGGAGTTGAACGCGGGCCTGCCGGTGGAATCGGCCGCCGTCGGCCGCCGGCGTCGTTCGGGGGAACAGTCGGCGCTCACCCTGGGATGAAGGAGCGAGAAGACCATGCTCGACGTCATCTACGACGGCCAATGCCGCTTCTGCAAACGGTCCCTGGATCGGGTGGAGCGCCTCGCGCGCCGGCCCTTGCTCCGCCTGCACGATGCGAACGACCGCGAGATGATCCGCGCCCGGTTTCCGATGCTCGCGGACGCGGACACCGATCACGCGATGTTCGTCGTGACGTCCCGCGGAGAGGTCTTCCGGGGGTTCTTCGCCTATCGGCGGATGCTGTGGGAGAGCCGGCGGCTGTACGCCTTCCTCCCGCTGTTCTACGCTCCGGGCGCGGCGCTCGTCGGCCCCTGGATCTACGCCTGGGTCGCGCGCAACCGGCGACACTTCGGCTGCTCGCTCGACGCGGCCCGCAGCTGCGGCGTGGCGTCGCCCGGCGCGACGCTCCGGAAGGGCCTGGCCGGTGGCGTCAGTGTGCTGCTCATGGGCGCCACGGTCGCGCCGCTGGCGCAGAACTGGCGCGCCGCCCCGAAAGACAGCTTCCCGTTTTCATACTACCCGATGTTCTCGCAGGCGCGGAAGGGTAGGTACGTGGTCACCTACCTGGTGGGCCTCGACCGGAACGGCGCGCGACACACGTTGTCGCACGAGCTCGCCGGGAACGGCGGCTTCAACCAGACGCGCCGACAGATCAACAAGCTGGTACGTGACGGCAAGGCGGATGCGCTCTGCCGATTCGTCGCGGGCGAGGTGGCGCGAGCGGAGCAGGCGCTTCATGAGGAGGACCCCATCACGGCCGTTCAGGTCGTGACCGGCACGTTCCGCCTGGCGGAGTACTTCGGCGGAAACAAGACGCCGGCGGCGGAGCGAGTGCGGGCTGCATGTCCCGTCGCCCACGACGCGGAGCTCGCGGGAGCCGAGCCATGACCCGGCTGGCGAGGCGCCTCGATGCGTTGTGGTTTCCGGAAGCTCCGGCGGCACGGCTCGCCATGCTCCGGATCCTGATCGGTGCGTTCTCCCTGTGGCTGGTGGGAACGGAGTATCCGGTGTGGGTGACCGTCGGACAGACCAAGGCTGCACTGTTCCAGCCCGTGGGCGTCGTCGCCCTCCTGTCCCACCCCCTCTCCCCCGCATTGCACGAGGCGCTCGTCCTCGCCACCCTGGTGGCGAGCGTCCCGTTCCTCCTCGGGTGGCGCTACCGTTTCACCGGCCCGCTGTTCGCCGCGCTGCTGTTCTGGGTCCTCTCGTACCGCCAGTCGTGGTCGATGGTCTACCATTCGGAGAACCTGCTGGTGCTGCACGTCCTGATCCTCGCACTGGCGCCCGCCGCGGATGCGTTGTCGCTCGATGCACGGCGCGCCGCCGGCGCCGGCCCGGGACGAGGTCTGCCGAGCGTCTGGGCGCGGTGGCGCGGGCGGCTGCACGTGGCGCGATCGGGGTCGGCGTCGCGCGGGATTCCGCTCGCCGCCCGCCATCTGGTCCTTGGGCTGATGCCGTCGGCGGAGACGGCCGCGGTGAGCGCGAGCCGGGCGGCCGCCGGCGAACGACAAGCGCGGAGGCGGGATCCGGCGGGTACCTGGGAATATGGCTGGCCGATCCGGCTGATGTGCGTCGTCACGGCGCTGGCCTACTTCGTGACGGGGATGGCGAAGGTCACGGGCGAGCTGGGGTGGTCCTGGGTCACCGGTGAAGCGCTCCGGAGCCAGGTGGCCGCCGACGCGCTGCGCAAGGAAGTGCTGGGCGACGCCGGGTCGAGTTTGTTCTACATCGTTTATCCGCAACTGTGGCTGTTCACCTGCTTCGGCGTCATGACTTTGCTCGTGGAGCTGGGGGCCCCGTTCGCGCTCCTCAACAAGCGGCTCGCGCACCTGTGGGCGGTGAACGCTTTTCTGATGCACTGGGGAATCCTGTTCATCATGGGCATCAAG
>QHUU01000007.1 GCA_003222155.1 Gemmatimonadota bacterium | reverse complement strand
CGACCTTGGCCACCACCTGCTCGCCCGGGCGCACGTGCAGGTGATAGGCGTTCGCGAGCACGAGCGTCGCGCCCGCGGCGCGGAGGTCGTTGGGCGAAAGCGCCCGCACGGTCCCCTGGGTCCCGACCGGCATGAAGACCGGGGTCTCGACGCTACCGTGCGGGAGAGTGAGGCGTCCGGTGCGGGCTGAGCCGCACGTTGCCTCGATCGAGAATTCGAACATGCGAATCAACGCGGAACTCGGAACGCGGAACGCGGAACGGAAGGGCGAGCGCCTGTTCCGCGTTCCGACTTCCGCGTTCCGCGTTCACACAATGGCCATGGCATCGCCATATGAATAGAACCTGTATTTCTCCCGTACCGCTTCCCCGTACGCGCGCATGACGTTGTCGTAGCCCCCGAACGCGCACACCAACATTAGCAGGGTCGAGCGCGGCAGGTGGAAGTTCGTGAGCAGCCGGTCGACCGCGCGGAACGAGTACGGGGGATGAATGAAGAGCTGGGTCTCACCGGCGCCCGGAGCGATGCGGCCGCGCTCGCCGGCGAGCGTCTCGAGCGTGCGCACCACCGTGGTCCCGACCGCCCAGACGCGACCTCCCGCTTCCCGTCGCTCGTTGATGCTCCCGGCCGCGCTGTCGCTCACCCGGTACGCCTCGTCGTGCATCGCATGGCGCGCGAGGTCGTCGGTCTCCACCGGCTTGAAAGTGCCGGGGCCGACGTGCAGGTCCACCTCCGCCACCGCCACGCCCTTGTCGCGCAGCCGGCCCAGCAGGTCGGGTGTGAAATGCAACCCGGCCGTGGGGGCGGCGATGCTGCCGTCGTGAGCCGCGTACACCGTCTGGTAGCGCTCGCGATCCTCCGGGCGCGGCGCGCGGCGGATGTAGGGCGGGAGCGGCACCTCGCCGTACTTGGCGAGCGTGCCCGGGGCGTCGAGCGGACCCACGAACTGCACGCGCCGCAGTCCGCCGCCCAACATCTCGACGACCTGGACCGCGCTGTCGTCGCCGAAGCGCACGGTGCGGCCCGGTTTCAGCTTCCCACCGGGATGCCCCATGGCGAGCCAGGTGCCGTCGGGCAGCTCGCGGACGAGCAGGAGCTCCGCCGGAGCGCCCGCGTCCCGCTTCCCATGGAGTCGTGCGGGAATGACGCGTGAGACGTTCAATACCAGCACGTCCTCGGGCGCTATCAGCTCTGCGATGTCGGAGAAGCGCCCGTGCCGGATGGCTCCAGTAGCGCGGTCCAGGATCAGGAGCCGGCTCGCTCCCCGGTCCGGGAGCGGGTCTTGGGCGATGAGGGAGGGGGGGAGCTGGTAATCGAAGTCTGAAGTGCGCATGAGAGAAACGCGGAACGCGGAAGTCGGAACGCGGAACGGTCGACCGACCTTCTGTTTCGCGTTTCGCGTTCCGCGTTCAGGTGTCGAACATCGTCGGCTGTTCCGCGCTGTTCGGCGGCGTGAACCCGAAATGCCGGTACGCGGCGCCCGTCGCGCAGCGGCCGCGTGGCGTGCGGGCCAGGAACCCCTGCTGCATCAGGAACGGCTCGTACACTTCCTCGAGCGTGCCGGCGTCCTCCCCCACGGCGGCGGCGATGGTCGTGAGTCCCACCGGACCACCCTCGAACTGCTCGATGATCGTCTTGAGGATGCGCCCGTCCATGTCGTCGAGACCGAACTCGTCTACGTCCAGCCGTTGGAGCGCCTCACCCGCCACCTGCGCCGTGATCTTGCCGCCGGCGCGCACCTGGGCATAGTCGCGCACCCGCTTCAGCAGCCGGTTCGCGACGCGGGGCGTCCCGCGGCTGCGGCGGGCGATCTCGGCGATCCCCGCGACGTCCGCGGGGACGCCGAGGATCCCGGCCGAGCGGTTGATGATCTGCGCCAGGTCGTCCGGCGGATAGTAGGAGAGCCGCTCCACCAGGCCGAAGCGCGCGCGCATCGGCGGCGAGAGCAGGCCGAAGCGGGTAGTCGCCCCGATCAGCGTGAACCGCTCGAGCGCCATCGGAATGGTCTGCGCGTGCGGGCCCTCCGCGATGCGGACGTCGACCCGGTAGTCCTCCATCGCGGGGTAGAGGAACTCCTCGAGCGCCGGGCGCAGGCGGTGCACTTCGTCGATGAACAGGATGTCGTTCGCCTGGAGCGACGTGAGCAGGCCGACCAGGTCTCCCGGCCGCTCGAGCACGGGGCCCGAGGTCGTGCGGACGCTCACGCCCAGCTCCTTCGCCATGAGCAGCGCGAGGGTCGTCTTGCCGAGCCCCGGGGGCCCGAAGAACAGTGTATGATCGAGGGGCTCCCGCCGCTGCTTCGCCGCGTCGATGGCGATCTGGAGCGACTCCTTCACCTTCGCCTGGCCGACGAACTCGTCCAGCCCCGACGGCCGGAGCGCGGCGTCGGTGAGGCGCTCGTCGGGCAGGGCGTCCGGCGTGGTGACCTGCGTCCGCGGACGGGCGCTCACGCCGCCTTGTTCCCCAGGGGCCGCGCGCGCCACCGCACCGGCCGTGTATCGGCTTCGAGCGCGTGCCCGGTGTGGCAGGCGACGCACTCGTCCGTGGCGCGCGTCGCGCCGTCGGGCACGAGGAGCCGGTTGGTCGAGCCGCAGCGCGTGCAGATCCACTCAGCGGTGAGGGCCATGGTCATCCTTGAGCGAGCAGCTGCAGGGCGCGCCGCACCAGCGTCTCTGGGTCGACACCGCTCCCACCGTCCGCGGCGAGCACCTGACGCAACGCGCGGTCGGCCTCGACGGTCGCATACCCGAGCCGCTCGAGTGCGCGGAGCGCCGCCCCGGCCGCCCCCGCCGCTCCTTCCGGCACCACCGCTCCCGCCGCTTCCTCAAACTCGCCGAGCTTGTCGGCCAGTTCAAGCGCCAGCCGCTCGGCCGTCTTCTTCCCAATCCCGCTGACCGACGCGAGCAACGCGATGTTCCGCTCCTTCACCGCCCGCGCCCCGCGCTCCACCCCCAGGGCGGACATCAAGGCGATCGCGATCTTCGGCCCGACGCCGCTCACACCGACGAGCCGCTGAAAGAAGCGGCGCCCCGCCTCGTCGTGAAAGCCGTAGAGCGACCAGCCGTCCTCGCGCACCACCAGCTCGGTGGCGAGGGTGACCGTCTCGCCCACCGCGGGCAGGCGCTCCATCACGCCCAGCGGCACCACGATCTCGTAGCCGACGCCGCCCGCGGTGTGGATCAGGACGCGATCCGCCTGCTTGGCGGCGAGGCGACCGGCGACCTGGGCGATCACGTCCGCAGGATGTGGGTGAGCGCCACCGCCACGCCGTCGGCCGCGTCGGCGGGCTTGGGAGCTTCCTTCAGCCGCAGCAGCCGGGCGACCACGCTGCCGATCTGCGCTTTCGGGGCGCCGCCCGCCCCCGCCACCGTTTTCTTGACGGTCGCCGGCGGATACTGCGCGATCGCGAGGCCCGCCTGCTCGGCGGCGAGCAGGATCACGCCGCGGGCGTGCCCCAGGACCAGCGTGGTATGGACGTTCTTCGCGTAGAACGCGTTCTCCAGCGCCAGCGCGCTGGGGCGATGCCGGGCGATCAGACCCGTGATGTGCTCATGGAGGGCGCGCAGCCGCTCGGGGAGGGGGCTCTTGGCGGCGAAGCGGATCACCCCGCACTCGATCAGCCGGCCTACACGGTCCCGTGTCGAGCCGCCGTTCCCGGTCTCGATCACGCCGTAGCCGGTGACCGCCGTGCCCGGGTCGACGCCCAGGACCTTCACGTCACGCCGTCGCCGCCGCCAGCGCCTCGGCGTCGATGTCGAAGTTGGACGACACTTTGGCGACGTCGTCCATTTCTTCGAGCGCCTCGATCAGCGCGAGCAGCTGCTTCGCGTCCCTGCCGTCCACCTTCACGGTGCTCTTGGGGAGCAGCGCGATCTCGGCGGCTTGGACCGCGATTTTCTTCGCCTTGAGCTGCTCGCTGATCAGATGCAGCCGGCCCGCGGGCCCGGTGATGAGAAACACATCGCCCTCGCGCATCATGTCTTCGGCTCCGGCGTCGAGCGCCGCCTCCATCACCGCTTCCTCGCCGGCACGCGTCGCGTCCACCGTGATCTGGGCCTTGCGGTCGAACATCCACGCCACCGAGTTCGCGGCACCGAGGTTCGCGCCGTACCGCTGGAACACGTGGCGAATCTCCGCGACGGTGCGGTTCGCGTTGTCCGTGGTCGCTTCGATGAGCAAGGCCGCGCCGCCGGGACCGTACCCCTCGTAGGTGACCTCTTCGTATGTCACCCCCTCGAGCTCGCCGGTCCCCTTCTTGACGGCGCGCTCGATGTTGTCGAGCGGCATGTTCTCGGCCTTGGCGGCGTCGATGGCGGTGCGGAGTCGGGCGTTGCCCGCGGGATCGCCGCCGCCCTGCTTGGCGGCGATCGTAATCTCGCGAATCAGCTTGGTGAAGAGCGCGCCCCGCCGCGCGTCGGTGACGGCCTTCTTCCGCTTGATCTGCTTCCACTTACTGTGGCCCGCCATGGCTCTAACCTACAACCTTCACCGATCCGGGTCGAGCATGTCTTCGAATCGCATCCAGCGTCGATAGAAGTACAGGTCGACGAAGCCGGTCGGCCCGTTGCGGTTCTTGAGCACGATCAATTCCGTGGCGCCGTCCACGCCGTAGCCCGGGTTGTACATCTCCTCCCGGTACAGCCCGAGCACCAGATCGGCGTGCTGCTTGATCGCGCCCAGGTGTCCGAAGTCGTCGAGCGCGGGCCTGGCGTTGGGGCGCTTGGCGTCGAACCGGGGCAGCTGCGACACCACGACGAGCGCCACCTGGCGCGCGAGCGCCAGCGCCTTGAGCCGCTGCAGCACCAGCGCCAGGTCCTCGTCCTGCGTCGAGCGGGCCACGCCCGAGGGCGACGGCACGAGCTGCAGGTAGTCCACGATCACGAGACCCAGCGGTGGCAAGGGCTCGAGCCGCCGGGCGACGGCCTCGAAATCCGGAGCCGCGAGGGACAGCGTGGTGAGCGGGAGGTCGCGCAGCCGCACCGCCGCACCGCCGATGCCGGCGCGCGTCTCGTCGCTGAGCTTGGCGCCGCGCAGCTCGTCCACGGCCACCCGCCCCTCGATCGCGAGCGCGCGCTCCATGAGGCGCTCCTGGTCCATCTCTCCGGAGAACAGCGCCACCGCGGTGCCGCGCTGCGCCACGCGCAGGGCCAGCCCCAGCGCGAGCGCCGACTTGCCGGAGCCGATGTCGCCTCCCAGCACCACGAGATCGCGGCGACGCACGCCACCCCCCAGCAGCCGGTCGATGGACGGGAAGCCCGTGGGGATCGTGTCGCTCGGGATGTCGCCCGGACGCTGCTGATCCACCCGCTCGACCAGTGACTCGGGCGAGGCGGAAGGGGAGGGCCGTTTCGGGAGGCGCTGGGCCATCTCTTATAGATGTAGGCGCGCCGCTCGGGCGGCAACAGCAATGGCGTCGCCTGCCTCGGTGCCGAGCACCTCGCGGGCCGGCGCGACCAGCTGGGACAGGACCATCGCGGCGGCGGCGGGTGTGGCGGGCTCGAGGTGCTGGCGCGCCGCGGCGAGCGCCCGGCGCAGCGGCCCCGCCAGCGCGAGACTCGCGAGGCGGGCCTCGAGGGCTTGGAGCCGGCGACGGTGGTTCCTCCCCGTCACGGGGTGCGGCGGCAGCAGTGCCTCGGCGCAGCGCACGACCAGCCAGAGCGCGAACAGGCCCTGGCGCGCGGGTCCGCGGACGGCGTCGGCGACGAGACCGATCAGCCGCTCTTCCGCCGGCGTGGTGGCGCGGATCACGCGACCAGGCGATCCACTGCGGCGGCCACGTCCGCGGGCGTGATGTCGGCGAGGCAGCGATGGTGACCGAGCGGGCAGGCGGCGGTGCCCGTGGCCGAGCAGGGACGGCAGTCGAGCTCGCGTTCGAGCACCTCGGAGGGGGCCACGTACGGAAAGAAGCCGAACTGCGCAACCGTGGGCCCGAACAGCGCGACGACCGGCGTGCCGACGCCGGTGGCCATGTGCATGATGCCCGTGTCTCCCGATACGACGACGCGGGCACATTGCAGCAGCGCGCCGGTCTCCTGGAGCGAGAACTCTCCGGCGGCGCTCGCCGCCGCGCCTCCCGCCACGAGCTGCTGGGCGAGTCCGCGGTCTTCCGGTCCGCCGACCACGACGGCCCGGTACCCGCCCGCGCGCAGGCGTTCGGCCAGGGCGGCCCAATGCGCGATGGGCCAGCGCTTGGTGGCGTGGGCGGCGCCGGGCCCGAGCGCCGCGAGCGGCGCGTCGGCCAGGCCGCGCTCCGCGAGCCATTGCGCCACGCGGGTCGTGGCACCCACGCCGAGCCAGAACTCGGGGGGGCCGCCGTCGGGGCGGGCGTCGAGCCGGCGTGCGGCCTCGAAGTAGCGCTCGGCCACGGGCGTGGGGCGGCGGTAGGCGTCGAGCTTGGTGGAGATGAGCAGCGTGCGGGCCAGCTTACGCTTGCGGTACCCCGACCAGCGGCAGCGCACCAGCAGGCGCAGCCCGGCGCTGCGGATGCTGCCGTGGAGGTCGAGCCCGTGGGTCGGTGCCAGTGCCCGCAGCCGCCGGGCCAGGTGGTGCAGCGGCTGCTCCGGCTCGAGCGCCACGACTTCGGCGACGTAGGGGTTGTCGGCGACGAGCGGCGCCATGGCGCGCTTCGTCACGTACACGAGCTTCGCCTCGGGGTGGCGGCGGGCGAGCGCGCGCACGAGCGGCGTGGTGAGCAGGATGTCGCCGATGGAGCTGAACCGGACGAGGAGAACGCACAGCACGTTGCCAAATAAGTCCTGCGTTGCCCGGGTTCGCCAGTCGCCATTAGCTTAGGCCTATGGCGCGGCCCAAGACGATTCTGTGGGTGGACGACGAAGTGGAGGGGCTCGCCGCCCACCGTCGCTTTCTGGAAGCCCAGGGGTTCAGCATCGCGTCGGCGGCGCACGGCGACGACGCGCTCGCGCTGCTGCGGCGCCAATCCTACAGCATCGTGCTGCTCGACGAGCAGATGCCCGGGCGGCGCGGGCTCGAGCTGATCGGCGAGATCCGGGCGATCGACGCCGGCGTCCCCGTGGTGATGGTCACGCAGAGCGAGGACGAAGGCACGCTGCGCGAAGCGATCGGCATCGAGGTGGACGATTACTTGGTAAAGCCGGTCCAGCCGCGCCAGATCCTGTCGGTGGTCACGCGCCTGCTCGAGGGCGACCGCATCCGCCAGCAGCGGCTGGCGCGCGACTTCGTCACCCGGTTCCGCGAGCTCGAAGGGCGCCGGGGCGCGACCCTCGCCTGGCGCGAATGGATCGAGCTGGTCGCCGAGCTGGCCCGCTGGGAGGTGCGGTTGGCGGCCGCCAACGAGCCCGGGCTGTCGGAGGCGCTGCGCGCGCTGCAGCGGTCGCTCCGCAAGGACTTCGCCGAGTACGTGGCGCGCCAGTATCCCCGCTGGCTCGCCGCCCCGGAAGGCGACCGGCCGCCGCTCTCGGTCGACGTAGGAGCCGAGTTCCTGGTGCCGGTGCTCAAGGCCGAGGGACGGGCGCTGTTCGTCGTGATCGACTGCCTCCGGCTCGACCAGTGGGAGGTGCTGCGCGATCTGGTGACGCCGCTGTTCGACGTCGAGGAGTCGCACTACTACAGCATCCTCCCGACCGCGACGCCGTTCGCCCGCAACGCCATCTTCTCCGGGATGTTCCCGATGGAGATCGCGGCCCGGCATCCGGCGTGGTGGGGGCAGCCATCCGACGAGGAGAGCCTCAACGCGCACGAGGGTGAGCTGCTCGCCGAGCAGCTGGCGGAGCTCGTGGGACGACCGGTCGCGGTGCGGTACGAGAAGCTGTTCAGCTCGGGGGAGGGGGACCTGGTGCGCCGGCTCCCGGCGCACCTCGCCCAGGACGGCGTCACGGCCCTGGTGTTCAACTTCGTGGACCAGCTCACGCACGGGCGCTCGGAGAGCGCGATCTTGTACGAGGTGGCGCGCGACGAGGCCGCGCTGCGGAGCCTCACGCGTACGTGGTTCGAGCGCTCCCCCGTGCTCGCGGCGCTGCGGGAGGCCGAGCGGCGCGGCGTGACGGTGCTGCTCACCACCGACCACGGCTCGATCCACTGCGAGACGCCGGCCACGGTGTACGCCAAGCGCGACGCGACGGCCAACCTGCGCTACAAGTTCGGCGAAGATCTCCGCAGCGAGGATCCGGAGGCTGCGATCGCCGTGGAGGAGCTGAAGGCGTTCGGTCTGCCGGGGATGGGGCTCGGCGTCCGGCTGCTGCTCGCCACGTCGGATCGCTTCTTCGTCTATCCCACCAAGCTGCGCGAGTATCAGGCCCGTTACCGCGGGTCGTTTCTGCACGGCGGCGTGACGCCGGAAGAGATGATCCTCCCGGTCGCCCTGCTCACGCCGCGCGGTCGCGCGGGAGGCGGGCGCGCGGGCGGGGGAGGAGCGCGCTGAATGGGCCGCAGCACCCGGTTGCTGCTGCTGCTCCGTCCGTACACGCCGCTGTTCGTCGCCAACCTCGTCACCACCGTCGTGGCCTCGGTGCTCGATGGGGTCACGTTCGTGCTGCTCATTCCCTTCCTGCGCACGCTGTTCGGGCAGGAGGCCCTCCCCGCGTCGGGCGGCTCCGCCGTGGAGCGGCTGCTGGCCGCGGTGGTGGGCCCGGTGCTCGGGGCCGGCGCGCCCCACGCCGCGCTGCGCAACGTGGTGCTGGTGCTGCTGGGCACGCTGGTGCTCAAGAACGTGCTGGCGTACGTCGCGGCGCTCACGAGCGTGGCCATCCAGGAGAACGTGGTGCGCGACCTGCGGGTGCGCCTGTTCGAGCACCTGCAGGCGCTTTCGCTCGGATTCTTCCAGCGCACGCGCGGCGGGCAGCTCCTGGCCCGGGTGATCAACGACACCGACCAGGTGAAGACGGCGATCACCGCCGCGCTCGCGTCGCTGCTGCAGAACGTCAGCCTCATCGTCGTCTACGTCGGGATCCTCGTCGGCCTGTCCTGGCGCCTGACGCTCGTGGCCCTCGTGTGCGCGCCGCTCCTGGTGCTCATCGTGCGGCCGATGGTCGGGAAGGTGCGCCGCCGCTCGCGGGAGCAGGCCGACCAGCGCGGCGAGCTCACCAGTCTCGTGAGCGAGCTCGTCGCCTCCATCAAGCTGGTACGGGCGTACGTGGCGGAGCGGTTCGAGGCCGATCGGTTTCGCACGCTCGCCGACCGCTACCGCAAGGGCGTGTTGCGGGCGCAGCGCTATGCGTTGCTCACGAGCCCGGTGAGCGAGGTGTTTGCCGGCGGAGTCATCGTGTTGATTTTCGCGGTCGGCACGCGACTGGCGCTCGGGCAAACCGCCGTGCTGCGACCCGAAGTGTTGATCGCATTCATCGCGGTGGCGCTACGCCTCATGTCCCCGGTCAAGTCCGTGGCGAATTACCCTACGGCCATGGCCGGCGCGCTCGCGGCCGCCGATCGCGTGTTCGAGGTGCTCGACCTGACGCCCGAGGAAGGGGATCGCCCCGGCGAGGTGCCCGCGCGCTTCGAGCGGTGCATCGAATACCGCGGCGTCACGTTCTCCTACAACGGCCAGGCGCCCGTGCTGCACGGAGTCGACCTGGAGGTCCGGCGCGGCCAGGTGGCGGCGGTCGTGGGCCCGTCCGGGGCGGGAAAGACCACGCTGGTGGACCTGCTGCCGCGCTTCTACGAGCCGACGGGCGGCACGATCCTCGTGGATGGCGTTCCGATCACGCGGTTCACGCGCTCCAGCCTGCGATCGCTGATGGGCATCGTTTCCCAGGAGACGATCCTCCTGAACGACACGGTGTTCGCGAACATCGCCTACGGGCGGAGCGATTTCACGCTGGACCAGGTTCAGGCCGCGGCCCGCGCGGCCAACGCGGACGCTTTCGTCTCGCAGCTCCCCGAGGGCTACCACACGCTGCTGGGGGAGCGCGGCACGCGGCTCAGCGGGGGCGAGCGCCAGCGCATCGCCATCGCGCGCGCCCTGCTGCGGGATCCGCCGATCCTGATTCTGGACGAGGCGACCAGCGCCCTGGACATGGAGTCCGAGCGTCTGGTGCAGGAGGCGATCGACCGGCTGATGGCGCACCGCACGACGTTCGTCATCGCCCATCGGCTCGCCACGGTGCAGCACGCCGACCTGATCGTCGTGCTCGCCGACGGGCGGATCGTCGAGCACGGAACGCACGCCGCGCTGTACGCCGCGAGCGGGTTGTATCGGCGCCTGCACGACCTGCAGTTCCGTCCCTGACGTGCTCTCGGGTTTCACCATCGTCCGCAACGCGGTCAAGCTCGACTACCCGATCGTGCCCGCGATTCGCTCGATCCTCGACATGTGCGACGAGGTGGTGGTCAACGTGGGACGCTCGGAGGACGGGACGCGCGAGCTCGTCGCCGGGATCGGGGACCCGCGGGTACGCATCCTCGACCGCGTGTGGGACTTCGGGCGTGGCGGCAGCACGCTGTCGTTCGAAACGAATCAGGCGATGGCGGCCTGTTCCGGGACCTGGGGCGTGTACATCCAGGCCGACGAGGTGCTGCACGAGTCCGGCGCGGCGCTGATCCGCGAGCGGCTGCGCCAGTGCGAAGGCGAGGATCGAGTCGAGGGTCTGCTCGTCGATTACCTCCATTTCTACGGCGATTTCGACACCGTCGCCACGGACCGTCACTGGTATCGGCGGGAGGTGCGCGTGGTGCGGCTCGGCCGGGAGGTCCGCTCGTACCGGGACGCGCAGGGGTTTCGCGTGGGCTCGGGCGACCGCCGCGTGCGGGCACGGGCCACCGGCGCCCGCATGTTCCACTACGGCTGGGCGCGGCCCCACGAGTCGGTGCGTCAGAAGCTCGTCGCCGCGCAGGAGATCTTCACCGAGGCGGTGGACCGGCTGGAGCGCCGCGCGGCGCAGCAGGGGCTCAACTGGACGCCGTTGCTGCGGCGCTTCAGCGGCGGCCATCCGCGCGTGGCGCAGCCGTGGATCGCGGCGCGGCGCGCGGCGTGGGCGGGCTCCACCGTCGCCCCGCGCCGCCTGCGGCCCGCTCACCTCCGGCTCTATCTGTCCGACTGGATCGAGCGCCTCACGGGGCGCCGCCCCTTCGAATACCGGAACTACGTCGAGATATGACGCCGGGCTCGGGCCTGCCGTTTGCGGGGCTGCGAGTCGTGCTGGTCGCGGCGTTCAACCGTCGCTACCACCGCAGTGGCCTTTCCCTCGCGGCGGCCCTCACGTCGCTCGGCTGCGAGGTGCGCCGCTGCGAGGAGCGGCGACGCGGCTGGAGCGCGATCTTCCCACGCCCGCTCGCCGCCCGGCTCGCCGCCCGCCTGCGCCGCGAGGCCGCCGACGTCGTGCTGGTGTTCAAGGGGTCGCACCTCGATCCCGCCGACGTCGGGGAGCTCAGGCGGCGGTACGGCGGCCGCTGGGTGAACTGGTTCCCCGACGACCCGCACGACCATGAGACATCCAGTCGGCTCGCACCGGCCTACGATGGCTTCTTCACCCACGACAGCTCCAGTCTCCCGCGGCTCCGCGCGGTGGGTGGCCGGCCTCGGTACCTCGCGTTCGGCTGCGACCCGGAGTACCTGCGAGCGCCGGCGCGCGCGATCGCGCCGCTCGTATTCGTCGGGTCGCGCGACCCCGTGCGCGAGCGCGTGGTGCAGGCACTCGACGATCTCGGGCTCGCCGTCTGGGGGCCCGGGTGGCCGCGGGGCCCGGTCTACGGGGACACGTTCGTGCGTGCCCTCGCGGGCGCCGCCGTGGGAGTGAATATCCACCAGCAGTTCGGTGCCGCGGGCGATCCCGTGCGCTACGGCACGGGCGCCAACATGCGCGTGTTCGAGCTGGCCGCCGTGGGCACGCCTCAGCTCTCGGACGCGAAGGCAGACATCGCCCGCCACCTCATGCCGGGGCGCGAGATCGTCCTGTACAAGAGCGTCGAGGAGCTGCGCACGCGCGCGCGCGAGCTCCTCGCCGATGAGCCCGCCCGCCGGTCGCTCGCCGCCGCGGCCCGCGAGCGCGCCCTGCGCGAGCATACCTGGCGCCATCGCCTGGAGGAGCTGCTGACGGTCACCCTGCGGTAGCGAGGTGCGGTGCCGGCCGGCCCGGCGGCAGCCGTCCCGTCTCGAGCAGGCCCTGGTACATCCGCAGGTATTCTTGCGTCATCACGCGGTGCGAGAAATACCGCTCCGCATGCGCGCGGCAGGCGTGCGGATCCCACCCGGCCAGCCGGCCGCGCAGCTCCACCAGCTCGTCCAAAGTCGCTCCCAATCCGCCGGTCTCGGCGGATACCAGCTCCGGCAGCGAGCCGCGGGGAGATCCGATGATCGGCGTGCCGCTGGCGAGCGCCTCGAGGATATTGATCGGGCAGGGATCATCCCAACGGACCGGCATCCACAGGCAGCGTGCTCCCGCCAGCAGGTCGCGCTTCCTCGTGCCTCCTACTTCGCCCACGAACTTCACAAAGCGCGAGAGACTGGGGCGCCATCCGCCCGCGAGAACCAGACGCACGCGACACCGCTTCGCGGCCGCGATAGCCACCTGCCAGCCTTTCACGCTGTGCAATCGGGCCAGGAAGAGGTCGTAGTCGCCCTTCTGGGCGCGGAATTCGTACTCGTCGAGACGAACGCCGTTGCGCACAAACGCGTCGGCTCCATGACGCCGCGCGTGGTCCTGGCTGACGCAGATCGTACGGTCATCGATGCGCTGCCCGCCGCTCAGATTGCCGTGGAGCGTCCACACCCAGTTGACGCCGGTCGGCGGGTGCTGAACCGAGCAATGGTAGTGCATGATGTCGACGCGTTCACTGACGTACCGGCGCAGGTCGAACCCCGGACATCGCACCTGTTCCGGTCGGACCTCGACGACCCGCACGCCCGGAATGCGACTCCCCGGCGGCGCGAGCAGCGTCACCTGGTGACCGGCTTCGACCAGGCCCTGACACAGCCACACCGCGATGCGCTCCGCACCCCCGTACTTCGGGACGGGGAGCCGCACGTGGTGGAATTGGACGATGTGCATGGCCGTCATGCCGGGACACGTGACGTCGGCCGTCCGGCGGGTAGCGTGCCCGTCTCGAGCAGGTGGCGGTACATACGCAGGTACTCCTCCGCCATCACCATGTGGGTGAAGAACCGCTCGGCGTGCGCCCGGCAAGCCGCGGGGTCGCGCGTGTGGATCTGCTCCGCGGCGGCGATGATCTCTTCCATCGTGTCGCACAGCGCGCCTACGTCGGACGAAATGAGCTCCGGCAGCGCGCCGCGTCGCGTGCCCAGCACCGGCGTGCCCGAGAGCAGCGCCTCGACGGTGACCAGGCCGAACGGCTCGTCCCACTGCGCCGGGTTCCACAGACAGCGTGCGCGCGCCAGCAGCGCGGCCTTGGTCGTGCCGTCGACTTCGCCGACGTACTGCACGGATCCCGTGAAGCTGGGTCGCCAGCCGCCCGCCACGATCAGGCGGTGCCCGCTGTGCTTCGCGGCCTCGACCGCCCAGTGATAGCCCTTGGCGCTGTGCAGCTTCCCGAGGAACAGGTCGTATTGCGATGCGCGCTTCGGAAACCGGCGGAAGACATAGTCGGCCGGATCGAGCCCGTTGTACACGAAGGCGTCGCTCTTGTGGCGGCGCGCGTGATCGTGGGAGAGAAAGATGCTGTTGGGAGAGGGAGGCGCGCCTCCCTTCAGGTTGCCGTGCACGGTCTGTACGAGCGGCGGGGACGCGGGCGCGCGGCGCAGCGGGAAGTGCACGTGCACCAGATCGGCGTCGCGCGGGACGTACGGCGCGAGCGCGGCGCCGTCGCCGAACTTGCGGGGCGGCACGGCCACGACGGTCGCCTCCGGGACGCGCGTGCCGGCGGGCGCGAGCAACGTGACGCGCGCCCCCAGCGCCGCGAGCCCGCGCACCAGCGCCATGACCACACGTTGCGGACCGCCGTAACCCTTCGCCGGCAGCGGCTGATGGGAGGCGACCGCGATGTGCATGGGCGAAATAGTATAACTACCTTTGTCGCATGCCAGGCCGGCCGCTCACGATCCTGCAGCTGACGCATCAGGGTGGTGAATCCGGCTCGACCGTGGCGATCGCGAACCTGAGCCGGCAGCTCGCGCGGCACGGGCATCGCGTGCTGATCG
This sequence comes from Gemmatimonadota bacterium, assembly GCA_003222155.1. GTDB lineage: Bacteria > Gemmatimonadota > Gemmatimonadetes > Gemmatimonadales > GWC2-71-9 > AG41. The sequence goes on along the minus strand of QHUU01000007.1, from coordinate 7,463 downwards.
GCTGCCGGCCCGGCACGATGCTCGCGGGCCTCGCGCGCGACGCGGGGCTCGAGATCGTGCCCCTCGACTTCCGTCGACTCGGGCCCCTGGCCGCGGCGCTCGGCGACGTGATCGTGCGCGAGGACGTCGACGTGGCGAACAGCAACGCCACCCGCGACCGCCGCGCGCTCACCTGGCTGCGGTGGCGGCGACGACTGCCGCGCGCATTCGTCGCGACGCGCCACACCATGCCCCTCACGCTGCCGCCCGAGCTGATTGCGGTGGCGCTCTCGGCCGACCGCACCATCGCCGTGAGCCCCGCGGTGGCGCGCGTGCTGCGCCGACGCCTGCACCCGGGCGCCCGGCTCCGCGTCGTGCCCAACGGCATCGATTGCGACGGGGTAGACGCGCCGCCCTCCGCCGCGGATCTCGCCGCGGCGCGGGCGGCCCTCGGCGATCCCGCCGGCCGGCCCGTGGTGCTCGTGCTGGCCCGCCGCAAGGACCAGCACATCCTGCTGGAGGGCCTCGCGGCCTTGCAGCAGCCGGTCGTGGTCGCGTGCGTGGGCATCGAGGGTGACGCCGAGCTGCGTGCGATCGAGCGTCGCCTGCCGGGGCGCCATCGCGTCGTGTACGTCCCCTTCACCGACCGGCCCCTCGCCTTCGTCCGTCTCGCAAATGTCTCCGCTCTCCCTTCGCGCATCGAGGGGCTCTCCATCGCGCTGCTCGAGACCATGGCCCTGGGATTGCCCGCGGTGGCCTCGCGTGCCGGAGGCAATCCGGACGTCATCACGTCGGGAGAGACCGGCGTCCTGGTGTCGCCCCTCGATCCCTTGGCCTGGGCGGGGGCGCTCGAGCGCGTGCTGGCGGATCGGGAGTTCGCGCAGCGGATCGCGCGGGCCGGGCGCGACCGCGTGCGGCGTGAATTCACGCTGGAGCGCGCCGCCGAGCGGACCGAGGCGGTGTACCGCGAGGCCGTGGAGCGACGGCGCGGTTGAGCCCGACGCTCCTCCTCGCCCTCAACTTTCCGCCGTTCGGCGGCGGCATCGCCCGCATGATGGGCGAGGTCGCGCTCCGCTATCCGGAGCACGGCCTGCTGGTCTCGACGGGAACCTGGCCGGGGAGCGACGCCAGCGACCCGCGCGTCCCCCAGACCGTCGACCGCGTGGCGGTGGGGGCGAAGCGGCTGCGCACTCTGAACGGGCTGTTCCGCTGGACGCGGCGCGCCGCCGCCCTGGCACGCGCGACGGACCCGGGATTCGCCTGGTGCGACGAGATCAAGCCCGCGGGGTACGCGGCGGCCTGGCTGCACGCGCGCCGCGGTCTCCCGTTCGGCGTGCTGGCGCACGGGGCGGACTTCCTGCTGCTCCAGGCGAAGGCGCGACGCTCGCGCTTCAAGCGCTGGACGGCGAGGCGGATCCTGGAGCGCTGCGCCGTGGTCGTGGCCAACAGTCGCTGGACCGCGCACCTCGTGCGAGGGGTCCTGGAGTCCCTCGGCTGCCACGCCCTCGCCGCCGACGTCCGGGTCGTGCACCTCGGGACCACTCCCTCTCATTTCCGGCCGGGGATCGATCCGGCGCCGGTGCGGCGCAAGTACGGGCTCGACGGCGGCCCTTGGCTGCTTACGGTCGCTCGGCTCGACTTCCACAAGGGGGTGGACACCGTCATCCGGGCCCTCCCCGCGATCCGCGCCGCCGTTCCGGGGACGCGCTACGCCGTCGCCGGGATCGGAAGCCGGCGCAGCGCGCTCGAAGCGCTCGTCGCGGAGCTCGGTTTGGACGACGCGGTGCGCCTGCTCGGCTTCGTGCCCGACGAGGATCTGCCGGCGTTGTACAACGCGGCCGACCTGTTCGTGCTGGCTTCCCGGCGACACGACCTGCTGGTGGAGGGGTTCGGGATCTCTTGTGTAGAGGCGTCCGCGTGCGGTCTTCCGGTGATCGGCAGCCGCTCCGGGGGCATTCCCGAGGCCATCCGCGAGGGCGAAACGGGGCTACTCGTCGAGCCGGAGGATCCGGCCGCGGTGACGGCGGCGACCGTGCGGGTGCTCGCGGACGACGCGCTGCGCCGCCGCCTGGGCGCCGCCGGGCGCGCCGCCGTCGAGGGCTATTACAACTGGGACCGGGTCACGGCCGATCTAGTCCGCATCGACCGGGAATTCAACCGACCCTGACCGTAGATTGTTCTCGGTGACGACGCTGCTCCTGGCGCAGGACTTCCCCCCGATGGGTGGCGGCATCGCCCGGTTGCACGGCGAGCTGGCCAAGCGGTTCCCCCGCGGCGACCTCGTCGTCTCCACGCCGGCGGATCCCGATGCGTCGGAGGTCGACGCGGGGTTTCCGGCCACGGTCGATCGCCTCCCGATCGGCGTACGACGCGCCAAGACGCTGCCGGCCGTTCTGTTCTGGTCGCGGCGCGCGGCCAGCCTGGCGCGGCAGCATCGCGTCCGCTTCGTGCACTGTGGCAACGTGAAGCCGGCGGGGTATCCGGCCCGCTGGGTCCACGAGCGCCTGCACATTCCCTACGGGATCTTTTTCCACGGAGCCGACCTGCTCAGCGAGCAGCACAAGATCCGGCACTCGCGTCTCAAACGCCGCACGGCCCGCGTCATTTTCGGCGGGGCGGCGGTGCTGATGACCAACAGCGCCTGGACCCGCGACCTCGCGCTCTCGCTGCTCGGCGATCTGGGCCTCGACGGGCACGGCCGTAGGCTCCGCGTCGTGCACCTGGGCACGGACCCGACGTACTTCCGTCCCGGCGTCGATGCACGCGCGCTGTGTGACAAGTTCGACCTGCCCGACAACGGCACCCGCTGGCTCGTGACCGTCGCCCGCCTGCAGCAGCACAAAGGCATGGACACGGTGATCGAGGCGCTGCCGGCCATCCTCGAGCGCGCGCCGGACGTGCGTTACGCGGTTGCCGGAACCGGTCCCGACCGTGAGCGGCTGGAGAAACGGGCACAGCAGCTCCGCCTCGGCGACCGCGTGCGCTTCCTGGGCGGCGTCGGCGATCGGGATCTGCCGGCGTTCTACAATCTGGCGTCCGTGTACGTCGGCGCCTCGCGGCGCGCCGAGCGGCTGGGCGTGGAGGGGTTCGGGATCTCGCTGGTGGAAGCCTCCGCGTGCGGGCTGCCGGTGGTAGCGGGCGACTCGGGCGGCGTGTCGGACGCCGTGCGCGACGGCGAGACGGGCATTCTCGTGCCTCCCGAGGAGCCTGCAGCCATCGCCGACGCCATCTGCCGTCTGCTGACGGACCCCGCGGCGGCCAAACGTATGGGACAGAACGGCCGCCGCGCGGTGGAGACCTACTTCAACTGGGACCGCGTGGTGCGCGATCTCCGCGACATCGAATCCCAGGCCGTGTCCGGCGCTTGAGCCGTCCTGTGGCTCCCGGGCGTTCGGCCTGACGCCCGGTCCGATGGACGACATCCGCTGGTTCGCCCCGAACAAGTTCTGCACGCTCGTGGTGCCACGGCTGCGAGAGCGCGGACTCTCGATCGCGTTGGATGGCGACCGGGCGGCGCGGCTCGCCCTCGCCATGGACGCGCAGGTCGCCGCGGCGGCGTTTGCGTATGCCGCGCGCGTGCGCTGCCGGCTGATCCACTATGTGTGGGATCTGCCGCCGTGGCGGTTGGGACGCGGCCGGCACGACTGGGTGTGGCACGTGTTCGGGCGCTATCTACGGGTGCCGCGCGTGGGACGGCGTTACGCGGAACGGCCGGGGTACTACAGCCGGCTGCGCTTCGTGGCGACGCACGCCCGGGAGGTGTGGGTGCCGAGCGCCCAGACCGCCGCCAGCGTGCGGGAGCATTGGGGAGTGCAAAGCCGCCGGGTGCCGTTCTGCTTCGACTCGGATCGGTTCACACCCGCGCCGGCGGCGCGGGCGCACGGCTTGCTGAGCGTGTCCCGTCTCACTGCGCACAAGGACCACGGCGCGGTCATTCGTGCCGCGGCGCGGTTCACGCCTCCGCTGCCGGTGCGGATCGTGGGCAGCGGTCCGGAACGCCCCGCACTCGAGCGCCTGGCGGCGGACCACGGCGTGGCGTGCGTCATCGATTCCCGGCTGTCGGAGGACGACATGGTGACCGCCTATCGCGGCGCGGAGGTGGTGGTGTGCCCCAGCCGGTTCGAAGGCTTCGGGCTGACGCCGATGGAGGCGATCGCGTGCGGGCGGCCGGTGGTCGTTTCCGACATTCCGCCGCACCGGGAGTTTCTCGGGACGGCGCCGCACTTTTTCACCGTGGGCGACGACGACGATCTGGCCGCGGCCATCGCCGCGGCACGGTCGGGCCCCTCGCCGCCGCCCGACATGTTGCGCCCGCTGCGGATCGAGGCCGCCGTGGACCGCTTCAGCGCCGGGCTCGCGCCGTATCTCGGCTAGCCTGCCGCGTCGGCCGCCTTGGGCGCGGCCGCGGGCCGCGCGCTGATCGCGTACGTGGGGCAATGCCGGATGAACTCACCGTCGATCGGCGACCATTCCTGCTCGGGTCGCGTGACGACCGCCTTGCCTTGCGCGTCGAGCACGAACATCCCCGGGGGCGCCTGCACCAGGCACGCCCCGCATCCGATGCAGCGCTCCCGCTGGACCCGAATGGTCACTGCCCGGCGCGGATACACGCCCGCGTCCCCCGGGGCGGGCCACTCGGCCGGGCGATCGAGGCCGGCCACCGTGGCGCGATGTCCTTCCTCGACGATCTCGCGCAAATGGTCGAAGTCGAAGGCGGAGATGTGCTCGACGCGCGGGTGGATGTAGTAGATCGGCGGCGTGGTCCAGTCGCGCATCCGCAGCTCGAGCAGCGATTGCATCGCGATCTCGGTGGCGCGCGCGAACACCGCCGAGAAGCCGTCTTCCTGGGTGTCGGCGCGGAACGCGTTCGACGCGGACACGTCGATCGCGAGGATCAGGTCGGTGCCGAGGATGCGCCCGGTGCCCACGGGCAGGTTGTCCACGGTGGCGCCGTCGACGTAGAAGCGCCCCCGGATCTCGCGTGGCGGCAAGAAGCCGGGAATGGCGCACGAGGCGAACACGGCATCCTTCACCGGCACTTCCTCGAGCCCCTCGAGCCCCCAGAACACCTGCATCCCCGAGTTTACGTCCACGGTGTTCACGACGAGGGGATGGTGGAGGTCTTCGAAGGTGGCGTCGCCGACGAGGCGGTGGATCAGGAGGTCGAGGGGCTCGCGCCGGAACAGGGCGGGGGAGCGCATTCGCTTGAAGGCCATGTCCGCGTGCGCGACGACGAACACGTCCTTGCGGCGCAGCTTGATCGCGACGTCGCGCAGCTCGGCGATGCTCCGCCCCGCGGACCAGGCGGCGCCTACCAGCGCACCTACGCTCGAGCCGACGATTTGCGCCGGCACGAGACCGCGCTCGGTGAGCGCCTGCAGCACGCCGATGTGGGCGACGCCCTTCATGCCGCCGCCGCCCAACACGAGGGTGAATCGCGTTTGGCCGTCCACGTGAACCCGCCGCTTGCCCGGAAGGTGAGCCTCCGAGTAACGTAGTCGTGATCCCCAGCCCCGCGCTACTCATGCACCATCGCGTCGTGCGCAGTCGTTGGACTCTGACCGGTCTCGCCGTCGTCGTCGCACTCGCGCTCGCGGGGCTCGCGGCGCCGCTCATCGCGCCGGGAGATCCCTATCACGGACACCTCGCCGCCGCGTTGCAGGCGCCGTCGCGCGCATTCCCGCTCGGTACCGACGCGCAGGGACGCGACATCCTGAGTCGGCTGCTGTTCGGCGCCCGGCTGTCGCTCGCCGTCGGGCTCGCGAGTCAGGTGATCGCCCTCGCCGTCGGGCTCACGCTGGGTCTGGCGGCGGGCTTCTACGGTCGCTCCGTCGACGCGGTGGTGATGCGCGCCGCCGATGTGACCCTCGCCTTCCCGTCCCTGCTCCTGCTCATCGCCGTCGCCGCCGCCGTGAAGCCCACGCTGCCGGTGGTGTGCGTGGTGATCGGCGTCGTCGGCTGGGCGGGCATGGCCCGCCTGGTGCGCGGCCAGGTCCTCGTGGTGCGCCGTCTCGACTACGTCCACGCAGCGCGCGCGCTCGGCGCCTCCGACGCGCGGCTCGCGGCGCGCCACGTGCTCCCCAACGTCCTGAGCCCGGTGATCGTCGCGGCCACCCTCGGTGTCGGTGGCGCGATCATGGCCGAAGCCGCGCTCTCGTTCGTGGGGTTGGGCGCACCACCGCCCACGCCCTCCTGGGGCGCGATGGTGGCCGAAGGGCGCGACCTGCTGCGGGTGGCGCCGTGGGTTTCGCTCTTTCCCGGGCTGGCGATCGGCCTGACTGTGCTAGCCGTCAATCTCATCGGCGACGGCTTACGTGACGCGCTGGACGTGCGGGCATGACCGACATCGCGTATCACCCGACGCGCCTGCGCGCCCTGCGCGACCAGTTCCGCGCGCTGCGGGCGGCGGAGTTCCCATGGACGGCGGACACCGTCTATCTGAACAACGCGTCCATCGGGCCCATCCCGGAGCGCACCCGCCGCGTGCTCGACGAGTTCACCGCCAAACGCACCGCCCCGCACCTCCTCCCGGACCGCGAGCTGCAGGCCGGGCTGCAGGCGGCGCGCGTGGCGGTCGCCCGGCTGCTCAACGCGGAGCCCGCCGAGATCGCGCTCGCCACCAACACCAGTCACGGGCTGAACCTCGCGGCGCGCGCCCTGCCGCTCAAGCCCGGCGACGTGGTGCTCGTGTCCGATCGCGAGTTCCCCGCCAACGTGTACCCGTGGCTGTTGCTCAAGAAACAGGGGATCGAGGTCGAGCTTGCCCCGTGCGCCGGCGAAGGCTGGCCCGACGAGGACTATCTCGTCGAGCGCCTGCACGACCCGCGCGTGCGCGTGCTGGCCGTCTCGTTCGTCCAGTTCGCCAACGGGTACCGCGCCGACCTGGGGCGCCTCGGGGCCGCCTGCCGCGCCAACGGGACCTTTCTCGTGGTGGACGGGATTCAGGGCGTGGGGAACTCGACGCTCGACGTGCGCGAGACGCCCGTGGACATCCTCGCATGCGGCGGCCAGAAGTGGCTGCTCTCTCCCTGGGGCTCGGGCTTCGTGTACGTGCGGCGCGAGCTCATCTCGGCGCTCGAGCCCGCCGTCACGGGCTGGATGGCGTTCGAAGGGACCGACGACTTCTCCCGCCTCACCGACTACAACCCCACCTTCCGCGCCGACGCCCGCCGCTTCGAAATGGTCACGCTGCCGTTCCAGGACTTCCACGGCATGACCACATCGGTGGGCATGCTCGCCGAGCTGGGCGTCGACGACATCGCGCGGTACGCCCGTACGCTGCACGAGCCGGTGCTCCACTGGGCCGAGGAGAGCGGCATCCGCGTCGTCTCACCCTCGGACGATGCGCACCGCTCGGCCATCGTCTGCCTCGCGCCCCAGCATCCCGCCGAGGCGTATCACGCGCTCAAGCGCGCGCACGTCGTCTGTTCGCTGCGCGAGGGCGCCATCCGCCTGGCCCCGCATTGCTACAACACCGTCGAAGA
>QHUU01000075.1 GCA_003222155.1 Gemmatimonadota bacterium | reverse complement strand
CCGCGCCTCGTTCAGCCGGCGCTCGACGTCGGTGCGCCGTGCCTCGGCGGTGTGCCGGGCCTGGACCTCCGCTTCGCGTGCCTGCTCGGCGTCCGCCTGCTTCGCGCGCTCCGCCGGAAGCGCCGCCGCCAGCTGCTCCGCCCGCTGCCCCAGGCCCCCCAACGCGAGATCGAAGTCCTCGAGCTCGTGTCGCACCAGCGTGAGCGCGATCCCGAAGCGCTCCTCGGTCATCTTGACATAGCGCTCCGCCTTGCCGCGCTGCCGCGCCAGGCTGCGCACCTGTGTCTGGACCTCGCTCACCAGGTCCTCGAGTCGGGCGAGGTCCGCCGCCGTCTCTTCCAGGCGGCGCTCCGTGCTTGTCTTGCGGTCGCGGTACAGCCCGATCCCGGCCGCTTCTTCGAACAGGGCGCGCCGCTCCTCGGCCTTCTCGGACAGGAGCGCCTCGATCATCTTGGCTTCCATTACGACCGCGGCGTCCGCACCCAGGCCCGTGCCCCGCAGCAGGTCCTGGATGTCCCGCAGCCGCACCGGCGATCGGTTCAGGAGGTACTCACTCTGGCCCGAGCGGGACAGCCGGCGCGTCACCAGCACTTCCTGGTACGCGATGGGGAGCGTGCCGTCCGTGTTGTCGAACACGAGCGACACTTCCGCCACGTTCACCGGGCGGCGGCCGGTCGAGCCCTGGAAGATCACGTCCTCCATCTTGCCGCCGCGCAACAGGCGCGGCGATTGCTCGCCCAGCACCCAGCGCACGGCGTCGGAGATGTTCGACTTGCCACACCCGTTCGGCCCCACGATGGCCGTCACCCCGGCCTCGAACGGCAGCTCGACGGCGCCCGCGAACGATTTGAACCCCGACAACTCCAGCCGGGTCAATCTCATGGTGTGGTCCCCATCCGGGTCACGAGAGTGCCGCGAACGCCAGCGCGCTTGAGGCGTGCTTCGAGCACGCCCGCCTGCTCGGGGGTCTCGAACGCGCCCACGAGCAGGCGGCCGTCGCCGTCCCGCGCCAGGGCGGGGATGCCGCGCGCCCGCAGATCGTCCGCCGACGTGGTGCCGCTCACTGCATACGAGTAGGGCGCGCGCAGTACGTCACCCTGACCGCGTGGGGCCAGCCGGCGGCTCCACAAGGCGGCGCGTACGGCGACAGCCGAGTCGCGCGTCCGATATCCGCCCGCGAGGACGCGATACCATACAATGCCGCCGCGCCGCGGACCGAGCGTGATCGGGGTGACGAATGGCGTGATGCCGCCCGTCGTGAGCCGGTCGGCGAGCGCCAGGGCGCGGTCGAGGCGCGCGTATGCCGCGAGTTGCACCGTCCAGGCGAGGGAATCGGCGCGCGGCTGGGGCGGCGCGGCCAGGCGCGGGGGGGAGGCGGGGGCGGGGGCGGCGCGTACGGGGGGGCTCGGGACGCGCTGCTCCGCGCCGCGGGCCAGCAGCGCCCACCCGCCCGCCGTGCCCGCGGCGAGCGTCACGGCGATGACCACGGGGCGGGCCCGCCGGTGCGACGCTCCGGCCCGGGCCCCCGGCCGCGTCGCCGCCGAGATCCGTCCCGGCGGCGGCGCCACGGCGCGGGGGTCGGGGCCCGGCGTCGCGAGCGGCGTCCAGCGCTCACGTACCACACCGAGCAGTGGGATGCCGCGCTCCATTGCGGCCGTGATCCCCTGGCCGATCGACGATTCCGGCTCGTAGCCGTCGGCCGAGAGCACGATCAGCCCGTCCGGAACCGTCGACAACCGGGCCAGGGCGCCGGCCGAGAGATACAGCAACAGCAGGGCGTCTTCCGAGCGGAAGCCGCCGTGCAGCTTTCGCCAGCGGGGATTGGCGAACAGGTCGCCCGCATGAGCGGTGACCGTACCGGCCGCGATGAAAAAGACGCGGTCCACCTCGTGCGCCGCCTTGGTGAGGGACACGTCGTATTCGAACGCGTCCACGATGCCCTCGGCGGGGCTGAGGCCGACCACCTCGTGCAGCGTCGGCCGCTCGAGCCACAGATCCACGAGCGCGACGCGCCGGTCGCCATGGGCCGCGGCGCGCGCCACGTCCCACGCCGCCTGGGCGGCCCACGTGTGGTCCCCGGTCGCCGGGACCAGGGCCACGAGCGCCTGACCGGTCAGGAGCGACGGCACGAGGGCGTCGAGCCGCGAGCGCGGCAGGGGACGACCGCTCACGGCGTCGGTTGGTAGATCCAGAAGGGCCGGCCGAGCTTGCGTCCGATGGCCTCGGCCTGCGCGCGCGTGGGATAGGGCCCGAGCACGACGCGGTAGCCGTCGTCGGGATTCTTGGGCTGGAGGACGCGCGCCCCGAGCCCGGCCCGCGTCAGCTGCTGCGCCATTTCCGAGGACCACGCCTCGTTCTGCGACGTCGAGACCTGCACGTACATCGGACCCTCGGGCCCGGCCGTGTCGGCGGCAGCCGCTTGATCCGCGGGCGCCGCGGCGCCGGCGTCCGCATCCGCGAACGCGCCCCGGTAGCTGCCCCGCGGCCGCCACGCCGTGAGCATCCAGAAGTCCGACGCCCCTCCTTTCGCGCGTCCCGTTTCGATCAGTGAGTCGGGCCGGTAGGAGACGATGTCGTCGCCGCGCGGCACGAGCAGCGAGCCATCCGGACTGATGGCCGGGAGATCGACGCGCCACCTGCACGGCACCGATCCCACCAGGCGCTTCACGGGGAGATCCACCACCCACACCGAGTCCCCCGCGGCCGGCTTGGCCAGCAGCCAGCGCCCCAGCGGGTCCAGCCGGATCGTCTCGGCGGGAAGCGGCAGCGCGACGCCGTCGATTTCTTCCCGATCGTAGCGATCGATCGCGGCCAGCCCCGGCTCCGTGCGCCGGGCGACGTAGATGCGGTGGCCCGACGGCGAGAACACCAGCGCGCGCGGGTGGTCGCTCAGGGCAATGAACGTGGCCTCGCGCCGGCCCAACGGGTCCATCACGAGAACGCCCGAGTCCGTCGCCACCGCCACCACATCGCCCCAGCGAGTCGCGGCGACGTCGCTGCCCGCCGGCAGCGGCCGGCTCGTGGGGGGCTGGTCGGCGGCGGCGGTGATCAGGTTGGGCGGGTCGGCCGCGACGAGCCGCTGGTCGGCTGCCCCGAACATCTGCAACGGGACCGCGGGCAGTGGCTGCGGCCACGCGACCCGCAGGCGCCGAGCCGCCGACACGACGCGGCCCTTCGCATCCACCGTGTACAGCGTGCCATCCGGGCCGAGCGTCGCCTGCTCGATGGCCGTCGCGACGGTGTCCACGCGCGCGCTGCCGAGATCGAGCGCGAGCACGTCGCTCTTGAGGGTCGTATCGCTCTTCGCCTTGGCGCCCTTCTTCCGGGTGGTCGTGTCCTTCTGGGGAGTGGTGACGTACAGGAACTCGGCCTCCGGGTCGAGCCCGATCACCCGGCGGACCTGTGGCAGCCGGCCTCGGATGGCGGTGGGGATCTCCGCCATGCTCGGCAAGCGGTACACACGGGGCACCCCCCCCTTGGCGGGGATGCGGATGGCGACGCCGGGGGTGCGGGCCGCTCCAGCTGCCGCCTTGCTAACTGCTTGCTTTACTTGCGGTTGGGACGATGCCGCGGCGGGCGCCCGGGACCGGCAGCCCCAGAGCGTCAGGCTGATCAGGAGGACGTACGATCCGCGGGTACGCAAATGGCCTCGCCGCACAAGATAGGCAACCGGCGAGGCCAGGACAAGTGTTTTAGCCGTGCGGAGTTAGAACGTCGGCCCGAGGCTCACCGTCCAGTAGGCGCCGGGGTGCTCCGGCCGATTGAGCGGCTTCGTGTAGTCGAACCGCAGGATCACGAAGCCGAGGAAGTTCATGCGGATCGAGCCGCCCCAGCTCCGCACGGGCGCACGGTAGACCTCGGCATCCTGGTTTCCGCGGTTCCACACGACGCACGAGCCGATAGTGCCGTCGCACGACGTACTGTTCCAGGCGAGTCCCATGTCGTAGAACAGGGCGCCTTCGATGGGCGGCAGTCCCACGGGCAGGAAGCCGAGCACCAGGCTGCGCGTCAAGGGGAAACGCAGCTCCGCGTTAACCACGGCGATCTTCGATCCGATGAGCTGGTCCAGTGTGCTGCAGCCGGTCAATCCCCCGTTGCTGTTCGCGGCCGGGTTTAGGCAGTCGTTGTTGAGGATCGAGCCCGCGGTGTAGCCGCGCAACAGCTCGGTGTTGCCGAGGAACTGCGGGAACAGGTCGGCGTCGCGCCCGTAGCGCCCGAAGAACACTCCGCGTACGGCGAGGGTGAACGGCCGCGCGAAAAAGTAGCGGCGCCAGTCCGCTGTACCGGCGGTGAACCGCCAGTTGCCGAAGGTGGGCGAGATTTCGAACCGCGAGCGCGTTCCCGCGAACGGACCGACGAACCCGAACAGCGAGTTGTCGTGCACCAGCGCGAGCTGGGGTCCGTAGTAGCTGACGGACGGGCCGCTCACCGTCTGGGGTTGGAAGTAGCCGCCGGGGCCGATGCCCAACAGGGGGTTGTAGTAGATAGCGTCCTGCTTCAACGTATCCAGGGAGATGTTCGCGAAGTGCCCGCCGAACTCGAGGCGTGTGAAGCGATTGAACGGATAGTAGCCCGCCGTGAACACATCGCGCACCACGAATCGGATGAGCTCGTTCGTGACCAAGACGGAGTCCGTACGCCCGCTCCCGTTCACGTAGCGCTGGCCGACGGTCGGCAGCAGGTAATAGTACGGCTGTTGCGAACCCCCGAAGGCCCAGTTGAGGCGGTGCGCCTGATTGATGTAGGCGGCCAGAACCTGCGCCTCGCTCAGCCGCCCGTTCACCGAGCCGGCGAACAGCATCGTGTGGTTGCCGAGGATGTCCGACAGCGAGATCGCGGTGCCGCCGAAGAAGCCGCGTCCGAAGTTGTTGCGCTCGTACCCCACGGTCGGCCGGGCCACGTAATCGGGCGTGTAGCGCGTGTGGTAATCCTTGAACGTGAACTCGGTGGTGTCCGGGAGGGCCGGTGAGGAGTCGAGCAGGGCCTTCACCGACACCGGTCCCGGTCCGGCGCCCGAATCGGACGTCTGCGGTGCGCTCCCGGACGCACGGAATCCCCTGGGGGAGCGGTACACGGAGGCGCCGCCGCGCTGCTCCGCGGCGGGCGGGGGAGCGGCCGCCTGCTCGGCCGGCTTCGCCGCCTGCGCCGCCTCGCGCTGCTGGGCGGCGAGCAACGACGTCACCGGCATCGTGGCGGGCGGCTGGTAGGGCTGCCGCCGCAGCGAGCGGGGGTTGTCCACGGCGTACACGTTGTATTCGCCCTCTTCGTAATACGCGAAGGCGAGCCGGTCGGCCTCGTGCGCCCAGGAGAGGCACGGCGAGAGCGGCGTGATGCCCGACACCCCGGTGTACACGTCGGTCAGCTGGTAGATGCTGGCGTCGCCCAGGTCGTACAGGAAGACGTTGCTGATGCCGGAGCGGTCGGAGACGAACGCGAGCGACTTGCCGTCGGGCGCCCAGACGGGGTCGATGTTCTTCCCCTGATCCATGTGTCCCAGCAGCTCGACCGTGCCCTTGTCGAGATGGAGCAGGGCGATCCGCATGTTGCCGAACTTGAGGTCGTCGAAGTCGGTCTTGCTCCCCCGGTCGGTCGCGAAGGCGATCGTCTTACCGTCGGGCGCCCAGGACGGTTGCAGGTCGGCGTACTTGTCGTTGGTGAGCCGGTGCAAGCCCGAGCCGTCCGCGTTGACGACGAACAGGTCCGAGATGCCGCCGTCGTAGCCGGTGAACACCAGCTGCTTCGCGTCGGGGGACCAGGACGGCGTCGTCAGCCCGTTCAAGGGCAGGGGAATGCGGCGCACCTCCTGGTCCTCCTTCACGTCCAGGATCACGAGGTCGTCGCGGTCCCGGTGCTTGGCGGCGATGGCGAAGTAGCGGCCGTCGGGCGAGAACGAGCCGGCCGAGTTGATGAAGCGCAGGCTCTCGAAGTTGCTCGACAGCGTGGACTTCACCAGGCGCCGCAGCACCTTGCCCGTCTCCGCATCGGCGAGATAGAGGTCGACGAAGAAGGAGTTCTTCTCGCTGAAGTAGGCGATCTGGCGCCCGTCGGGGGTGAGCGCCGGCGCGATATGCAGCGTGCCGTCGGAGCGCTTGCGCGTGAGCAAGGGCTGCGCGATGCGGCGGGCGCGGTAGTGGTCGGCGAGCTGCGGCAGGTACGTGGTCTGCACCGCGTCGCGCCACCCGCTGATCAGCTCGTCCAGGTTCACCCCGATCACGCGTTTGAACGCGCCCTCGACCCCCGCCGACATCGACGCCTGCAGAATCTGGCCGACCGCTTCGTCGCCCCACTTTTCCCCGATGTATGCCCAGATGGCGTGCCCGAAGTAGTAGGGGAACACCTCCTCATAGCTCAGCTGCTGGAGCGTCGGGAGGTGACCCTCCACGGCGGCGTCCCGCAGCCACATGGCCGTGTGGTTGTCGATGGGCCCGACCGTGAGGTACTCCGCCATCCCTTCCATGAACCACAGTGGCGGCGCGACGTTGACGAGCGTTTGGACGCCGGCGCCGATGCGACCGCGGCTGAACACGTCGTACTGGAACTGGTGCACCATTTCGTGCCCGATCACGTGGTCCACTTCTTCGTACGCGCCGGTGAAGGGCAGCACCATCCGGTGCTTGAAGAAATCTGTGCTGCCCTCGAGGCCTTCGAAGACCTCAGTGACGTTTGTCTGCTGGAAGTCCGACTGCGAAGCGTACAAGATGATCGGCTTGCGGCCCAGGAACTGATGATGGAGCACCCGCGACAGCCGGGCGTACCAGCGCTCGGCGATGCGTGCGCCATCGAGCGCCGCCGCCCGCTCGGCCGGATAGTAATAGACTTCGAAGTGCTCGGTCTGGATGATGCGGAAGTCGAAGGCTTGGTACTGTACCTTGTTCTGCCCGAAGTACTGCGCCACGAGCGGCGCCGCGCCGAACAGCGCGAGCGCCGCCGTGATCCAGCCCATGCGTCGCATGACCGTCATCCTTTCGCCCCGCCCTCGGGTGCGCCCGCCGCGAGCACCGGGGCATCGCCCCACAGGCGCTCGAGCTGATAGAACTCCCGCAATTCCGGATGAAAAACGTGCACCACGAAATCCACGTAGTCGAGCAGCACCCACCGCCCCTGGACCAGTCCTTCCACGTGATGCGGCACGATGCCGCGCGGCTCGAGCGCGGTCATCAAGTGTTCCGCCATCCCCCGCACGTGCGCGTCCGACGTGCCCGACACGATCACGAAGAAATCTGCCGCGGCCGTCAAGCCACGGAGGTCGAGCACCATCGGGTCGATCGCTTTCCGGTCGGCGAGCGCCGCCGCCACGAGCTGCAGCGCCGTCAGCGCATCGCTGCCAGGACGCCCCGCCGGGCGCGCGCTTCGCCTGTTAGTCATAGTGCGCCGGCGCCACGTTTGTTCCGTGACACGCGCCCCCTACTCCTTGACGACGCTCACCTGGATTTCGGGACGCACGTCGGGATGGAGCTTGATCCCGACCCGGAACTCGCCCAGATCGCGGATCGGCTCGGGGAGATCCACTTTGCGCTTGTCCACTTTGATCCCGAGCTCCTCGAGCTTGCGCTGCACGTCCCCCGCCGTGACCGAGCCGTACAGCTTGTCCTCCTCCCCGACCTTGACGGCGAAGCTGAGGCGGACCTCGGCGATGCGGCTGGCCTCGGTCTCGGCAGCGCTCTTTTCGTCGGCGCGCTGCCGGGCGATCCGCGCCGCCTCGTACGCGATCTTTTTCTTGTTGGCCTCGGTGGCCGGGTAGGCGAGGCCCTTCGGGAGCAGGTAGTTGCGGGCGTACCCGTCCTTCACCTTCACCACGTCGCCCGCGGCGCCCAGGTGCTGCACGTTTTCTCGCAGGATCACTTCCATGGTTTCGTGTTCCTCAATGGCTCGGAAAAAGGTTCAGGCCGGCTCGGCGAGCGGCGTGCGGGCCGACGCCAGCGTGACCCCGCCAGGCGAGCCCCAGGGCGACGAGCGTCTCGAGCACGAGCCATACCGGCCAGCCTCCGGCGAGCAGCCGTACCGTGAGCTCGAAGGCCGGGTACAGGCCCGGGGCCAGTTCGATCACGCGCCGCACCGCTACGCCGGCATCGCGGGTCGCCTCCCACTGCGCCTCCTGCCACACCGACCGTCCCACGGTGAGTGGCCCGAGGACCGCGACGCCGGCCGCCGTGTAGAGACACGCCCGCAGCGCGAGCGGCCAGAAGCGCGCGCCGGCGGGGCGGGCGGCGGCTGCGGCAGCGAACGCCACCGACACCAGCACGATCCAGGCTCGGTCGAGCGCGCCGAGCAATCCTGTCACGGGCCCGAGGAGCAGCGCCACGCCGGCCGCGCCCGCGATGCCCAGCACCGCCCACTCTCCCCGCGATCCCGGTCGCGCCGCCACCCGCAGCGCGGCGAACGACAGCGCCACGAGGCTGAGCCAGCGACTCAGCGTCAGCCGGCGTACCCCTTGATGTAGGGCAACAGCGCCAGCTGGCGCGCCCGCTTGATCGCGGTCGCGAGCTGTCGCTGGTGCCGCGCGCACATGCCCGACAACCGGCTCGGGAGAATCTTGCCGCGCTCCGTCAGGAACCTTCCGAGCGTACGGTCGTCCTTGTAGTCCAGCACCCGCACGCCGGACTCGCACACGGGGCACGTCTTGGCGGGCCGCCTCATGCTTCGTCCTCCTCGATCTCGTCGACGACATCGGCTGCGATGACTGCGGGCGCGGCCTCGGGCTTGGCCGGCAGCCCTTCGGACACGACCACCAGGAACCGCAGGACGCCTTCGTCGAGCTTCACGGCGCGCTCGTACTCGGGGAGCAGCGCGCCCGCGGTCTCGTACTGCGCGACCACGTAGAAGCCGGCGTCCTTCTTCTTGATGGGGAACGCGAGGGAACGCTTGCCCCACTGCGCGACGTTGGTGATGGTGCCCTGGCCGTCTTTGGTCAGCAGAGCGTGGAACCGGTCCAGTTTTTCGCTGATCGTGGGCTCTTCCAGCGCGGGATCGAAGATATAGACGGTCTCGTAGCGACGAGCCATGCCACCTCCCTTTGGTCGTAGGCGACCCGACGCAGGTGCCGCGTCGAGTAGGGGATCTCAAGAGGGCCGAAAGATAGAGCCGCGGCGCAGGGTGCGGAAGGGAGCGTCGCGCGGGTGATGGCGGTCACGCATGCCCTCGCGCAATGCCCGGTTTTGGGGCCGGGCGGACACGGTGTGACGACCGTCACGCTACGAGGCGCCGCCCTCGATCATCCTATCGATAGGCCGCATGGCACCGCTCTTGCCTTATCAGGGTGCCGGACGGGCATCAGGAAGGAACGAATGCAGACTGCGGGTCTCTGGCTCCTCGCGCGCGCTACACGCGCCGCCGTCTCGGCGGCGGGGTTCCTCACCCTGCTGGCGCTGCAGCCGGAGCCTGCCCGTCTCACGGCGGTCGCGTCGGTGCGCGTTTCGCACGCGCGGGCGCTCGTGCTCTCCGAGCAGGCCCGTCGCTACCTGATCCTGCAGTATCGGTCGTTCCCCACGGAGTTCATGGGCTGCATGATCGGCGAGATGCACGGCAACGCGGTGATCGTGCACCGGATCGCGCCCGCCGACGTCGATCCGAAGCAGTCCACGGAGACGCGCGTCGTACCGAGGCAGACGTGCGAGGACGCCGGCTGGATGGGTACGGTCGGCGTGATCCATAGCCACCCCAGCGGCGAGCGGTGCTGGTACTTCTTCCCGGGCACACAGGTGGCCACGTCGGACGCCGTCTCGTTCGGACGCCAGCCCTACCCGGTGGACGCCATCATGTGCGGTGACCGTGTGGTCTGGATCAGCCGCGACATGGCGCAGCAGCAGGTGCGGGTGGCGGAGGCGGACGCGCATCCGGTTGCGCCGCTGCCCCAGCGGGGCAACCGCGTGTCCGCCGGTTCAGCGGCGCCGTAGGCTCCTCTCACTCCCCTCGCCCGGGACGCGGGCACGACTGCGGCGCCGTCTTGATGTGGAGCCGGTATTAGACGTTGAACCGGAACAGCAGGATGTCCCCGTCCTTGACCACGTAGTCGCGCCCCTCGCTTCGCACCAGGCCCTGCTCTCGGGCCGTCTTGTACGATCCCGCCCGCACGAAATCGTCAAAGGACACGGTTTCGGCCCGTATGAACCCGCGCTGGAAGTCGGAGTGGATCTCTCCGGCGGCCGCGAACGCGGTGTCGCCGCGATGCATGGTCCAGGCGCGCACTTCGTTCTCGCCCACCGTGAAGAACGTCTGCAGGCCGAGCAGCCGGTAGCCGGCGTGGATCAGGCGGTCGAGCCCCGGCTCTGTGGCCCCGGCGCTGGCCAGGTATTCGCGCCGCTCCTCTCCCGCCAGCTCGCCCAGCTCCGCCTCGAGCTTGGCGGAGAACGGCACGATCTCCGCCTCCTCGTGATGCGCCTGAACGGCGGCGCGGAGCTTGTCGAGCCACCGGCCCCCGCCCGCGGCCAGGTCTTGCTCGTTGACGTTCGCCGCGTACAGGATCGGCTTCGCCGTGAGCAGGCCGAGCTGGCGCAGGAACCGGACCGCCGCCTCGCTCTCACCGGCCTCGCGCGCGCCGCGGCCCGCGTTGAGCTCCGCCATCACGCGCTCGAGTACCACCAGCTCCGCCTGCGCTTCCTTGTCGCCGGCGCGCGCGGTCTTGCGGGTCTTGTCGAGCCGCCGCTCCACCACCGCGAGATCGGCTAGGGCGAGCTCGCTCGTGATGACGTCGTGATCGCGCACTGGATCCACCGGTCCCATCACGTGCACCACGTCGGGATCGTCGAAACAGCGGATCACGTGGACGACGGCGTCCACCTCGCGGATGTGCGACAGGAACTGGTTGCCCAGCCCCTCGCCCTGCGAGGCGCCCTGGACGAGTCCCGCGATGTCCACGAACTCGACCACCGCGGGGACCTTCTTCTTCGGCTTCACCAGCGCGTTGAGCCGCTCCAGCCGCGGGTCGGGGACTTCGACCACGCCGACGTTGGGCTCGACGGTGCAAAACGGATAGTTCTCCGCCGCCGCGGCCTTGGAGGAGGTGAGCGCGTTGAAGAGCGTGGACTTGCCGACGTTGGGGAGCCCAACGATTCCCAGGCGGAGCATATCAGAACGCGGAAGTCGGAACGCGGAGCGCGGAACAGAAGTGCCTGTTCCGCGTTCCCACTTCCGCGTTCCGCGTTATCACTGCCGTAGCCATTGCTCGACCGCCGCGATCAGCTCGGGCCGCAGCGCCTCCAGCTGCTCGACCTGCTCGGGATCGAGGGGCGCGAGCACGTACTCGGACCAGTCGCTCACTCCCTCGGGGAGCGGGCCCACGCCGATCCGCAGGCGCGTGTAGGCTTGGGACTGCAGCGCACCCTCGATGCTCTTCAAGCCGTTGTGGCCGCCCGACGACCCCTCGGCGCGGAGCCGGAACGTGCCGGAGGGGATCTGAAAATCGTCCACGAGGATGAGCACGTCGCTCGCCGGATTGAAGGTGGGATCGGCGCGGAGCGACGCGAGGGCGGCGCCGCTGCGGTTCATGTAGGTCGTGGGCTTCAAGACCCGGACCGGCAGGCCCGCTACCTCACCCTCGGTGACACGAGCGCGCTCGCCGCGGCGGAAGGGGGGAAACCCCCAGTGCGCGACGAGCGCATCGGCCAGCCAGAAGCCCGCGTTGTGCCGCGTCGCCGCGTACTCTGGCCCCGGGTTGCCGAGGCCGACGACGGCGCGCAACCCTCAGCTCTCTTTGCCGCCCTTGGGCTTCTCGACCTTGTCGGTCTTCTCTCCCTTGGCGGGTGCGGCGGCGCCACCCCCCTTGGCCTCGGGCTTGGCCGGCCCGCCGGCCTCGGCGGCACCCTCGCCCTCTTCCTCTTCTCCCTCGCGCACCTTCCGGATCAGCTCGGGCTCGGCTACCTCGGTCGCGGCCTCGGGGGTCGGCGCCGCCACTTCCTCGGCGCGCGGCGGCACCACCGTCGCGATCGTGAGGTCCGCCTCGGTGAGGATCTTCGCCTCAGGAATGGCGAGCTCCCGCACGTGCAGCGAGTCGCCGATCTTGAGCGCCGTGACGTCGAGCTCCACGCGATCGGGGATGTTCTCGGGCAGCACCTCGATTTCCACTTCGCGGGTGACCTGGTCGAGCACGCCGCCGGCGTTGCGCACGCCGTCGGGACTGCCCACGAGGTGCACGGGGACCTTGAGCCTGACCTTCTCCGCGGCGTGGATCTCGTAGAAATCCACGTGGATGATGTCGGGCCGGAGGGGGTGCCGTTGGATCTCGCGGATCAGCGTCTTCACGGCGGCCTTGCCGTCCACCGCCAGCTCGATGATGGTGCTCGCGGGCTCGATGCCAGTGAGCGCTTTCTCGAGGGCTTTGGCCTCGAGCTCGAGCGCCTGCGTGTCGCGTCCGTGCCCGTAGATCACCGCGGGCACCCTGCCGCGGAAGCGGATCTGTCGCGCGCCGCCCTTGCCGGACGCCTGCCGGGGGCTCGCCGCGAGGGAAACTGTCTGGGCCATCTATCGGACCTCAGCCGTACGTCGTCAGCGGCAAATCGTCGAAGAGCGAGCTCACCGACTGGTTGGAATGCTCATAGCCGATCGCTTTCGCCATCAGTCCGGCGATCGACAGCACCTTCAGCTTCTCGAAACACCGGTCCTCGGGGATCCGGATGGTGTTCGCCACCACCACCTCGTCGATACACGACGCGCGCAGCCGCTCCACCGCGGGACCCGACAGGAGCGCGTGGGTCGCGAACGCGTAGATCTTGCGCGCCCCCAGCCGCTTCAGCGCCCCGGCCGCCTCGGTGATCGTTCCCGCCGTGTCGATCATGTCGTCGGGGATGAGGCAATCCTTGTCGGCCACGTCGCCCACGACGTTGACCACTTCGGCCACGTTGGCCGACGGGCGCCGCTTATCGATGATCGCCAGGGACGCGTTCAGGCGTTTCGCGAACCCACGGGCCATCTTGGCGGAGCCGACGTCGGGCGCCACCACCACCGGATCGTGCAGCTGCTTCAGCCGGAAGTAGCTCACGAACACGGGCGCCGCGTACAGGTGGTCCACCGGGATATCGAAGAACCCCTGCAGCTGGTGGGAATGGAAGTCCATTCCCAGCACCCGATCTGCCCCGGCGTGCGTGATCAGGTTCGCCATCAGCTTGGCGCTGATCGCCACGCGCGGCTGATCCTTCCGGTCCTGGCGCGCGTAGCCGAAATACGGCAGCACCGCCGTGGTCCGCGCCGCGCTGGCCCGGCGCGCCGCGTCGATCAGGAACAACAGCTCCAGATAGTTCTCCGCGGGCGGGTTGGTCGGCTGGATGATGAACACGTCCCGGCCGCGCACGTTCTCGTCGATCTTGACGAAAATCTCCCCGTCGGCGAACCGCCGGATCGTCACCGCACACAGCGGCTGCCCCAAGTGCTTGGCCATCTCCTCGGCGAGCGGCCGGTTGGCCGTCCCGGCGAGCAGCAACAACTGGCTCCGCGAGAGCGAGAGGTCCGCCATGTGAGCCCTGCAAAATAGAAGGCAAACTGCGCCAAGCCAAGGGGTTACTTCTTGAGCGAGCGGCTGGCCGGCGTCACGGCGTCCACGTCCCAGGTGTTCATGCGGTACACGGTGCCCCCCTCGCCGCCCCGGCCGCCCAGGTGGCGCACCAGAAAGGCCGTTCCAGTGGAGTCGAACGCGAGCGACAGCAGCACGCCGGGGCCGCCGCGCACCGTGAGGCGGCGCTTGGCACCGAGCGCCCGGGTCGAGTCCACTTCCTGCGACGTCGCGAACCCCGCGGCCGTGATGGATTTGAGACGTTCGAGGTAGCGGCGCACCGCCGCCGAATCGGTCGCGCCGCCGTTCAACGTCCACGTCTTGGTCACGCGCTTCAGGGTGTAGCGGTCCTTGCCGCGCACGACGTCGAGCGCGGTGATGCTGTCGGGCGAGAGGGCGGCGATACGCTTGTCACGCCAGTCGTCGGCGCGCCGCTCGGCGAGACGGGCGAGCGTGCCCCGCCAGAGGTAGACGTGCGCGTCGCCCGGGCGGCGCACGTAAGTGCTCTGGTAGTCGCTGCCGCGCCCGCCGGTGATCAGCTCCACCACGGGCTTGCCGCCGCGGAACACGCGCAACCGGCGGCCGGTGGCGCTGTCCACCTGGAGGCGCGCGAACGACGAGGCATCCTGCGCCACGAGCTCCGCGCCGACGGAGTCCTTGAGCGCGCGGAGCAGGTCGGTCACGTCCGCCGGCAGGGCGCGGTGACCGTTCACCGTCCATGACGTCGCCGACTGCTTCACCAGGACGGCCGAGTCGGTGGCCTTCACCAACACGATCGAATCGACGTCCGCCGGGGTGAGCGGTGGGAAGGCGAGCGCTCCGGTCACCGTGTCCGAGCCACGCGAAAAGAGCTCGCTCCCGCCCCATAGGAGGAGCAGCGTGGCGAGGCCGATGGCGAGCATCTTCAACTGTCTGGCGCTCACGCCGTCGCTCCTGCCGTCACGAGCGGCCGGTACACACGCCGTGTGGTCCGGCGCCGGCGCCACAATCGCGCCATCCCGGCCGCGATCAGGAGCAGCGGTACGCCGACGAGATTGCCGTATTTGGCGGCGCCGCGCGTCACGCTGCTCCCGAACACGAGCGGCCGTGGGGCGCGGTCTTTCGAGCGGATCGCGATCAAGGCGTCGTCCTGGGCGAGCCAGTCGATCGCGTTCTGCACGAACACGATGTTCGTGGGCGAATTGCGGGCATAGCGGTCGCTGGCGAAGTCGGCGCTGCCGATTACCACCACCCGGCCGCGCGGCGGGGCGGAGGAGGTCGCCGGGGGGAGCGTCGCGAGCGCCGCGACGACACGCGGGTGCAGGCTGTCACGGCTCAACGGGCTGCCCGGCTCGATGAAGGCGGTGGCTTGCTGCGCGCCTCCCGCCCGGCTGGTGGCGAGGAGCGGCGTCACGCTCGCCGTGGCCTTGCCGGTGTCGATCTGGCTCGCCCACGGCAGCATCACGGATCCCAGGTCCGCGTTCACCGGTGATCGGCCGGTGCCCAGCGCGCGCAGCCAGAACGGATACGGGACGAGCACCTGGCCGAACTGCGCCGGGATCCCCACCTGCGTGTTCGACGCGAGGTCGTACACCATGTCGGAAGCAATCGAGACGCCGTACGGCTGGAGCAGCTCGTTCCAGCCCACCCGCCGCGACATGGCGAACGGCCCGCGGTCGGAGAGCTGCATGCCGCTCGCCATCACCAGCAGGCTGCCGCCGCGTTCGAGAAATGCCCGCAAGCGCGCGAGCTGGGCGGCATTGAGCGAGTCCGGGGTCCCGGCGACGGCGATCACTTTCACCTGCGGCGCTACGGCCGAATCCGTGAGCGCGAACGCGCGGACCGTATAGTTGGCGCCGAGCTGCTCGCGCAGCGTCTCGAAGCTGCGCTGGCCGCGCGTCGCGGCGGCGTCGGTGATTTCGCCGAAGGCGATCGTGGGTCGCTCCGGATGGGTGAGCGCACGGATGTCCGAGGTCAAGCGGTACTCGAGATCGTTGGTCTGCTGGACGAAGGGGATGGTCTTGACGGCGTCGGCGTACCGCACGGCCACGCCCAGATACCCCTCTTTCACCTGGAGCTCGCCCTGTCCCAGGACGTTGAATTGCACGGGGGGGATGCCGCTGGTGCGCGCCTCCTGGCGGGCGGCGCTGTCGGCCGCCGGGTCCTGGATGACGAGCTTCACCTTGCCGCGCCCCGCGGTCCGGTAGTCGCGCAGCAGGTCGTCCACGTCGCGTCGGGTGGACTCGATTTCCTTGGGCAGGGCGCTCGACACGAACAGCTTGATGGTGACGAAGTCCGGCAGCGTGCGGAGCAGCTGCCGGGTGGCCGGCGCGAGCGTGAACGCCCGGCCGGGCGTCAGGTCGAGCCGGCCGCCGATATTGTGCCCGAACAGGTTCACGACGACCACGGCGACGGCCAGGAGGACGGTGCCGAGCCGCAGCCGCTTGAGGGCCTCGCCGCGGGCGGTGAGCTTGCGGGCGAGCAGCGAGAAATAGGCGAGCACGAGGAACAGGGCCGCGAGCGTCACGAAGTACACGGCGTCCCGCAGGTCGATGACACCGCGGGCGATCTGGCTGAAATGCGACAGCACGCCGAGCGCCCCGGCGATCGCGCCGAGGCGGGGCGGCAGTCCCACGAGCAGCTGGTCCAGTCCCACGAAGATCAGGAGGAACATCACGAAGACCCCGACGATGAACGCCGTGATCTGGTTCTGAGTCGCGCTCGACGCCCACACGCCGACGGCGGCCAGGCCCGCGACGAGCAGGGCCGCGCCCACGTACTGCGCCACCACCAGCCCGAGCTCGGGAGCGGTTCCGAGCGCGAGGCCGAGCGGCACGGTGAGGGTGATCGCCAGGGCGACGAGGAGAAACAGCACCTGACCGCAGTACTTGCCGAGCAGCAGCTCCAGCTCCGTGATCGGCTGCGCCAGCACGACTTCGAGCGTGCCCGAGCGTGTGTCCTCCGCCAGGGCCCGCATCGTGACGGCCGGCACCAGGAACAGGAGCAGCCACGGCAGGAAGTCGAGCATGGGCCGCAAGGAGGCGGCGTTGTACAGCTCCACCTCGCGGAAAAACAGCAGCGCATTCACGCCGGTGAACACGACGAGCAGGATGTAGGCGATCGGCTGGTCGAACAGCGCCTTGACCTCGCGGCGCGCGATGGTGCGGATGGGGCTCACGTCAGCGCTCCGGCTCGCTGGTCAGCTGGTGGAACAGGTCCTCGAGGCTCCCGGCCGCCTGGTGCAGCTCGTACAGCGTCCAACCCTGGGCCTTGGCGAGTCCGAAGATCTCGGGCCGCAGATCGGTCGAGCGGTCGGCGGTGAGGGTGAGTGCCACGCGTCCGTCGGTGGCCGGGCCCGCCGGACTCACCTGGCGCACGCCGGGCAGCCGGCCCAGCGCCTCGGCGACGCCGGTGCCCGCGGCTTCGACGGCGATCTCCACCGCTCCTTCGGCCTGCCGGATCAGCCGGTCCACGGGTCCGTCGGCGACGATCTTCCCGCGGCTGATGATCAGCAACCGCGAGCAGGTGTGCTGGACCTCGGGGAGCACGTGCGTCGACAGGATCACCGTGCGGTCTTTGCCGAGCGCCCCGATCAGCCGCCGGATCTCGACGCGCTGGTTCGGGTCGAGCCCTTCGGTAGGCTCGTCGAGGACGAGCAGATCGGGGCGGTGGAGGATCGCTTGCGCGAGACCCACCCGCTGGCGGTAGCCCTTGGACAGCTCGCCGATCGGCCGGTAGTACACGCTCTCGATCCCCGTGCCGGCGACCGCTTCGTCCAGGGCCTGGCGGCGTGCGGCACCGGCGAGCTCCCGCAGGTCGGCGACGAACCCCAGATAGTCGCACACCAGCATATCGCCATACAACGGATTGTTCTCGGCCAGGTAGCCGATGCGGCGCTTCGCTTCCCGTGCGGCATCGGCGAGCGGGACACCGTCCAGCTTGATGTCACCCGTGTCCGGCTCGTAGTACTGGGTGATCATCCGCATGGTCGTGGATTTTCCGGCCCCGTTGGGGCCCAGGAATCCCACTACCTGGCCGCGGTCCACGGCGAATGAGACCTGGTCGACGGCCGTCACGCCGTCGAATCGCTTGGAAACGCCTTCTACTGAAAGGAGAGGCATACAGAGCAGCGAGCGCGTGTAGGGGCGGAGTGATGCTAATCACACCGGGCCGCCTTCATCAAGTCCCCCCGACGGCGCCGGCGGAGTCCCCTCTAAAGGGCCTTGAGAAACGCGACGACGGCGTTCCGGTCGGCGGCGGGGAGGGCCTTGAACCGGTCGCGGACGCCGGCGGCTTCGCCGCCATGCCGCTCGATCGCCTGCTCCAGGCTGGCAGCCTGTCCATCATGGAGGAAGGTCTTGGCGTCGCGCAGATCGAGTAGCGGCTCCGTGCGGAAGTCCTGGGGGGTCGCTATGCCGAGGCAGATGTCGGCGAGCTCCGGCCCCATGTCGTGGAGCAGCAGGTCGGTGTACGCGGGGAATTCGCGGCGCGCCAGCGCCCGGATGGGGCTCGGTCCGGTGCGGAGCTTGGGGATGTGGCAGGAGGCGCAGCCGATCTGCGAGAACAGGTCGCGCCCGCGGCGCCCGTCCTTGCCGAGCTTCGCGGCGGTCGGCGCGCCCAGGAAGCGCACGAAGTCGTCCGCGAGGTCGACCGCGTCCTGGGTGATCTCGGGATCGGCGACGGGATCGACGCCCGGTGGAATCGGCTGGCCGCCGATGCTTTCCTCTGTCGGCTGCTCCGGATCGGTCACGCCTATTTCCGTGGGAAAGGCGCCGGCATTGAACTCCCGCAGGGTGGGGACCAGGGCCTTGCGGCCGAACCGGCCGATCCGGCCGTCCAGCGAGCGTCCCGGACGTCCGCGGATGCCGTCATGGTTTCGGTCGTCGGGGTCGGCGTAGGACAGGATCTCGGAATCGGGAACGAGATCGAGCAGGCCGCGGCCGAACACGACGGGCGAGGTGCGATGCGCGCGGGCGGTCGCCGACGGCGGGACCGGCTCGCTGTCGATGCCGAGCGCCTGCTTCAGGGCGGGGGTGGTGTGCAGCTGCGCCACCGGTCCACCTTCTTCGACCAGCGGGTCGCAGGTCGGGGCGTGGAAGGCGGTGGCGTGGAGCTCGATTTCGTCGCCGCGCCCGCCCGCCACCGGATCCTCGTGGCACTCGCCGCACCCGGTCGCATTGAAGAGCGGCCCGAGTCCGGTCGCGGGGGTGAACGTGCTGTCGAAGACGGTCTTGCCGCGGGCGAAGCGGTCGCGCTGCTGCCGGGTGAGGCCGGGCACGGGGTCGCCCGGCTTCACCACCTTGGCGCAACCAGCGAGCAACAGGAGGGAGGCAACCGCGACCCGCTGTGGGGTCACGGCTTCGGCACCTCGATCCTTTCGACGCGGTCGGCCACGAGGCCGGTGGCCGTGCGGTGGCACTCGACGCGCACGACGTCTCCGGCCTTGAACTCCAGGCCGGCGAGGCGGGCCGCGGTTCCGCCCCCGGCGTGCGCCGCCGGCGCAAGGGTCACGTGCACGATCCGCAGGGCCATCCCGACTCCGGTGATCAGGTCGAGTGCCCCTGTCTTCGCCGTGAACGCGCGGACGGTGCCCTGGTAGGTGTAAGACGGGGCGGGTTGGGCGGCACCTTGCGGGTGTCGATCGACCGCTGCGTGGGTGACCACGGGCAGCAGCAGCATGGCGGTCAGCGCCACCGCGCGACTGGTGCAATGCATACGCTTCTCCTTGTACTCCCTGCCTACGATAGTGGCGACGCGGGTGGCGTGCCGTCAATGAGGCCGGTCCGCCACATCACGGCGCCACCTTCTCCAGCTGCTCGGCCGCACGATTGATCACGTCGGCCATCGCCTGCAGCGCCTTGCCGGTCGCCCCGATTTGCGCGTCGCCCTCCGCCCAGCTTTTCTGCTCGATCGCCTCGCGGACGCCGGGAAGCGTCTTCACGCCGTAGCCCGTGTAGAAGCCGGGCGCATAGACCTCGTGGCGGTACCAGGGCCGGCGCGGCAGGCCTGCCGCGCTCGTCAGGGCGCGCTCCGACCGCAGCAAGGCGGCGTTCACGGTTTGCGCGTCCGGCTTGGCCAGGGTCGAGCCGCCCCCGGCCTGGGCGCGCCCCAGTGCCTTCTCATAGCGCTCCGCCGCGCGGGTGAGCGCGTCGGTCGCGTTGTCGAGCGGCGCGAAGTTCAAGAATGGCGGCAGCTCTTCGCGCGCCGGGGGCACGTCGGGCTCGCGTGGGTCGGCGGTGGCCGTGAACAGGCCCTCGTCGAGCTCGCGGTTCCGCTCCCGGATCTCGTCCTGTTTGTCTTTCGCGAGCTTCTCGACCTCCTTGGCGTACTTGGTCACGGTCTCGGCCAGCCCGGTGAACTGGTAGGGCAGGATCTCGGCGTCGGCGAGGCGCATCACCGCGGTGCCCACCGTCTGCGCCAGGGCGCGCCCGTACACGAACGAGGTGTCGTCGAAGGTCGTGAACCACTTGAAGTCGTCGTAGATCGAATGGTAGATACCGCCGCCGCCTTCCCCGCCAAAGCCGAGGTTCAGGGTGGCGACGCCGACATGCTGCAGGAACGGCGTGAAGTCCGACCCGGACCCGAGGGCGTCGATGCGCACGTCGGCCCGCTGACGCGCCTCCTGACGGGCATCAGCGGACGTGGCGTCGGCGATCGCGCGGAGCTGGGCCCGCTTCCAGACGGTGAGCTTCGTCTCCGGATCTTCGATGTCGCGCGCCACGTCGTTGATGAAATTCTCGAGCGAGTGCGACCCGCCCACGTTCAAGTACCCGCGATTGTTGGTGTCGCTGTTGAGATACGCCACCGCCTTGGCGGCCAGCTCGTCGGCATGGGCCTCGACCCATTCGGTGGAGCCGAGCAGCGCCGGCTCCTCGCCGTCCCAGGCCGCGTAGATGATGGTCCGGCGCGGCTTCCAGCCCTGCTTGAGCAGCTGCCCGTAGGCGCGCGCCTCTTCGAGCAGCGGCACGAGTCCCGAGATCGGGTCTTCGGCGCCGTTCACCCAGGCGTCGTGATGGTTGCCGCGGACCACCCACTCGTCCGGCGCGACCGCGCCCGGGATGCGGGCGATCACGTCGTACAGCGTTTTCAGGCCCCAGTCAGATTTGACGCGCAGATGCACCCGGGCGGGCCCGGGGCCGACGCGGTAGGTGATCCCGAGGGCCCCGCGCCACTCGGCCGGCGCCACGCGACCGCGCAGCGCCGCCAGCAAGGGCTGCGCGTCGCCGTAGGAAATCGGCAGCACGGGAATCTTGGTGATCGTGGGAGCCTCGCTCACCGGCAGGCGCTTGGCGTCTTTGGTCGCCCCGATCCCGGGGGTGAGCGGGTCGCCGGGATAGAGCGGCATATCCATCACGCTGCCGCGCTGCACGCCGTCTTTGGGGCGCCAGGGACCCTGCGGGTATACCTCGCCCTGGGCGTAGCCGTCGTCCCGGGGATCGGAGTAGATGATGCACCCCACCGCACCGTGCTCGGCCGCCACTTTGGGTTTGATGCCGCGCCACGACCCGAAATAGCGCGCGATCACGATGGCCCCTTTCACCGAGACGCCTATGCGCTCGAGCCGCTCGTAATCCGCGGGCACGCCGTAGTTCACGTACACGAGCGGCGCCGTGACGTCGCCGTCGATCGAATAGGCGTTGTAGGTCGGCAGCTGCTCGGCCTGCTGACCGGACGTCGCGTCGCCCGGGACCGGGGGCTCCTGGAGTTTGGCGACGAACTTCGTAGGCGCTACCAGCTCCACGACGCGCTCTTTGGGCGTTGGGAACAGCACGTCGAACGTCTCGATCCGCGCGTCGAGCCCGAAGCCTTTGAACTTGGCGAGGATCCACGCGGCGTTGTCTTTGTCGTACGCAGAGCCGACATGGTGGGGCCGCGCGGAAAGGCGGCGCATGTACTCGCGCAAGGAGTCGGGTGCGGGGATAGCGCGGAACTTCATCTCCCAGTCTCGCTCGACTTTCGCCGCGTCGGTCGAGTAGCCGCGCAGGTCGGCGGTGGGGGAGGGAGCGGCGGCGACCAGCAGCGCGCCGACGGCGGACACAACGAGCGCGCGGGCGATCGTGTGCATGCGGGGCAAGACCTCGTTTGCAAGAAGGAACGTTGACGAGCGGTGTGCCTCAAAGTTGCGTCGGTGCAGCACCCGATGCCACCCCGAACTGCGGCTGCGGTGGAACCCTTCCGCATCCCCTGCCTGTACCAACGTCGGGGCACCGCTCTGTGACGGGTGCCGAGCTCACCATGAAAGCAAGGGAGGCAGTATGAATCGGAAGGTACAGGCGGCCGCTCTGGCCGCCGCCACCGCCGTCGCGCTCGTCGCCGGTCGGGTGGTCTCTGCCCAAGAGCCGGGGCGGCCCATGGAATCGGGCGCGCAGGAGATGCAAGGGGATCACCTCACGGAAGCCGTGAAGCAGACGCAGGCGGCGATCGACGCCGGCAACTCGGGACAGAAGGACCTGGTGGTGGAACACGCCCGGGAGGCGTTGAGCCACGCCGAGGCGGCCGAGAAGGAGCGTCCCAGCCCGAAGCTCGAGGCGGCTATCAGGAACCTCAAGCAGGCTGTGAAGCAGGGCAAGTCGGGCAAGGTGGAAGTCGCCAAGAAGGCGGCGCAAGCGGCGTTGCAGAAGCTGCAAGCGTAGCGCGTCGCAAGAAAACGGCGCCCGTGCGAGAATATGCGCACGGGCGCCGTTTCGCGTTTTCTCTCCTAGTACTCGAGCTCGTGCCGCGTGTACGGCTCGCCCCGGTGCACGACGAGGGCGATGTCGCGGAGAAGGCGAATGTCGGTGAGCGGGTCGGCGTCCAGGACGAGCAGGTCCGCCACGGCGCCGGTAGTGACTGTGCCGGTGCTGTCGAGGCCGAGGACTCGCGCAGCGTTCCGCGTCGCGGCGACGAGCACGTCGCGCGGTGCGAGGCCGGACGCCTGCATCGCCTCGAGCTCCTTGAAGACCGACGCGCCGTGCAGTGTGAGCGGGTTTCCGGCGTCGGTGCCGAGGGCGACGGGGATGCCGGCGTCGAACACCCGCTTCAGATTCGCCGCGGCCTGGTCGCGGCGCCGATTGCGCGGGAGGCCCGGAAGGAGCGACCGGGCGATCCGGCGGGCCGCCTGCGAAAGGGACTCGGGCGGTCGCCGGGCGAGGGCCACGGTATCGGTGGCGAATGCCTTGGCGCGCGTGGCGCGATCGACGCACGCCAACGCCCGGCGGTCGGGCACGAAATGCCGCGCCGCCACCTGGCCATAACCGTCCAGCACGCTGAGCGTGGGGACGTAGGTCGCGCCTGCGCCGCGGGCCAGCGCGAGAAACTCGTCGTCCACTGGCGCGGACCACACCGAGTGCACCAGGATGCGCGCCCCCGCGCGCAGCGCATCCTTCGCCTCCCACAGACCGGTGGCGTGGACGATCAGCGGCAGCCCGACCTTGCGGGCTTCGTCGCCCACGGCATGCACCAGCGTCGAGATGCGGGCGGTGTCCGGGGGCTGGGGCGGCATGATGTACCACAGTTTGATCGCCGCGGCACCCCACGCCTTGTGGGCGCGCACGGTCCGACGCACCGTGGCCTCGTCCGCCATATAAATGAACTGGCGTTGATCGGGCAGGTTGAGCCAGGGATCGACCGTCGACAGGAGGGGCCCGGCGGCCACGACGCGCGGCGCGGTCGTGGACCGGGCGGTCCGCGCCTGCAGGTCGAGCGTCCATGGGTAGCCGCCCACGTCGAACACCGAGGTGACGCCGCTGCACAGGTAGGAGCGAAAGAATCGCTCGGGCCGCGCGTGCAGGTCGGCTTCCACGGCCTCGTAGGGGTAGCGAGCGCGCAGGTCGAGGGCGTCCGGTCGGCCGTCCACCCAGCCGGTCTGGGAGAAGTGGACATGAGTGTCGATCAGGCCCGGGACGATCCACTTGCCGCCGGCGCGCACCGTGTCGGCGTCAGCCGGAACGGGGCAGCTGGAACGGGCCCCCGCGCACGCAATCCGGCCGTTCCGCGTCACGACAACCGCGTCGCGCACGGGAGCAGCGCCGCTGCCGTCCACGAGCGTGGCGCCCACGATCGCCAGCGGTGGCGGCGTCGCGTCCGGCGTCGCGAACGCGGTGGTGACCGCGATCTTCCACCCCTCGGGGGTGCGGACGAACACGCGCTCGCTCACGCCCCGGACGCTGCCGCCCGAGTCCACCACGCGGTAGCGGTACACGCCGTAGGCGACGTCGGGCGTCACGGGGACGATGCGGAAACTGGTGGCGACGAGCGTGTCGGGCCATGTTGCACCGACGCCGGCGGCGAACGAATCGTACCCCTGGCGCAGCCCGTCGGGGCCGACGCGTGCGAGCGCGGGAGTGTGGAGGTAATGCGAGAGATAGGCGGCGCGGTTGCGTGAGTGAATGGCCGCGATGTTGCCGTGAAACGCGCCGAGCGGAGTGTTCTGGGCGGCGAGGGTGGTGGCGTTGGGCAGCAGGCCGAGCGCGACCGCGACGATCGTGGCCCTCATCTGCCTTTCACACTGCCGTACACCAGGCGCTGGAACTGGGGGTCCAGGGACCACGCGGGCGGGAGATACTGCGTCCAGACCATCGCGACCAGATCGGCCCGGGGATCGATCCAGAAAAAAGTCGACGCGGCTCCCGCCCAGCGGAGCGTACCCGGTGATCCGGGGGGCGTGGTGTCCGAATCCACCCGCACGGCACCTCCGTACCCGAAGCCGTTTCTCCCAGGAGGCCAGTCGGGGGTGACCGGGGGGATCGGCGTGAGCCCGGGCGGCAGGTGGTCGCGCATCATCAGGGCCACGGTCTCGCGCTTGAGAACCCGGTGGCCGTTCAGCTCCCCGCCGTTCAACAGCATCTGGGCAAAGCGGAGGTAGTCGCTCACGGTCGATAACAACCCGCCTCCGCCGGAGAGCATCCTGCCCTCCGCGGTATACTCAGGTCCGATCAAGGGTGTACTCGCCTGCAATTTTCCATCGGCCCCGCGGTACAGAGTCGTGAGACGACCTTCCATCTCTGGCGTGACGTGGAACGCCGTCATCGACATGCCAAGCGGCCGGAACAGCGCGCTATCGAGGTAGCGATCGAACGTCATGCCCGACGCGACTTCCACGACCCGGGCGAGGACATCGATGGAATAGCTGTAGTTCCACCGTGACCCTGGTGAGAACGCCAGCGGGAGGTGCGCCAGGCTGTCGGACAGCTGGGCGAGAGTCCAGTTGGGGTTGTTGAGGCCCGCGCGACGATAGATCGAGTCGGCGGGGGTGTCGCCGATAAAGCCGTAGGTGAGGCCCGACGTGTGCGTCAACAGGTCGGCCACGGTCACGGGTCGCTCGGGATCGTGCAGGACGGGGGTCGCGGCGGCGCCGCCGGCGTAGACCTTTACCCCCGCGAAAGCGGGAATGTACTTCGAGACCGGGTCGTCGAGGCGCAGCTTCCCACGCTCGTACAACTGCATGGCGGCCGTGCTGGCGATCGGCTTGGTCAGGGAATAGATGCGAAACACCGCGTCCGGTGTCATGGCGCGCCGGTGTTCCACATCCATCCAGCCGACGGACGCGAGGTACGCCAGTTTGCCGTGCCGAGCGACTACGGCGAGGAAGCCGGGGAATTTGCCGGAGTCGACATACGATTGAAGCGTTGGCGCGATGCGCTCGAGTGCGGCGGCCGAGAGCCCCACCTCCTCGGGACGGGCGCGCGGCAGGCCCTGTGCAATGAGGGATTCCGTCAGGAGACAGCACGAGACGAGCGTGAAGATGGCCCTGAGCGTCGGGTGAGGAGTCATCGGCCTTGCACGTGAAGGGGATTGGCCCCGGTGGATTCGAACCACCATTCCCAGATCCAAAGTCTGGTGTCCTGCCGTTGGACGAGGGGCCAGCGGCCATGTCGCGCTTGAACTTAGTGGGGCAGGGACGGGCGCGGGAGCCTCGGAGGGCGCCCTCACTTGTGCGGAACGATCGACGTCCCGGTCTGCGTCTCCGTCCCGGTATGGACCGACACGCCGGGGACACGGAGGCTGCCGTAGACCGAGGTGGCCGGTGCATCCACGGCAAGCACGTAGCTGCCTGGGCTTGCGTAGGGCAGCCGGAATCGGCCGGTCGCGTCAGACCGAGCCGTTCCCAGCACGCCCCAGGTCGCCTCGTCGCTCGGATAGTTGGGGTTGACGACGAGCAGCGTGATCGACGCGTCAGCGATCGGACCATCGTTCTGGCCCATCACCGTGCCGCTCACCGACCCCGTTACCGCGCTATTGCGCACCTGCATGTAGCCCACGTAGTTGAAGCCCGCCGCCGGGTTGGTGGGGTCACGCGCAGAGAAGCTGCGGCCGAGGTCAAAGTCGATGACGACCACCGCACCTGTGTCGGCGATCTGGATAGGAGGATCCGTAAAAAGGCCGAAACTGAATCGGCTTGGGTATCCACCCCAATCGATGCCCGGTGAGGTCTTGTTGGTGAGTACGGTGCCGTCCTTCAGTGTGATGCTCGACGAGTCGGCGTCGATCGTGACGAGAAACTGCACGTACTGACCTGAGAGCAGGATGCCCTCACCTAACTTCGCAGCCGCCCCGTTTGCGAGGTCGAGCAGGTTGTACGCCCGGTGCGGGGCCGCGATGACGCCGGGCCCGGTGCCCACGGTGTCGGGGTTGGTCCCGGCGGCGACGCGCACGATGTAGACATCGACTCGCGCCACCTGGTCGTACGGGAACGGGGCGTCGATGAGAAAGACCTGAGTCGGTCCGGCCTTGGTCGTATTCGTCGTCCCATTGTGTTGCGAGCACGCCGCGATCACGGCGATGCCGACCATCGGACCCGCAAGGTGCTTCATCGACGCCCCCGTACCGGGCAAATGCCGTTACCGTAACAAGCGCTCCCTGTCACCGAAGCTGCGCGTGGTGGTGGCTCGGCGCAACCGAGACAACCGAGAAGTGACGTGCGGCGCGTACCCCCGGGTATCGTGGGTAGGATGGTCCGTCCCGGCCTGGGGTGCGTCCTTGGGGCGCTCGTGGTAGCGCCGTGCGCGGGGCAGGGGAGACTCGAGCTCTCGCCCTTTGCCGGCCTTTACATACCCGCCGCTCACGTCGTCGACATCTCCGCGAACTGTCCCGGCGGCCCATGTGGCGAGGTGTTGGCGCAGGGCATCGCCCCGGTCGTGGGGGCGCGGCTTACGGCCTGGAGAAACGACCGCGTCGCGCTCGATTTCTCCGTTGGCTACTCGCGGAGCCGGGTGACCCGACACGGGCTGCTGGCCGAAATCCCGTCCGGGGTGATGGTCGGGCGTACGCCGATCGACACGACCGGCACGGCGCGTATCACGACCGGTAGCGCTCGGGTCCTGATCAGACTCTCGCCGCATACGGACCGAGCGTCGGTGTACGCGGCCGCCGGACTCGCGGTGGTCGCCCACGGTGGGGAGGCGTACTCCCACGTCGCCGGCAACACCGGTTGGGGGCCCGTGTTCGGGGCAGTGGGTCGTTTGCAGGTCGCGCCCGCCCTCGCGCTCCGCGCGGAGCTGGACGAGCACGTCTACTCGTTCTCGGGAACGGCGTTCACGACCCCGCCGGACTACTCCCTCGGTGTCGTGGCGGGGAACTATCATTCGCGGCTGCAACACGACCTGGTGCTCTCGCTGGGGCTCTCCGTCGCACGCTAAGGCTGCAGCACCACCCCCTGCGTCTGCCCGTGCTTGGTCTCCACGTCGTAGGCGCGGTTCCGCGCGCGGCCATCCGCCACGAGCCGCTCCGCCGTGCGCGACGCCTCATCCGAGAGTAGGTCGCAATTCGCCCCCCGCAACGGCGTGAGCGCGGCCATCACCTCGCGGGCGTTGCGCTCGGCGATCGTGCGGTGTCCGGCTTCATGGAGCCGGACGGCCTTGAGGTAGGCCTGCCATGACTTCAGGAGGTCGGCCGATGCGGAGGCGGGCGGCTTCCAGCGGGGCAGCGTGACGGTCACGTTGAGCGTGACCTTCAGGTCGCGCAGGACGCAGCCGTCGGGACGCGACGCGGTACCGTAGCCCCACTCGATGCTCCACACGGTCAACGCGTCCCGCGACTTGCCGCTCTCGTCTTTGGGGCCCAGCCGGTTGATCTGATCACGCAGCGCGCCGGTGCTCGATCCATCGATGTCGTAGTACTGCTCGGTGGCGACGATCGGCGCGCGCAGGGCGCTGGCCGCGGCGGGCGCCGGCGCCGGTGCCGGCGGCGGTGCGACCTCGGGAGACGAGGACCCGCACGCCGATGCGAGGGCCAGCGTCGCGAGCGTTGCCGTGCGCATGTGCAGGCTACGCCAGCGTGATGTCGTGCTCGATCACCAGATTCACGGGCAGGCCCTGGATCTCGAGCCGGGCACGCGCCTTCAGGGTCTCCGTACCCTTGAGCTTGCCCGAGCGCACGGCCGCGTCGACGCTCTTTTCGATCTCGCGTTGCGCGTCGACGCCGAAATGCTTCAGGAACTTGCGGACGGAAAGATTGAACGCCTCGTCGTTCATGGGGTCACCTTGAAGACCTGATCGTGCTGCCGTGTGCGCTCGGTCACCTGGATCGCGACCTCGTCGCCGACGTTCGCCTGCGGCACCTTCTGGTGGTTCACTTCCATCGAGACGATCTGCTCCGTGAAATCCGTGGTGTGTCCGTGGAAACGGATGCGGTCGCCCACCGCCAGCGCACCCTCGGTCACGCGTACCACGGCGACGCTCGGCCCTTTGAAATAATGCACCACCGTTCCCACGAGTTGCTCCGGCATTCGGGCCCCCCCTCGCCCCTGAAAAAAGCGGCCCCGCCGCCGGCTACGGAAGGGGCCCCGGCCCGGTCGCCGGCACGGCCCGGGTGGTGGTGCCGATGAGCTGCTGTTGCTTCTCGCCCAGGAGCATCCTCGCATCGTCGCGCAGCCGCTCGCTCGAGTACACGGCGGCGACGGCGCTGCCCGAGCCGCACAACCGCACCCAATAGGGATGCGTGGCGGCGAGCCGCTCGTACAGGGCCCGCAGCGGGGCGTATTTGCCGAAGACGGGAATCTCGAAGTCGTTCCCCCCCAGCCGCCCCACGCTGCCCCAGGTCGCGAACGCGTCCTCGGCGAGGACGACCGGCCCGTGCGACGGCGGCTCGGGGTGGAGCTGGTCCCACCAGCGGTAGGCATCGGGCGTGGCGACGCCCATCGTCGGGACGGCGAGCAGGACCGGCGCGGCGGGCGGCGGCGTCAGCCGGAACAGCCGCTCGCCGCGACCCCACGCCACGGCCGCCGGCGCGCCGCTCGCGAAGAACGCCACGTCGGCGCCGAGGCGCGCCGCAAAGTTGAGCAGCTCGGCGCGCGGCACGGCGTCGCCCGCGAGGGCGTTCACCGCGTGCAGCGACGCGGCGGCGTCGCTCGAGCCGCCGCCCAGGCCCGCCCGGACGGGGATCCGCTTGGTGAGCTCGATCGCCACGCCGAACTTGCGACCGGTCGCGTCGAGCACGGCGCGCGCCGCCCGAACCGCGAGGTTGTCGTCGGCCGGACCCAAGTCGGGCCCGTGTACGGTGAGCGCAACGCCGCCCGGGGTCCGCGACACAGTCAGCTCGTCGGCGAGCTCGAGCAGCGCGAACGCCGTCTCGATCTGGTGATAGCCGCCCGACTCCCGCGCGAGGATGCGGAGAAAGAGGTTGAGCTTCGCGTGCGCCGACGTGCGCACGCGGTCCGGGGGGGATGCCACGGCTCAGCCGTCCGTCGCGCTCGCCCTGCGCAGCTCCGCGAGACGCAACCGCAGTTGCGACAGCGAGTACAGCCCGAGCAGCGTGATCGGCAGGAAGGTGCTCACGTGATAGGCCAGCGCGTAGCTCACGGCGCGCGTCGCGTCTATACCGTACAGCCCCAGCGTCGCCCGCGTCGCGGCCTCGAACACGCCCACGAAGCCCGGCGAGCTCGGCAGCGCTACGCCGAAGCCGATGATCCCCTGCAGCAGGAACGCGCCCACGGGGGGCACGGGGAGTCCGAACGCGCGAAAGCACACGGCGAACGCCGCGGCGTTCACCAGCCACAGCACCACCGACCAGAGGACGACCGCGAGCAACCGGCCCGGGCTCTTGAGCACCTCGAGTCCCGCGACCAGCCCGTCGGCGATGTGGGAGAGCCGGTCCGCGAAGTGCGCCGGCAACACGGCGTGCGTCGCGCGACCGAGCAGCCCGAGCCAGGGCGCGGGCCGATGCACCACCAGCACCGCCACCAGCAGCACGATTCCGAAGAAGGCGGCGGCCGTGGTCGTGATCGCGGACGCGGACGTCCGGCCGATGTCGGCCTGGCGGGGGAAGGCGGACGAGGCGAGCGCGACGGCCATCAGGCTCACGAGCATCAACCCGTCGAACATCCGCTCGACGCCCACCGATGCGAGGGCCGTGGAGAAACGGACCGGGAGCTGCCGCGAGGCCGCGTACGCCCGGGCGAACTCGCCGGCGCGCACGGGGAGGAGATTGTTCGCCATGAACCCGATCGCGGTCGCGTGCCACAGGGGGCGCAGGGGGTAGGCACCGCCCCCCACGTCGCGGAGGATGAACCGCCAGCGGACGGTGCGGATCGGGAACGTGAGGGTCGCAAGCGCGACGGTGGCCAGGATGAGCCCGCGATTCGCCCGCCGCACGCCTTCCACCAGGTCGCGGGCACTGACGCCGTGCAGCGCCCAGGCCAGGAGCCCGACTGTCACCCCGAGCCCCACGACCCACGCCCACCGCGAGGCGGAAGCGCGGTTAGGAGCTAGTGGAACCGGGGTTGGGCTCGAGGGCGAGGGCAACGAGGTCGCAGACTTCTTCGACGAGGGTGCGCAGTGAGTCGCCGGTCGCCTGCTTCGCCGCGGCACGCAGCTCCTGGGCGCGCGCCAGCGCGCGGTCGCCGCGGTACAGCAGGTTGCGGACGTCGACGACTGCCGGCTCGGCGTGAGGGGGCGGCGCGGCCGTCCGCTGACCGCCCGCGAGCAGCTCGTCCAGTGACGCAGCCCCGATCCCGCCACTTGTCAGCCGCTGATATGCAGTCCACGAGCCGACCAGGTCGGCCGTCTCGGGCACCGGCTGGTCGGCGCGCGGCGCCGCTGGCCGGGGCAGCGGAGGGGGAGGGGACGGAGGGGACGGAGGGACGGGACGCGTGACCAGCGCCGGAGCGGGCGCCCCGGGCTTCACGGCGCGGATCGCGGCCGTCACGGCATCGAGCTCGGCCGCGAGCGCCTCTTCGTCCCCGCCGCTCGAGCGCGCCAGCACTTCGCCGGCCCGGCGCAGCTCGGCGGCGACGGCGGCCGGACTCGTGACCGCGACGCCGGACGCGACGGCCTCGCGGGCGGCGATCGCGAATTGCGCCACCCGGTCGGCGAGCACTCCGCCCCCGGCGTTCGCGAGCGCGCGGAACGTGGTGCCGAGCGTGTGGGCGCGCAGCTCGCGCTGTGTGGCGGACGGCGCTCGCTCGAGCGAGTCGGCCGCTTGGCGCAGGTGGTCGCCGTGGCTCACGAGCTCCAGCCGGCCCAGGGTCGAAGGGCGGGGGGCGGGAATGCCGCGGGACACGATGTGCGGGCCCGAGTCGCTGTAGTAGAGCGTGCCGATCGACACCACGTCGGGCTCGCTCTCCAGGAAGCGGACGAGCTGGGCGGCGAACTGGCTGAAGTCCGGCCCCTCGGCGTCGGGGCGACCGCGCTCGGCCACCTCGCGTGCCGCGCGGGCGATCGCCGTGGCCCCTGCCTGGAACAGCTCGCCCACGTTGGCGGGCGGGTCGATGCCGGCGCGGGACAGTTCGGCGATCGCGCGCTCGATGCCCTCGAGCAGGTCGGGGAGCGGGGGCAGGTCGTTCACGGCGGCGAGACCGCGCAGCGGCTGCAGCGCCCGCAGGACGTGCTGGAGCGGGTCGTGCGCCAGCGGGTTGGCGCGCAGTGCTTGGGCGGCCCGGTCCAGGGCGCTCGCGATCGCCGCCCCTTCCCGGGCCACGAACGCCCGCGCGCCTGCGTCGAGTCCCAGCGCTTCCGCGGCCCGCACCTGCGCCGAGGGCCGCCCGGCGAGCTGCTCGAGCTCCTGGGAGAGCGCCTCCGCCTTGGCGGTGTCGGCGTCGCTCCAGGCGGGTGCCCGGCGCACGAAGATCTTCAGGTCGTCCACGCCGCGGAGGGCCAGCTGCTTGGTCTGCGGATCCCAGGCCCGCCGGCCCTCTCGCACCGCCCGCGCCACGGCTTCGAGCGCGGCCGCCGTGCGCGCGATGGCGTGCTGGTTGGCCATCAGCGCGCTGCCGCGCAGCGCGCGGGCCAGTCGCACCAGCTCGTCGGCGCTGGGGCTGTCGCCCGTGGCGAGCAGCGCGTCGAGGCGCTCGAGATACTCCCCCGCCTCGAGGGCGAAGAAATCGGACATGCCGAGGGGTTTGGGAGGTCCAGTCATCGCGCTACCAAGCTAAGCTTTTCGGGCGTCGTCGACCAACTGTCGCATGCGGCGTACCGCCTCTTCCATTCCCCAGAAGACGGCGTTGCTGACGATCGAGTGCCCGATGTTGAGCTCTTCGATGTCGGGGATGGCGGCGACGGGCTGGACGTTCTCGTAGGTCAGGCCGTGTCCGGCGTGGACCGCGAGGCCGCGGGCGCGGGCGTGGGCGGCCGCGCGCGCCAGCGCCCGCAGCGCGGCGTCGTTCTTGCGCCAGGTGCGGGCGTAGCGGCCGGTGTGCAGCTCGATGGCGGGGATGCGGAGCTCCGCGGCACGGTCGATGGTGGCGCGGTCGGGGTCGATGAACAGGCTCACGCGGATGCCGGCGTTCGTCAGGTGCCGCACGGCCGCCCCGACCCTACGGTTGGGGCCATGCAGGGCGAGACCGCCTTCGGTCGTGATCTCCTGACGCCGCTCGGGGACGAGCGTCGCCTGGAACGGCGTGACGCGGGAGGCGATGCGCACGATCGCGGGCGCCGCGCCGAGCTCGAGGTTAAGCACGGTGCGCACCGACGCCGCGAGCGCGCGCACGTCGGCGTCGTGAATGTGGCGGCGATCTTCGCGCAGGTGCACGGTGATGCCGTCGGCGCCGGCGCGCTCCGCGGCCGCCGCGGCCTGCACCGGGTCGGGCTCGT
Organism: Gemmatimonadota bacterium; assembly: GCA_003222155.1. Taxonomy (GTDB): domain Bacteria; phylum Gemmatimonadota; class Gemmatimonadetes; order Gemmatimonadales; family GWC2-71-9; genus AG41. Next base: position 14,840 of record QHUU01000075.1, on the reverse strand, counting down.
CGGTCTTGCGCGCCTCGCGCAACGTCGCCACATGATCAATGTTGACGTAGAGCCGCATGCCGCCTTACCTTCGGGTCACTCCGACCCCACTCGAGGGCGTATTCGTGAGGCCACGACTGCTCGTACTCGTCGCGCTGGGCGCCCTCGCGTGCGGGGGAAGGGGCGGATCGCAGGCGCCCGCACCGCAGTCGCTGCCGGAATCCCTGGCCCAGTTCATGTCCGCCGTGAAGGCGAACGACCTCGACCATATGAAGGCCCTGTGGGGTACGGAGCGCGGTCCCGCCTCCGGCTGGATGAAGAGCGAGGAGCTGAGGCAGCGGCTCACGGTGCTCCAGATCTACCTGAACCACGTCGGCTATCGCGTGATCGAAGGCCCGCTCCCCGTGCCGACCAAGGACGAGCGGCGGATGTTCCGCGTCGAGCTGCAACGGGCGACCTCGTGCAGCGTGGTGATTCCAATCGAGCTCGCGCATGCGAAAGACGGCCGCTGGCTGGTCGTCGGCACGGACCTCGCGGCAGTCGGCAACCCCGCCGAGCCGTGCAAGCGCTGACGCCGGTGGAACCGGGCGAGCCGCTCGAGTGTTCAGTTATTCAGTGAGCTCGAGCAAGATGCCCGCCGTCGCTTTCGGGTGCACGAAGGCGATGCGCCGGCCGCCGGCGCCGCGCCGCGGGACGTCGTCGACGAGACGATACCCCGCGGCGCGACAGCGTTCGAGCGCGCGGTCGAGGTCCGGCACACGGTAGCACATGTGATGAATGCCCGGACCCCGCTTGGCCAGGAACTTTGCCACCGGGCCGTCGGGGTCGCGCGGCTCCAGGAGCTCGACGTGGACGTCGCCCAGCGCCAGGCCGACGATCGTGGCGCCGTCGGCCGTTTCCGGGTGTCCCGGCTCGAGCCCGAGCACGTCCCGGTAGAAGGGCAGGGCGGCGGCGATGGACGGCACGGCGATGCCGACGTGGGAGACACGGACGCGCGGCGCGGTCATGTTGCCCGTGAACATAACGATTGCACCAGAGGGAGTGGAGAGGTCATGGCAGCGGAACATCTTGTGGCGGTCACGGACGCGACGTTCGGGCTGGAGGTCGAGCAGCACAAGGGGCTCGCCATCGTCGACTTTTGGGCGACGTGGTGCGGGCCGTGCCATATGGTCACGCCGATCCTCGACCAGCTCGCCGGTGAGTATCACGGCAAGCTGAAGGTGACCAAGGTGGACGTGGACGCCAACCAGAAAACGGCGATGCGCTTCAACGTGCGCTCGATTCCGAGTATTCTATTCTTCAAGGATGGGCGGCACGTGGATACGCTGGTGGGGGCGTACCCGAAGCCGGTGTTCGAGCAGAAGATCCAGCAACATCTGTCGTAGCATCCTCCCCGGAGGGCCATGCGCGCGAGCACCGCTCGCCTGATGAACTCGCCGGTTCGCCTGGCGGACCTCACGTTCCCGCAGGTGACCCGGCTGATTCATCGCACCCGCCTGGCCTTCATCCATCTCGACAACCTGCTCGCCTTCGCCAAGCGCGACCGGGACGGCCGCGTGGACGGCTACATCACCGCGTACCTGCCGGAGGAGTGCCTGCTGCTGTTTTTCCGGAAAGGCGAGGCCGTGAACGCCGCCTCGCTCCACACCGCCGGCCGGCAGGTCGTGACGATCACCGAGGCGCTGAAGCGGATGCGCGCCGAGGTGGAGCGAGGCGAGCTGACCTATTGCGCCGCGCCGCTGGAGCAGCTCGCCTGGATGTATCAGTCGTGCGCCGCGCCGGTCGAGATGCGGAACGTCGATGCGTCGGAGCCGGGCGCGTTCTTCGCGGCGTTCGCCCGCGACAAGGCCAGCGGCATTTTGGAGCTCACATCGAACGCGCGTGTGTCCTACGTGCGGTTCGACGCGGGGCGCTATGCGAGCGGGTACTTCTGCGACAAGCCGGAGACGATGGGCATTCCGAAGTTCCTCGAATCGCAGTTCCATGCCGGCGCCGATGGGCAGGCGCCCGTGCTCACCGCCGCGGGGTTCCCCTACGTCGCCGATCTGCCGCAGCAGGCGCCGAATGCGCTGATCAACACGTATCGCGAGCTGTACTGGCGCATCGTGGACGAAGTGGACAAGGAATTTCCCGGTGACGCGCGACGGCGCGCGCAGAAGGTGAGCGCCGGGATCCTGGACGCGCACAAGGCGATCGCCCTCCTGTCGGCGCCGCGCGGGGCCGAGACGCCCGACGCCGTGGTCCAGCCGGAGGAGCTCTCCAGCGCGCTGACGGACTGGTCGCTGCAGCTGCTCGAAGGCGTGGAAGTGATGATGCCGGGGACCGCCCCCAAGATCCTGCGGGAAGCGACGCGGGAGCACCGCTACGTGCTGCAATCGGCCGGCTACTACGGACGGCTGCCGTGGCAGGTGTCGTGGTGACATGGCCGGCACCCTCTACGTCGTGGCGACACCGCTCGGGAACCTCGAGGACCTCTCACCGCGCGCGGCCGCGACGCTGAGCCGGGTCACGGCGGTCGCTGCCGAGGACACTCGCCACACCAAGCCGCTCCTCGCCCACGTCGGCTCGCACGCCGACCTGATGAGCTTCCACGCCCACTCGAACGAGGGTGCGTTGCGCCGCATCCTGCACCTGTTGGGGAGCGGTAAAGACGTGGCGCTCGTGACGGACGCGGGCACCCCCGCGGTGAGCGACCCCGGGGCCGCGCTCGTCGCCGCGGCGCGCGAGCGCGACATCCCCGTCGTGACCGTCCCGGGCCCGACGGCCGTCGCCGCCGCGCTCTCAGTCTCCGGGCTTGGCGCCGACCGCTACCTGTTCCTCGGCTTCCTGCCGCGCAAGGGCGCCGAGCGGCGGCGCCTGCTCGAGACCGTCGCCAGGAGCGAATGGACGGTGGTGCTGTTCGAGGCGCCGCTGCGCGCGGCGGAGCTGCTCGAAGACCTGGGGGCGGCCTGCGGCGGAGAGCGGCGCGGGGCGGTGGCGCGCGAGCTCACCAAGGTGTTCGAGGAGACGCGCGCCGGGACACTCACCGAGCTCGCGGGTTATTACGCCGCAGCGCCGCCCCGCGGCGAAGTCACGGTTGTAGTGGCGGGAACCGGCAAGCCCGTCCGCGAGGAGCCCCCGCCCGATCTCGAAGCCCGTGCCCGCACCCTGCTCGCCCAGGGGATGACCAGGCGCGACGTCGCCGACCAGGTCGCGGAGGAGACGGGGATCACGAGAAATGCGGCGTATCGGTTGGTGAACGAACTGTGAGAGCCCTGGCAGTCGTTCTGTGGATGCTGTCGCTTCCCGTCGCGGACGGGGTGCCCAAACGCGGAACGCGGAACGCGGAGCGCGGAACAGACACACGAGCATTGGTTGGCGCTGTTCCGCGTTCCGACGTCCGCGTTCCGCGTTTCGCCCCGCTGACCATCGGAAGGCTGCACTATGATGGAGGCGGCGACTGGTACACCGGGCCTTCCAAACTACCCAACCTCCTCGCCGCGATTCGGCAGCGCACCGGACTCGGCGTCGCCGCCCGCGAACGCGTGGTCACCCTCTCGAGCCCGGAGCTGTGGGACGTCCCCTACCTCTATATGACGGGGCACGGCAACGTCCACTTCTCGGACGAGGACACGCAGACCCTGCGACGCTATCTGGAGCAGGGGGGATTCCTCCACGCCGACGACGACTACGGCATGGACAAGTCGTTCCGGCGTGAGATCGCACGCGTGTTCCCGGATCACCCCCTCGTTGAAGTGCCGTTGAGCCATCCGGTCTACCATGTCGTGTACGACTTTCCGAGGGGGATCCCCAAGATCCACGAGCACGACGGGCTACCGGCCCAGGGGTTCGGGATCTTTTTGGGCGACCGCCTGGTCGTATACTATTCCTACCAGTCGGACCTGGGCGACGGGTGGGAGGATCCCGAAGTCCACCACGATCCCCCCGAGCTCCACGAGGCGGCACTACGCATGGGCGTCAACCTGTTCACCTACGCCGTGAGCGCGCTCCCGTGACGGGCACGGCGGCCCGGCTGCGGCGTCTGGGACGCCCGCATGCGCTCGGCCGCGCCGGGGCCGTGCTGCTGGCGAGCGCCGGGGCCGCGTTGGCGATCGCGGGAGCGGGCCTGGCGCTGGCCCCGAGCGTCGCGGCCGTGCTGGGTGCGTGGCTGCTGATCGGAGGTGTTACCGTGGTGGCCGCGCGGCTGGCGTTTCGGGCGAGGCGCCACGCGGCGGCACCGGCCGTGGGCCGACTGGTCGAAGCGGCGACGGGAGGCCGGCCGGGAAGCATCGTGGGGCTCGTCGCCCCTACGACGCCCCAGGGCGCGAGCGCCGAGCTGTGGACGCTGGCGGACCGGAGGGCGGTCGCGGTGGTCGATGGAGCGGCGCTCGCGGTGGGTCGCCTGCTCGCCCGCGGCACCCGTAGCTCGCTGTTCGCGGCCGCGAGCGCGGCGGCGCTGGGCGCGCTGCTGTTCGTCGCCGCGGCCCCGGGCGCCGGTCGGGCCGCCGCGTTCTGGCATCCGCTCCGCACCCTCGCCGACACGCGCACACCCGTGCGGCTCACGGTCGACCGGCGCACGGTCCGGCGGGGCGACAGTGTGACGGTGACGATCGACGTCCGCGCGGCGAGCCGCGCCACGCTTTGGACGCGCGGGCCGGGAGAGCCGTGGCGGCCCGCGCCGGTGACGCTCGACTCGCTGGGGCGCGCGCTACGACGGCTGGGGCCGCTCCAGGCGGACCTGTACCTGCGCGCGTCGAGCGGCGGCCGGCGCAGCGCCGACGTCGTAGTCACGGTAGCGCTGCCGGCATTCGTCGCCGGCCTCGAGCTCACGGCTCGCTACCCATCCTACCTCGGCCGTCCGGATGAGCCGCTCGCGCCCGGCGCGGACACCATCCCGATCCCGGAAGGCACGGTGATCCTGACCAGCGGGGCGGCGAGCGTGCCGCTCGCGCGGGCGGCGTGGCGTCGTGGGGACGTCAGCGCGCCGCTCGCGGTCGCGCGCACCGCGTTTTCGGGGCGCTTCGCGCCTCGCGGTTCCGGTGCGTGGCTGCTCGATCTGGCCACCGCCGATGGCGCGCCGCTCGAAGGCGACACGCCCGAGCTGCGGCTGACCGTGGTCCAGGACTCGGCACCGGTCGTCGCCGTTCCCGTGCCGGGGCGCGATACGACGCTTCCCCTGTCGCTGCGGCAGCCGCTGGTGATCGACGCGCGGGACGATCATGGTCTCACGCGGCTCGAGGTGGTGAGCTGGCGCGTGAGCCAGACGGGGAAAGTGGGGGAGATGGTGCGGGAGTCGCTGGACGTGTCGGGTGCGGGCGAGCGGGGGATCGTGCAAGGCGATCTCGACGCGGAGCGGCGGGGCCTCTTGCCCGGCGACACGCTGCGACTTCGCGCCGAGGCCTGGGACAATGCTCCCACACCGCACGTCGGTCGCAGTCCCGAGATCGCCCTGCGGCTGCCCAGCCTCGACGAGCTGCGCGCGGCGACCCGCGCCGCTACGCGCGACGCGACGGCGGAGGCGGACTCCATTGCCGCCGCTCAGCGCGAGCTGGGCCGGCGCACCGATGACCTGGCCCAGCAGCGCTCGCGCGACGGGAGCGCCGCGCGCCGCGGCACGGAGGGCGAGCGGGAAGGCGCGCTCCCGTTCCAGGCGACGGAGCGGGCGCAGGCCGTCGCCCGGGAGCAGGAGGCGCTTCAGGCGCGCGTGCAGGAGCTGTCGCGGGCCGTGGAGCGGATCGCCCGGGCGGCGCAAGCGGCGGGGATCGGAGACACGGCGTTTCAGGCGCGGTTGCGCGAGGTGCAGGAGCTGCTGCGGCGCGCCGTGACGCCGGAGCTCGAGCAGCGGCTGCGCGAGCTGCAGGAGGCGGTTGCGAAGCTCGACCCGGAGGCGACGCGTCGGGCGCTCGAGCGACTCGCCGAAGCGCAGCAGCAGCTGCGGGCCGAGCTCGAGCGCAGTCAGGAGCTGTTCCGGCGCGCCGCGGTCGAGGGCACGCTCGCATCGCTCGCGGCCGATGCGGAGGACCTGCGGCGTCGCCAGGCGGAGTGGAACGGCGACGCCGGGTCGCGGGCCGACAGCGCGGCGGCGGCGCGCCAGCGCGTGCTCGCCGGGGCCGCCGACACGCTGGCGCGCGCGATCGGACGGGTGGCGAAGGAGCTCGGGGAGCCGCCCGGCGGGACGGCGCCGCTCGCCGCGCCCGAGCGCGCGGCGCGCGACGCCGGGAGTGCGATGCGCCGCGCCGCGCAGTCCGCGGACCTGGGACAGGCGGCGCCCGCGGCACAGGAGGGGGCGGAAGCGGAGCGCCAGCTCGCCGGCGTGCCGGATCAACTTCGGGGACAACTCGACTCCCTGGCGCAGGCGTGGCGCGGAGAGACCCTTGCCGCGCTCGACCGCGCGCTCTCCGAGACCGCGGCCATGACCGATCGCCAGTGGCAGGTGTCGGAGGCGCTGCATCGCGGTGAGGCGGGTGCGTCGACCCGCTCGCGGCAGGCCTCGGTGGAGGAGGGAACGGACGTGGTGGCCCACCACATCCGCGACGCCGCCGGTAAGCACGCGCTCGTCTCGCCGCAGCTCGACGCGGCACTCGGCTACGCCAAGCGCCAGATGGCTGCCGCGCGCGGCCAGCTCGAGGAAGCCGATCCGAACGCCGCCGAAGCCGCGTCCTTCGCCGACGACGCGGTCGACGCCCTCAACGCCGTCGCCGTGGCCCTCGCCCAGAGCCGCAAACAGGTGAGCGGGGCGAAATCGGGGAGCGGGTTCGCCGAAGCGGTCGAGCGGCTCGCGCGCCTGGCCCGCGACCAACAGGGGCTCAACGGCCAGGCCCAGGGTCTGTTGCCCATGATGGGGATAGGGGCGGGCCAGGCGGTCCTGGAGCAGCTGCGCGCTCTGGCGGCGCGACAGCGCGCGCTCGCCGAGCAGCTCGAGCGGATGCAGGCGCAGGGCATCAGCTCCGCCGCCGGCCCGCTCGCGCAAGAGGCCAGGGAGCTGGCCCGCCAGCTCGAAGCCGGTCGCCTGGACCAACGGACGATCGAGCGGCAGCAGCGCCTGTACCACCGGCTGCTCGATGCCGGCCGCACCCTCTCGAACGACGAGCCGGACCAAACCAAGGAGCGCGTGAGCAGGGCGGCGACGGGCGACAGCGTCCACGTTCCCGCCGCCCTCAAGCCCGGAGCGACGGGGGCTGGCCCGCGGCTCCGCTACCCCACATGGGACGAACTGCAGGCGCTCACCCCTGAAGAGCGTCGCCTGGTGCTGGACTACTTCCGCAGGCTCAATGCGCCACAGCAATAGCGGCGTTCGTCTGGCGCTCGGAATCGCGCTCGCGGTCGCGCCCGGGCGGGTCGCGCGCGGGCAGACCATCGGGCAAGGCTTCGAGCTCGAGCGCGCGGGTAAGCTCGAGCAGGCGGCGAGCATCTACTTCGCGGCGCTGCGGGCGGAGCCCGCCAATCTCTCGGCGCTGCTCGGGCTGGAGCGGGTGCTGCCGGGGCTCAACCGGCTGGCGGAGCTCGTACCCGTCGCGCAGCGCGCCGCCGCGGCGAGCCCCGCTAATGCGGCTCTGCATGGCGTCCTGCTCCGGACCTACGTGGGCTTGAACGAGGCTGACAGCGCGCGGGAGGTGGCGCGGCGCTGGGCGGCGGCGGCGCCACGCGACGAGGCGCCCTATCGCGAGTGGGCCATGGCCCTGGACGACCAACGCCGCCACGACGCGGCGCGCGCCGTGCTGCTGGAGGGGCGGCGCGCCCTGGGACGTCCCGGCGCGTTCGGCATCGAGCTCGCGGCCTTGAACGAGCGCGCCGGCGACTGGGAGGGAGCGGCCCGCGAGTGGGGCGCGGCGCTGGTGGCCGCGCCGGTGCAGCTGCCCAACGCCGCGAGTGAGCTCGCCCAGGCGCCCGAGGCGCAGCGGGAGGGGATCGCCCGCCTGCTCACCGCGGGCGATCCGCCGCCCCCGATTCGGCGACTCGCCGGGGAGCTGCTGCTCGCGTGGGGCGCGGCCGAGCGCGCCTGGACGGTGTTCGCACCCAGCGTCGCGACGCCGTCGACTGACGCTGCCTTCGCGGTGCATCGATTCGCGGACCTCGCGGCGGCGCGGGATACCCCCGAGGCACGCCGGGTGCGCGCGCTCGCGCTCGCGCGCTACGCCGAGCTCGTGCCCGACCCGGTGGCGGTGCGCGCCCGCGCCGACGCCGCCCGTGCGTTCCTCGCGGCGGGCGACCGGGAAGGGGCGCGCGCCGTGCTCGAGCGCGTCGCCCGCGATTCCGCCGCGCCGGCCGAGGCGCAGGCGCTCGCCCAGGCGGCGCTGGTGCAGACGCTGATCGAGGCCGGGCAGCTCGACGAGGCGTCGCAGCGGCTCGCGGGCGACGGCCGGCTCACCGACGAAGACCGCGCTACCCTGCGGCTGCACCTGGTGCGGGCCCGCATCGCCGCGGGGGACCTGGACCGCGCGGGCGCGCTCCTGGCGCGGGATTCGAGCGTGGAGGCGCTCGCCCTCCAGGGGTGGATCGCTTTGTATCGCGGCCGGCTGAAGCAGGCGTGGCAGTTGTTCCTGGACGCGGGCCCGTACGCAGGGGACCGGCGCGAGGCGACCGATCGGACGGCGATGCTGGCGCTGCTGCAGCAGGTTCCGGGCGACACGTTTCCCGAGCTGGGAAGAGCGCTCCTGACGCTCGCCCGCGGGGACTCGGGGCGCGCCGTCGATTCCCTGCGGCTCGCGGCGACGCGCCTGTCGGGTACGGGGCGGCCGGACATCCTGCTTCTGGCTGCGCGTATTGCCGCGCACCTCGGGCTGGAGCAGCAGCGGACCGCTGTGGCGCTGTGCGACGAGGTCGTGCGAACCGGCGGCACCGGCGCCGCGGCGCCGGCCGCCGAGCTCGAGTGGGCCCGGCTGCTCGAGCGCCAGCTGCAGACCGGGGACGCCATCCAGCATCTGGAGCACCTCATTCTCTCGTATCCCGAGAGCGCACTGATACCGGAGGCGCGGCGCGAGCTCGAGCGGGCGAAGGGAGCGATTCCGAAGTCGTGAAGCGGCGGGAATTCATCACGGCGCTACGTCGCTACGTCGCTACGACGATCGGTGCGCCGCTGCTATCCTTCGTAGCGTCGTACCGTCGTCGCGTCGTGCCGTCGCTCCTGATTCCCATGGACGACTCGCAGACGGATCACCTCAAGGCATACGGTGTCACGTATCGCGTCGTACAGGCGGGGATCAAGGCGGAGTGGCTCCTGAACTACCGGGGCGGCTCGTTCCTCATGCCCGACGCGGCCGCGATCCGGCGCGATGCCGCGCTCGCGGGCGTGAGCGTCCAGCCGGTGGACGAGGCGCAGGTCACGGCCGTCCGCGGCGAGATCGAGGCGAGCAACATGGACGCGGTGCCGCTCGAGAAGGCGCCGCGCGTGGCCGTGTACGTGCCGCCCAATGCGCCGCCCTGGGACGACGCCGTCACCATGGCCCTGCAGTACGCCGGCATCCCGTTCGACACGGTGTGGGACTTCGAGGTGCTTGGGGGGAAGCTGGCGAGTTACGACTGGCTGCACCTGCACCACGAGGACTTCACGGGACAGTTCTCGAAGTTTTACCTGATCTACGCCGGGAACACGTGGCTGGCCGACATGGTGCGGTTCAACGCCGACGCCGCGAAGCGCCTGGGCTTCGGGACCGTTCCCGACATGAAAAAGGCCGTGGCCCGCAAGATCCGCGAGTACGTCTCCAACGGCGGCTTTCTGTTCGCCATGTGCACGGCCACGGAGACCCTCGACCTGGCGCTCGCCGCCGCGCACGTGGACATCGCGGCGGCGTTCGCCGACGGGACGCCGATGGATCCCGACGCCGACCGTAAGATGGACTGGTCGCAGGCCCTCGCGTTCACCGGCGCCCGGCTCGAGCCCAGCCCCCAGGTCGCGAGCTTTTCCGACGTCGACGGGCACCAGGTGAACGCCCCGGGACGGCGCCAGCCGCTCGGCGCCTTCAAGCTGTTCAACTTCAGCGCCAAGATCGATCCCGTTCCGACGATCCTGGTCCAGAACCATCGCCAGGTGATTCCCGACTTCTACGGCCTCACGACGTCGTTTCTGCGCGATCGCCTCAAGCCGGGCGATACCGTGCTCGCCGACGAAGAGGGCGCTCCCTGGGTCAAGTACATCAACGGCGATCACGACAAGGGCACCTGGACGTTCTTCGGCGGGCACGACCCGGAGGACCAGCAGCACCAGATCGGGGATCCTCCGACGGACCTGTCGCTGCACCCTCATTCGCCCGGCTACCGGCTCATCCTCAACAACGTGCTGTTCCCCGCGGCCAAGAAGCGCGAGCTCAAGACGTGAGCGCGGAGCGGCTCGCGCCGGCGGTCCGCGACCTGCTCCGCGCCGAGATCGCGGCGGCCCACGGGCGCGAGGTGTCGTTCGTGGCGCGTCCCGATGCCAACGGCCTGATCGTGGAAGCGCGCGTGGTGGCGCGCGGCACCGTGGACGCCGTGCTCGCCCTCCCGGGCATCGCGGTGCGGGGCGAGCTGCTGCTCCACAACCACCCGAGCGGCGTGCTCGAGCCCTCGGGAGCGGATCTCAGCGTCGCGGCGCGGCTGCATGACGGCGGCGTCGGGTTCGCCATCGTCGACAACACGGTCAGCGATTGCTATGTCGTCGTGGAAGCCCCTCGCCCGCGCGCCACCACGCGCATCGACCCGATCGACGTGGCGGGCTTGCTCGCCCCCAGCGGGCCGGTGGCACGCGCACTCGGCAGCTTCGAGGACCGTCCCAGCCAGCGCGACATGGCCGCCTACATTGCCGACCTCTACAACGACGGCGGCGTGGGGATGCTCGAGGCCGGCACCGGCGTCGGGAAATCGTTCGCGTACCTCGTGCCCGCCCTCGTGTGGGCGCGCGAGAACGGCGAGCGCACCGTCGTCTCGACCAACACCATCAACCTCCAGGAGCAGCTCGTCGGCAAAGACCTGCCGATCCTGGCCCGCGCGCTCGGGAGCGGCGAGCACTCCCCCACCTTCGCGCTGCTCAAGGGATGGCGGAACTACGTCTGCCTCTCGCGTCTCGATCAGGCGCGCGAGCAGGCGACCTCGTTGTTCGAGGACGAGCGCCGTGCCGAGCTCGAGACGCTGGCGGCGTGGGCCGGGCGCTCGAGCGACGGGTCGCTCGCGGACCTGCCGGACGAGCCGAGTGGCGACGTGTGGGACGCGATCGCCGCGGAGTCGGACCTCTGCACCCGGCTCAAGTGCCCGCACTTCGACCGCTGCTTCGTGTTCCAGGCCCGCCGGCGGGCGGCCGAAGCCGACGTCGTCGTCGTGAACCACCACTTGCTCGCCTCCGATCTCGCGGTCCGCATGGTGTCCGACAACTGGCAGGAGGCGGCGGTGCTGCCCCCGTACCGCCGCCTGGTGCTCGACGAGGCGCACCACCTGGAAGACGTCGCGGCGATGCACCTCGGCGCCCAGGTGAGCCGGCTCGGCGTCGACCGGCTGCTGGGGCGGCTCGACAAGAACGGGCGCGGGCTGCTCCCCACGCTCCGCTCCGTGCTGTTCGGGCGCGATGATCTCCTGTCCGCCGCGAGCCGCGACCTGGTGCAGCAAAGTCTGGTCGACGCGCTGGCGGCGGCGCGGCGCGCCGCGGAGACCGTGTTCAGCCTGCTCGCCCGCCGGCTCGACCGCGAATCGGCGGCGGGGACCACGCCGGTGCTGCGCCTGGGCGACGAGTTTCGCGACGACGCGGTGTGGCCGCAGGGGCTGGACGTGGCGCTCGACAACCTGCTGCTCGCGTTCTCACGCCTCTCCGAAGGCGCGGAGACGATCGCCGATCGGCTGACGCTGGACGATCCGTCGGAGCGGCGAGCCCAGCTCCTGGGCGAGCTGCGAGGCGTGGCGCGGCGGCTGGGGCATGTTGCGACGGGGCTCATTGCCGCGCTGCGGCCGGCGCCGGGGGGCCCCGCCGCGGTGCGCTGGCTCGAGCGGCGTGGCCGCAAAGTGGTCAACGTCTCCCTCGCCGCCGTGCCGCTCGATCTCGCGCCCATCCTCAAGGAGAACCTGTTCGACCGGGTCGAGACGGTGGCGCTCACGAGCGCCACCCTCGCCGCGGGCGGCGACTTCACCTACCTCGAGACGCGCCTCGGCCTCGACCTCCCTCCCAGCCGGCTGAAGGTGCGGGAGATCCACGCCTCCCCCTTCGATTTCGCGGCACAGTGCCTGTTCGGCATTCCCACCGACTTTCCAGAGCCGCGCGACGACGAGGCGGGGCACGACGCGGCGGTCGCGCGGGTGGTGGTGGAGCTGGCCCACGCCGCGGACGGCGGTATGTTCGTGCTGTTCACGAGCCATGGGGCCCTGCGACGCACGGCGGACGCGGTACGCGGCGAGCTGGGGGGCCGGTGGCCCCTGCTCGTGCAGGGCGAGGGTCAGCGCGACCAGTTGCTGCGGCGCTTCCGGGAGGCGGGCTCGGCGATCCTGCTCGGCACCGATTCGTTCTGGGAGGGCGTGGACGTGCCGGGGCGTGCGCTGCGCGTGCTGGTGCTCGCGAAACTCCCCTTCAAGGTGCCCACCGAGCCGCTCACGGCGGCGCGCCTCGAGCGCATCGAAGCGGGAGGCCTGAACGGCTTCGCCAACTACCTCGTGCCTAACGCGGCCCTCAAGCTCAAGCAGGGGTTCGGGCGCCTGATCCGAAGCCGGTCCGATCTCGGGGCCGTGGTGCTGCTCGACCGGCGGGTGGTGACCAAGCGCTACGGGGCGATGATCCTCGACGGGTTGCCCCGGGCCACCCGGGTCGTCGGGCAGTGGGCGGACGTACGCAGCGCCTGCGAGGAGTTCTTCGCGCGGCATGGGATCGGGGAAGAAAGGGCGGTAGAGGGTGGTATAGGGCGGCAAGGGGCGGTAACGGGCGGCAAAGGCAGAGCGTAGATTCCGTTGGAGGAGGACGGGTGACCAAGCTCAGCAAGCGGTTGGCCGCGCTGCCCAGCTATCCGATGGCCGAGATCCCGGCGATCAAGCGCCGGCTGCTCGCACAGGGCGTCGACGTAATCGATCTCGGCGCTGGTGACGCCGATTTCGCCCCGCCCGCGGTGGCGGTGGACACGCTGGCGCGCGCCGTGCGCGACCCCGCCATGAGCCGCTACCCGTTCCAGCTCGGTTTGCCCGTGTTCCGGGAAGCCGCCGCCGCTTATCTGAGGCGCCGTTTCGGCGCGCGATTCGATCCGTTCAGCGAGCTGCATCCGCTCATCGGCTCGAAAGAAGGCATCGCCCATCTGGCGATGGCGCTGCTCGACGCGGGCGACGTCGCGATCGTGCCCGAGCCCGGGTACGCCGTGTACGAGGGCGGGACGGTGCTCGCGGGCGGCGAGCCGTACCGCTATCCGCTGACGCCGGGCGCGGGATTCCTGCTGGAGATGTCGGACCTCCCGGCCGACGTGGTGCGCCGCACCAAGCTCGTGTATCTCAATTATCCCAATAATCCCACTGCCGCCGTCGCGCCGCGCGACTATCTGGCGCGCACCGTGGAGTTTTGCCGTCGCCACGGGATCGTGATCGCGTACGACAACCCGTACTGCGAGATCACGTTCGACGGCTACGTGGCGCCGAGCATCTTCGAAATCCCGGGCGCGCGCGAAGTCGCCGTCGAGTTCCACTCGCTGTCGAAAACGTTCTGCATGACGGGGTGGCGCCTTGCGTGGGCGGTGGCGCGTCCGGAGCTCATCGCCGCGCTCGGGCGCGTGAAGAACTACGTGGACACGGGGGCGTTCCTCGCGGTGCAGGCGGCGGGTGCGGCGGTGTTGCCGCAGGCCGAGGAGCTGGCGCGGGAGTACGTGGCGCGGTTCCAGGAGCGGCGCGACGCGCTGCTCCCGGTGCTGCGCGCGCAGGGGTTCGAGCCCGAAACGCCTGGGGCCACCATGTATGTCTGGGTACCGCTGCCCGACGGTGTGGCCTCGGCGGCGTTCGCGCGCCGGGCGCTCGAGGACGCCGGGGTGGTGACGCTGCCCGGGAGCGGTTTCGGAGCGGGGGGCGAGGGGTTCTTCCGCCTGGCGCTCACGGTCGACACGCCGCGGCTGGTCGAGGCGGCGGAGCGGCTGGGAAAGGTGCTCTCCACTGTTTGATCCTCGCGCGGTCCCGTCCCGCCTGCGGCGGTTCACGTGGATCGGCAGCGCCGCGATCCACGTGGCGCTCGTCATCTGGCTGGTGACCGCGTCGTGGCGCATCGACGGGCAGCAGGGGCTGATCACCATCATTCCGCCCGACATGCCGCAGGCGCACGAGCTGCCGCCGTTCGGGGGGACGCGCCGCGGCGTGGGGCCGAGCGGTGGATTGGGCCGCCCGCTCCCGGACGCCAGGATTCCCGACACCACGCCGCCCGAGCCCGCTCCGGTGGGCAAGCCCGACAGCACGCTGGCCGCGAACCCCGCCAGCGTCGGTCCTCACATCGTGACGCCGCCACAGGTCGGGGACGGCCGTCTCTGGGTGACGCCGCGTCCGGCGCTGCCGGCGGAGGTCGCGGGCGCGCTGTACGAGGCGCACGAGCAGCGCGACACGGGCGTGGTGCGCCGGCTGCACTCCATGATGGATTCGCTCAACGTGATCATCGATCAGGAACAGCGCTCTCGCCGGACACCGGTGTGGACGACGGACGTGGCGGGGAAGGTGTTCGGGATCGACTCGCAGTTCATCCACATCGCCGGGATCAAGATTCCCACGGCGGCGCTGGCGCTCTTGCCGATCACGCTGCCGCAGGGCAACTACGGCGAGCAGATGCGCGCCCGTCAGCTCGACGAGATGCGGGCCGATCTGATGCAGGCGGCGCGCCGCACGGAATCGCTGCAGCTGTTTCGCCAGTACGTGCGCGAGCTGCGGGCCCGCAAAGCGGCGGAGCGGGAAGCGCAGCAGCGCCAGCGCGGGGATACGAC
>QHUU01000006.1 GCA_003222155.1 Gemmatimonadota bacterium | reverse complement strand
TGCGCGCGACGTGCCGGATTCGATCCTCAAGCTGGTGCCGGGCAACGGCGGAATCGTCATGGTGAATTTCAACCCCGGCTTCGTGTCCGAGGCGGTGCGCTTGTACGAGGACAGCATGGAGAGTCGAGCCCGCGCGCTGCGCGCGGCCGGCGCCGCTGCCACCAGCGTCGCCGAATCGACCAAAGCGTGGGCGGCGCGTGCTCCGAAGGCGACGCTCGGACAGGTGGCGGACCACATCGAGCACATCCGCGCCGTCGCCGGCGTCGACCACGTGGGGCTCGGCTCCGACTTCGACGGGATCACCGAAGTGCCCGTCGGGCTCGAGGACGTGTCGAAGTTTCCCGACCTGATCGCCGAGCTGCTGCGACGCGGGTGGAGCGAGCAGGACGTGAGGAAGGTCGCGGGGCTCAACGCGCTGCGCGTGCTCCGGGCCACCGAGCAGGTCGCGACAGGGAAGTAGTCTGCTGCGCGCGCGCAGCACGACGATCACGCAACGACTGGCCTCACGTTGCGCTGTTGCACCACAGCAACTCTCACCAGACACGAACTCCTGTGCCGTAGAACACGAACGTAATCCGTAGCGCGCGTGCGGCACCGGGTATGCATGCGGCGTGTCGGCAACACCACCAGCCCAGTCTCCCGACCAGATGATGTGCGCCGTTGCGGTTGAGCCACGCCCGTCTCCCCGAGTCGCCAGCTGGGTGCCGTTCACCAACCAATGCGCCTTTCTTACCGGAGGAGACCGATGCGAACGATCCGAAGAGCTGCTGCGGTTCTCATCTATCCCGCGATCTTGTGTTTAGGCGTGGGCTGCGAGCGGACGGAAACGCCAACGAACGCGCCGCCCGCGAGCGGTCCTCGGGCCGACTTGACGGCGCCGACCCCGAACACCGACTGGCTGGTACGAGCTCTGTCCCTGGGCGCAATTCTGTCCGACGATCCCTTGGCGACGGCCTGGACAGAGGAGGCCGAGGACGACGAAGCGAACGACCCGGTGAAGGTCGTGCCTTTCCAATTCGACCCGTCCGGGACAAATCTGGTGAGGTCCCACTGGCTGAGGGGCACAGGTTGCCCAACCGGCGCGAAGCTATCCGACGGTTCAACCTTCACGGATGCTGGATGCCCCACAGGTGATCCAAAGGACACGAAGAGGAACGAGGGTCTCTTGCTCGTAAAGACGGGCCCCACGCCGAACAACGCCGCCGCCGGCGCCGACTTGAAGGGCGTGAAGGGGATCACGCTCACCGAGCTCGGATACGACATCCGAGCTGGTACACACTGTGGGGCCGGAGCGCCACGTTTCAACGTAGTGACCTCCGGCGGGATACTGCATTTCCTCGGGTGCGCTTCCCCACCACCTATCGTCCCTGCGCTGCCTCCCTCGGTGCTTAGCCCGAGCTGGCAGCGACTTCGCTGGGGGCCCGCAGAGCTGCTTCTGGCGTTCCCGCCAATCACGCCTACGGACGTAGTCACGTCGATAAGCATTGTGTTCGACGAGGGCCAAGACACGCCATTCGCAAGCGGGCTTGCGCTGCTCGACAACATCGACGTTAACGGGACGCTGGTGGGGCGGGGGCCAGGCAACTAGGCTGGTCCAGCGCGATATTGCGGGACGATGACTGCCCGCGATTCCGTAGGCCTCTGTCTCACCTGCCGCTGGGTGCGTACGGTCACTAATCGGCGCGGCTCCACCTTCTTTCGGTGCGGCCGCGCCGACACCGATCCGGGCTTCCCCCGCTACCCGCCGCTGCCCGTGTTGCAGTGCCGTGGGTACGAGCCGCGCCCGTCGCCCGAGGGAACCGGGAGAGGGCAGACGGGAGCGGTTCACTAGCGGAGCGGCCGGTGATAGGCCGCTGCGGGGGTGCGTCGAGCGGCAAACTCGGCCGCCCTATTGCGTCAGCGAGGCCGTTGCCTCACTTTGGGTTGCACGTCCGCCGGACACCGCACAACAGCGAGGTCGCTCGTGGCTCAACCGCGTCCGCTGGAGCGCGCGAAGCTGCTCTTCTTCCGTTACTTCGAGCAGACGTTCGTGTTGCTGCTCGTGCTCGCGATGGTCGCGATTCACAACCTCGTGGACCAGAAGTTCGCGTTTCTCAGCTTCTACTATCTGCCCATGATCCTGGCCGGCTTCTACGGCGGCCGGCGCTTCGCCGTGATGGCCGGCGTGTTCGTGGTCGGTCTCGTGTTCTACTGGCAGGACGTCCAGGGCCTCGACATGCTCCCGGGGCTGTACGGCGACGCACTGCTCGCGCTCGCGCCGTGGGCCGGCTTCCTGATCCTCACCGGGTACGTGGTCGGCGGGTTGGCCGAGCAGGGGCAGGCGCGCCTGGCCGAGGTGAAAAACGCGTATCTGGCGACGCTCGAGCTGCTGACCTACCACATCGAGTCCGCCGAGCGAAACCAGCAGGGGCACTCGAACCGGGTGGCGGAGATCGCGGCCGCGATCGGGCGCGAGTTGAACCTCCGCGAGGACGACGTGGAGAACCTGCGGGTGGCGGCGCTGCTGCACGAAGTGGGCACGCGCGATCAACGGCTGTTGCGCCTCCTGTCCCGCTCAGTGACGGATTCGTCGGTGACGGTGGCGCGCGCCATGCGGGGCGCCGCCCAGATCATCGGGGAATACGGGCACTATTACGAGATCGTAGGCGAGGATTGGGACATCGAATCGCTGCCGCTCCCGACCACGGTGAAGATTCTGGCGGTGGCGGACGCGTTCGAGACCCTGCAGATGGCGACGCCGGTGCGTCCGGCGTTTCCCAAATGGAGCGCGCTCGAGGAAGTGGAGAAGGGAGCCGGCAAGACGTTCGCGAAGGACGCGGTGCGCGCGTTGCGGGCCGTGGCGGGCCGGCCCGAGGCGACGGCAGCCGAGCCCGGACTAAGAGTCGTCTAGGCGCCCGGCTCGCGGCGTCCGCTCACCACCCCACTCGCCACCCCGACACCGAACGCGACGGCGGTCCCGACGGTCACGATCGGGAGCGCGGCGATGGGAAGGACCACGGCGGTCGCCGCCAGTCCCGCCACGAGCGGCGCCGCCGGCCGCCGCACCGCGGCGACAAAGCGCAGCCGCCGGCGCACGAAGGTGCGCGCGCCCACGAATCCGCCACCCAGCGCCAACGCTCCGATCAGCAAGCCCAGCATGCCGTTTCCTCCCGGTCGCGCCCCCCTACGCAACTTGCGACGCGGCGGTTTCCGCCGCAAATCTCCCCGCGTGCCCGACGGCTCCCCCGGACCGGCAACCGTCCGGGTGATTCGCCAATCAGAGGAGTGATGATGCCTCGCCTGGCTTGCGCAGGCGCCGTGGTGCTCGGCCTCCTGGCCGGGACCGCCCGCCTGTCCGCGCAGACCCTCCGCGTTCCCTACACGACGTTCACGCTGCCCAACGGCCTGCAGGTGCTGTTGCACGAGGACCATTCGGTGCCCGTGGTGGCGGTGAACACCTGGTACCACGTCGGCTCGTCGGACGAACGGGCCGGCCGCACGGGGTTCGCCCATCTGTTCGAGCACATCATGTTCATGGGCTCCGCGCACGTCCCGACGGGCGAGTTCGACCGCCTGCTGGAGGCGGCGGGCGCCGACAACAATGGCTCGACCACGGAAGACCGCACCAACTACTACGAAGACGGGCCGGCCAACGCCCTGCCCCTCATGCTGTACCTCGACTCGGACCGCCTGGGGTTTCTGCTGCCCGAGATCACGGCCGACAAAGTCGACATCCAGCGCGGTGTGGTGCAGAACGAGCGGCGCCAGAGCTACGAGAACCGCCCCTACGGACTCGCCCAGGAGAACATCCTGCAGCGGCTGTACCCACCGACCCACCCGTACCACTGGCCCGTGATCGGGTCGATGCAGGACCTGCAGGCGGCGACGCTCGAAGACGTGCGCCGGTTCTTCCAGACCTACTACACGCCCAACAACGCGACCGTCGCGATCGCCGGGGACATCTCGCCACGCGACGCGCGCGCGCTGGTGGAGCGCTACTTCGGCGACATCCAGCGCGGTCCCGCCGTGACCCGCACGCCGCCGCCCGCCGTGCACCTCACCGACGGCATCGCCGCGCTGCTCGAGGATCGGGTGCAGCTGCCGCGCGTGTACGACGCGTGGCACACGGTGAAGGCGTTCGCGGACGACGACGCGGTGCTGGATGTGGTCGCGAACGTCCTCGCGGGCGGCCGTTCCTCGCGCCTGTATCGGCGGCTGGTGTACGAGCTGCAGATCGCGACCGACGTCGCGGCGTTTCAGGACGGCAGTCGCATCGACGGCAAATTCGAGATCTTCGCCACCGCCCGCCCCGGCCACGAGCTCGGCGAGCTGCAGCGGGTGATCGACGAGGAGGTCGAGAAGCTGGCGGACGAGGGTCCGACGGGGCGGGAGGTCGAGCGCGCACGCAACACGTTCGAAGCGCAGTTCCTGTCCCGCATGGAGCGGGTGGGTGGCTTCGGGGGAAAGGCGGATCAGCTCAACTTCTACAACTATTTTGTGGGCTCGCCGGACTACTTTCAGAAGGACCTCGACCGCTACGGCCGCGTGGCGGCGGCGGGAGTGCGGCGCGCCGTGAAGACCTATCTCACGGGCGCGCACCGCGTGGTGCTGAGCGTGGTGCCGCAGGGGAAGCCGGAGCTGGGGGTGAAGCCATGAGCCCGCGCCGCTGCGCCGCTGCGATCGCGCTCGCGGTCCTGCCGTCCGCCCGTCCGGCGGCCCAAGTCGTGGACCGCACCAAGCCTCCCGCCCTGACGCCTCCCCCCCCGCTGAAGCTTCCGGCCGTCCAGACCGCCACCCTCCCGAACGGCCTGACGCTCGCCGTAGTGGAGATGCACAAGGTGCCGGTGGTGGACGTTCAGGTGCTGGTCGACGCCGGGGCGGCGCGCGATCCGGGAGACCTGCCCGGGCTCGCGACCTTCACCGCGCTGATGCTGCAGCAGGGAGCGGGGACGCGCGGCGCGCTCGAAGTGGCGGACGAGGCGGCGTTCCTCGGGGCGCAGCTCACCACGACGGCGACGCTGGACGGGGCGGTGGCGTCGCTGCACGTGCCGCGACGACGGCTCGAGGCGGCGCTCGATCTGCTCGCGGACGTGGTGCTGCGGCCCGGCTTTCCCGACTCGGAGGTCGCGCGGCAGCGCGAGCTCAGAGGCGCGCAGCTCGTGCAGCAGCGGGACGAGCCGGTCGCCGTGGCCAATATCGCTTTTCCGGCGATCGTGTACGGGCCGGGCCATCCGTACGGGCATCCACTCAATGGCACCGACGCCGCGACCGCGGCGCTGACGCGCGAGCGCGTCGCGGCATTCTATCGGTCGTACTACCGGCCGAACGCCGCGCGCATGCTCATCGTGGGCGACATCACGCTGGCCCAGGCGCGTGGGCTCCTGGCCGCGCGGTTCGGCGCGTGGGAGCAGGGCGACGTGCCCGGGCTCGCCGGGGGCAATGCGCCGGCGCCGGCGACGCGGGCCGTCTATCTGATCGACAAACCGGGTGCGGCGCAGTCGGTGATCCGGATCGGCCACGTCGGGCCGGCGCGCTCCACGCCCGACTGGTACGCGCTGGAAGTCCTCAACACCATCCTCGGCGGCGCGTTTACGTCGCGCTTGAACCAGAATCTGCGCGAGACGCACGGGTACACCTACGGCGCGTTCTCGCAGTTCGCGGTGCGTCGTCTGGCGGGCGCGTTCGTCGCGCTCGCGTCCGTCGTGACCGCCAAAACCGACAGCTCGCTGGTCGAGTTTCTCAAGGAGCTCCGCCGCATTCGCGACGAACCCGTACCGGACCCGGAGCTCGCCAAGGCCAAGGCGTACCTCACGCTCGGGCTGCCGGGAGACTTCGAGACGACGAGCGGCGCCGGCGGGCGGTTCCGCGAGGTGCTCAGCTACGGCCTGCCGCTCGACTACTACGACCGCTACATCGAGCGGATCGGCGCCGTCACGGCCGCCGACGTGCAGCGCGTCGCACGGCAGTACATCGATCCCGACCATTTCGACATCGTGGTGGTGGGGGACAGGGCGCACATCGAGGCGGGGATCAGGGCCTTGAACGAGGGACCGATCGTCTACCGGGACCTGTGGGGGCAGGAGATCAAGTAGTCGGGTGGCGACGAACTCTGTGCGTGGCATCGACCTTCCTTGCGAGGACGGGGCGCCGGGAGGAGATTTCGCCCCCGACTCACTCGTTGGCAAGGACGCATGGATCTCACAGTCAGCCGGGCGCAATACGACGCCGTGCGCGGGGCGCGGCACCTACCCGACGTCCTGAAGAAGGTGCTCGACGGCGCCAGCCGGGCGGGCGATGGCTACCGGCTGCACCTCACCTACGAGGAGGCCACGGCACTCAACGAGCTGTGCGCCTGGAACGTGCACACCGATGCCAGCGGCGCCGTGACGCCCGAATCGAAGCTCTTCGACGATCTCGTGAAAGCCATCCTTACCCACCCGGACTACTGAAGGGCGACGACAACCGACATGACGAAACGCCTGCTCGTGGTGCTGGGGTGCTTCACGTTTCCGCTTTCCCCGTTCCCGTTTCCCGTCCTTGCGTCGCAGCAGCGCGCCCTCACCGTCGACGACTTTCTCGCCCTGCCCGTGGTCGGCGACCCGCAGCTCTCTCCCGACGGCAAATGGGTCGCCTACACCGTGACACGCTATTCGCTCAAGGAGAACCGCGGCACCACGCGCGTCTGGCTGGCCGACGTGGCGGCCGGGGGGGGCACGTCGCGTCAGCTCACCGCCGGCCCGGGCTCGGACCGCCAGCCCCGCTGGTCGCCCGACGGCCGCACCCTCGCCTTCGTCTCCACCCGCGAGAGCGGGGCGCAGCTCTGGCTCTTGCCCGTGGGAGGAGCGGGCGGCGAAGCACGCCGCGTCTCGAGCCTCGCGGACGGTGTGTCCGACCCGGTGTGGCTGCCCGACGGAACGGGCGTGCTGGTCACGAGCGACCTCAAGTGGCCCGCTGCCGGCGAGCAGGAGATCGACCGCCGCAATGGGGAGTACCCGACCGAGGCCCGAATCTGGACCGACCTGATGTGGCGCCACTGGGACGACTGGCGCGCCGGCAAGCGGCAGCACCTGTTCCGCGTGTCTCTCGCCGACGGCGCCGCCCGCGATCTCACGCCCGTCGATCACGACGTCCCGACCATCGCCACGGGGGGCGACGGCGACGTGGCGGTCGCCCCGGACGGCAAAGAGATCGCGGTCGCCATGCACGGCGATTCGACGGTCGCCGACAATACCAACGTCGACATCTATCTCATCAGCAGGGACGGGGGAGGGGGGACGGGGGACGGGGGGCTCCGCCAGCTCACGACCGCGCAGGGCGCCGACAATACGCCGCGCTACTCTCCCGACGGGCAGTGGCTCGCGTATCTCTCGATGGAGCGGCCGGGGTTCGAGGCGGATCGACAGCGTGTCATGCTGGTCGCGCGGACGGGCGGACGGACGGAAGGGCGGACCGTAGAGGCCACCGCCGGTTGGACCTTGTCGGTCGGGTCGTACAGCTGGTGCCCGGACTCGAAGTGCATCCATGCGGTGGTGGAGGAGCGCGGGCGGGAGAATATCTATCGGATCGACGTGCCGTCATTCCGTCGGTCCGTCGTAGTCGGCTCATCGGGTGCGAACACCAATGTCAGCGTCGCGTCCGACGGCAAGACCCTCGTCTACCTGCACCAGAGCGCCACGCATCCCGCGGAGCTGTGGGTCGCGGGGCGCCCGCTGTCGCACCACAGCGATGCCGCCGTCGCCGGGCTCGCCCTGTCCCCGCTCGAGGAGTTCGGCTTCCGCGGCGCCCTCGGCGACTCGGTGTACGGCTGGCTCCTGAAGCCGCCGGGATTCGATCCGTCCAAGAAATACCCGCTGGTCTACCTGCTGCACGGCGGCCCGGAGACCGCCTGGCTCGATCTCTGGCACGCGCGCTGGAACTACCAGATGTTCGCCGCGCGGGGCTACGTCGTGGCCGCCGTCAATCGCCACGGCTCCACCGGCTACGGACAGAAGTTCACCGACGCCGTGTCGCAGCACTGGGGCGACTACCCCTACGAGGACCTGATGAAGGGGCTCGACGTCGTGGCGCGGCTGCCCTACGTCGACTCGACGCGCATGGGCGCCGCCGGGGCGTCCTACGGCGGCTACATGGTGTACTGGATCGCCGGCCACACGAACCGGTTCAAGACGCTCGTGGCGCACGACGGCGTGTTCAACCCGGCGAGCATGACGGGGACCACGGAGGAGCTGTGGTTCGTGGACTGGGAGTTCGGCGGCCCCCCGTACGCGAGCCGGACGCTGTACGAGAAATGGTCGCCCCTGACCTTCGCGCGGAACTGGAAGACGCCGATCCTCATCGTGCACTCCCAGCTCGATTACCGCGTGGACCTGTCGGAAGGCTACCAGGCGTTCACGGCGGCCAAAGTGCTGGGCGTCCCGGCCAAGTTCCTCTACTTCCCCGACGAGGGACACTGGGTGCTCAAGCCCCGCAACCGCCGCCTGTGGTGGGGCACGGTGCTCGACTGGCTGGACCAGTACCTGCGGCCGCAATCTCAGGCGGGAGCCCGCTGATGGGCGAGCCCTTTCTCAGGACGCTGACCCGCACCACGATCCTCGCCCTGGTCCTGGGCCTCGTGCTACTCGGCGCGCTGCCACGCCATGGCTCGATTCTGTCGGACTACGTGGACGCCTTCACGGTGGCGTTCTGCTTCACGTTTCTGGGACATTACGTGGATCGGGTGTTGCTTGTGCTCCCCGGGATCCGCAGCGGCGTCGGACCGCTGGTGCGTCTCGCCGCCTGGTTCGGGGGCGGGCTGTGGTGCGGCGTCATCGCCCGCTGGCTGTGGATGCACTACGGGCGGGATCTGCGCGAGCTACCCGGCCTGATGTGGGGGGGCGTGTTCCTGGTGCTCTTGAACGGCGTTGCCCGACGCCACGACGCTACGCCATAAGACTTACAACGTAGCGTCGTGGCGTCATGCAACGCCGCTACGGCTTCACCCACACGTTATTTCCCCGGCGCACATCCGGAAAATTCTGCCCCGGATCGATCTGCACCTTCACGACCTCCGCCGGTACCTTGCGCTCGTAGACGTAGCGGTTGCCCTGGAACCAGATCTCGACCGGGAGCCGGACGTCGTCCGCCGCGCCGTTGGCGTAGCCGATCCGCAGGTCGACCGGCATCGGCAGCGCACCCGGGCTCGAGAGGAACAGAGCCGCCGTGGTGCCGGTCGAGTCGGTGCGCGTGCGGACCGAATCCACGGCCTGGTCCACGACGTCGGTGCGGTAGAACCAGCCGCGCCAGAACCAGGAGAGGTCCTCGCCCAGCCCGTCTTCCATGGTGCGGAAGAAATCCGCCGGCGTGGGGTGCCTGTACGCCCAGCGCCGGATGTACTCCCGGAACGCGGCGTCGAAGCGGGCCGTGTCGGCGAGAATGTGCTGGCGCAAGAGATACAGGCCGGTGGCGGGCTTGTTGTACTCGATCTGCCCGAGCAGGCGCGGGTTCACGCGGTCGGCGGCGAGGATCGGGGGCTCGTCCTGGCCGCTGGCGGCGAACTGTGCCCATTGGGCCGGAACGCCGCGCCCCTGGGGAGTCGCGTCGTGATAGAACGCCAGCGCCGAGTAGATATTGATGAAGCTGTTGAACCCCTCGTCCATCCAGGCGTACAGCCGCTCGTTCGACCCCACGACCATGGGGAACCACTCGTGGCCCAGCTCGTGGGTGGTCACGCCGAACAGGCCGCGGTCCCCCGCGCGGTAGCCACAGAACACGATCATCGGATACTCCATGCCGCCCACCGGCCCGGCCACGTTGATCGCGGTCGGGTAAGGGTAACGGAACCACTTTTCCGAGTAATGCTTGATCGAGTGGCGGGCGTACTCGGTGGAGCGCGCCCAGTCGGGGTTCGCCTCGGGCGGATAGAACGACTGGATCAGGGCGCCGTCGTACCCGCTCGCGTCCCAGATGAAGTTCGCGGCCGCGGCCCAGGCCACGTCGCGCACGTTCTTCGCCGTGAAGTGCCACGTCAGCGTCGGGCTCGCGCCGGCCGGGCGGGTCGCCGCCTGTCCGACTTCCGCCTTGGAGACGATGGCGATCGTCGTGTCCGACCGCACCGCGCGGGCGAGGCGGGCGCGCTGCGTCGCTGTGAGGACCTGGAGCGGGTTGGCCAGCGTTCCGGTCGCGGCCACCAGGAAGCCGCGCGGCACCGTGATGGCGACGTCGAAGTCACCGTATTCGAGATAGAACTCGCCCTGGCCGAGGTACTGCTCCGTGTTCCAGCCGCGCACGTCGTCGTACACGGCCACGCGCGGGTACCATTGCGCGATCTCGTACAGCCAGCCGCCGGGGAACTGCTCCCGCCCCATGCGGTCGGATCCGTGCTCCGGGACTTCGAAGCGGTACGCCAGCTCGAGCTCCGCCCGCCCGCCCGGCGCGAGCGGCCGGTCGAGCTCGGCGCGCATCATGGTGCCGTTCAGCGTCGTCGCGAGCGGGATGCGTCCCGCCGCTTGCCCGGAGCGCCTGACGGCCCTGAGGTATTCGATCGTGTACCCCCCTTCGAAGCCACGGCCCGCGAAGCGCGCATCGGTCGGATTGAGAGAGGCGCCGCGGCTCGACGCCTTGTAGATGTTCTGATCGAGCTGGAGCCAGAGGTAACGCAGCGTGTCGGGGGAGTTGTTGGCGTAGCGGATCGTCTCCGCGCCCGCGATCGAGTGGGTCGCCGTGTCGAGCGACGCCCGGATGGTGTAGTCGGCGCGCTGCTGCCAGTAGCGCGGCCCCGGCATGCCGGAGCCCTCGCGCATCAGGCCGGGCGCAGCCAGGACGAGGCGCCGGAACGGCGACGTGTCGCCGACCTGGGGCGGCAGGGTGACGGGCACGGCGGCGGGCTGCTGCAGCGCGGCCAGCACGAGCGCGAGGGCGAGCATCGCTGGCGGGTCCTCCTATTCCGTGGGTTTCGCTTCCTGGAGATACCCGGTGGCCACGCCGCCCACGACCATGGCGAGCCCCAGCCAGCCGAGCGGCGACAGCCGCTGGTTGAACAGGATCAGCGCGAGCAGCGTGCCGACCACCGGCTCGATCGTCGCGGCCACGGCGGTGGGGGCGGCGTCGATCCGCTTGACGCCGGCGAAGAACAGGAAATTCGCGGCCAGCACGGAGCCGAGGGACAAGAGCAGCACGTAGAGCCATGCGCCCGTCGTGTGCGGCGGCAGCGGCGTGTGGCCGCTGAGCGGCAGCACCACGCCGAGCACGACGATGCCACCGACGATCTCGAGGAACAGCACCTGGAGCGCGCCGTAGCGCGGCACGGCGTAGCGGGCGAGCAGCGTCGTCCCGGCGTACGACAGCATGGCCAGCAGCCCGCCGGCGACGCCCTGGATGACGCTCGGCAACGGGATGGCGGCGGCGCCCGCTCCGTGGCTCCCGCCCTGGACCGTGAGCGCCGCCCCCGCCATCACGACGAGGGCGAGCAGCACCCGCAACGTGGTGAGCCGCTCGCCCAGGAGCGGCTTGGCGAGAATCGCGACGAGGACGGGCGCGACGTAGAGCAGTGCTGCGGCTCCGGCGACGCCGGTTCCGGCGATCCCGAACTGGTACGCCACCTCGAACAGGGCGACGAGCGCGCCGCCGCCGAGCCCCACCAGCAGCCAGGCTCTCCGATCGATCCGGAACAGCCACGGCCGGAACAGGCCGTACACCAGGAGGCCGGCGAAACCGATCGCGAGACGCCAGAACCCGATCCCCGTGATGGCCTCGCCGGCCCGGTACAGGGCGGTCGAGAGCGGGCCCGTGGTGCCCCACACGGCGCCGGCCGCGAGGGCGAACAGATAACCGGCGAGGCGGCTGGAGCGCGCGGTCAGACGCGGTCGCCCGCGTGGAGCGCTGCGCGAATGGCCTGAGTGATCGCGTCGCGGTCGCCCGGCCGGCCCCACCATTCCAGCGCGAAGCGGCCGAACGCCAGGACGCCCAGCAGGCTGCCCAGCAGCAGCAGCACGACCTTGGGGGCGGACGCGTGAGGCTGGAGGCGCGTGGGCACGAGAGCGAACACGACGCACACCACCGCCGGGGCGAGCCACACGGGCAGGAGCAGGCGGGCGAGAAACGTCATTCCGAACCGACCCTCCAGCACGGTGGCGCCGGCCCGCTGGCGGAATTGCCCGACGAACGTGCGCCGGAACAGCGCGCGGTAGCGTGCGGCGTCGCGGTAGTACAGCACCGCGCCGCCGCCGCGAATCCAGCCGTCCATCCCGGGCGCGTTCCAGCGTCGCGCGTCGATCGCGGCCTCGAGGCGAGCGGCCGCGTCGGCGGGGGAGCCGGGGCACGGGAACGTCACGTGTCGCATTGCACGAGCTCTCCCTGCAACACCGTCACGGCCTGCCCGCCCAGCACTACACGGTCGCCGGCGAGCCGGACCCGGACCACGCCGCCGCGCGCCGAGGCCTGGTAGCCGGTCAACTCGGCTTTGTGCAGCCTCTCGCTCCAGAAGGGCGCTAGCGCGCAGTGGGCGGAGCCGGTGACCGGATCCTCGGGCACGCCGGTCTGGGGCGCGAAGAAGCGCGACACGAAGTCGAACCCCGGCGTCGTGGCGCGGCTCGTCACGATGACCCCGCGGGCGTCCACACGCTCGAGCGCCGCCAGATCCGGCTTGAGGCCGCGCACCGCCTCTTCGGTCTCGAGCTCTACCAGGTAATCGAACTTGGATCGGCCCACCCAGCGGGTCCCGGCGCGGAGCGCGGCGGCCAGGCCGGCGGGCTGTGGCGCCGGCGCGGGGGGTGTGGCAGGGAAGTCGAGCTCGATCCAGTCACCCGCGCGCCGGGCCGTGAGCAGGCCGCTCTGCGTGTGGAAGCGCGCCTCGCGGCCCGCGGGGAGGTGGCCCTCCTCCCACAGTACATGGGCGCTCGCGAGCGTCGCGTGACCGCACAGGGCGACTTCGACGGCGGGGGTGAACCAGCGGAGTCGGTAATCCCCGTTCTCGGGATGGAGGAACGCCGTCTCCGCGAGGTTCATCTCGCGCGCCACGTCCTGCATCCAGGCCTCGCCCCGCGCTGCCGGAAGGACGCACACGGCGGCCGGGTTGCCGCGGAACGCCCGGTTGGCGAATGCGTCCACCTGCACGATCCTCAGCGCCATGCTTCTAACTTAGCCTGCCGCCGGCGCGCCGCGACAGCGCGTGGACCGCGAGGCCGAGCCCGACCGCGCCGAGCAGGATCCACGTCCCGCGTTGGGCGACGCGGCCGAGCGCGGCGTTTGCTGCGGCGCCGTAGGCGTAGCCGAGCCATGTGAACAGCAGCGCCCAGGCGAGCGCCGTGCCGGCGTTGAAGCGGAGGAAGCGCAGCGGCTCGACCCGCGCCACGCCGCACAGGATTGGGAGCGGCAGACGGATGCCGTACGCGAACCGCATGAGCAGCATGACGCGGGAGTCGTGCGCCCGCACCAGCGTGCGGGCGCGCTCGATCGCCGGACGCCAGTGCGCCGGCAGGCGTGCCAGCACGGGCTCCCCGTACCGTCGGCCCAGGGCGAAATAGATCTGGTGTCCCAAGGTGGCGGGCACCATCGCGATGAGCGACACCGCCCACCACGGCCAGTAGCCCGCCGCGGCGAGCGCCCCGCCCACGATGACGGCCGCTTCTCCCTGCAGCCATGCCCAGACGAACAGCACCGGGCCGCCGTAGCTCGAGACGATCGCGCCGAGCTCCATCCCGGCGAAAGATACGGATCAGGAGCCGATGCGGAACGTCGTCTGGCCGTGCAGGAAGCTGTTCTCGTGGCCGATGACGAGCCGGGTTTCGAGGTCGTCGTTGCGGAGCACGAGACGGAGATCGTGCGCGTCGGGCGCGACGTCGAACACGAGATCGGTAGTGTAGGATTCACCGGGGACCAGTGAGCGTCGCAGGCCGTCGGTCGGCGCCTCCGAGCGGCGCCCGCGCTCGTCCACCAGCGCCACGTAGCGGCTATTGGGCGTGAGCGGCGCCATGCCGCGGTGCGGGGAGATGGTGGTTTCGTCGAAGCGGACCTTCACCGTCACGGTGCAGCGCGTGCCCCCCGTCTCCACGCCCACCACGGAATACGCCAGATGGCAATCCACCTCGCAGATGTGCTTCTCCTGCCCAAGGGCGAGCACCCGGTCCTTGCTCGTGCCGCCGGCGATCAGGAGGAGCGCCACGTACAAGTCGACCCCGCCGAACGCGAGCGCGGCGAGCAGCTTGGCCACGTCGCCCCGCCTGAGCATCAGCGCGAACACGCCGAGCAGGCCCGCGCCAGCGACGCCGAGCACGAGGCCGACCAGCAGCAGGAAGGTGAGCGGAGTCAGGCCGTCGGTGATCACGGCCGGGATGCGGGACAGGCGACGGTGCGGAGACGCTCCCCCTGATCGTGCAAGAGGCGGCGTGCCATCGTGCGGGCGAAGTTCCAGGTGCGCCAGTCGTCGTGTTCGAGCGTCGTCCGTCGGACGACGAGACCATGAGCCACGCGGCACTGCTCGGGCGGTGCCAGCCGCGGGAGCGCATCGAGCAGGAGCGGCACGGCGTCGGCGCCGAGCGACGCGGCGTAGCGGCC
>QHUU01000005.1 GCA_003222155.1 Gemmatimonadota bacterium | reverse complement strand
ACGCTCGGCCTCGTGAGCCGCGCCGGAGTCATCCCCATCGCCCACAACCAGGACACCGCGGGTCCCATGGCGCGCACCGTCGCCGACGCGGCGACGCTCTTGGGGGCGCTCACCGGCGTCGATCCCCACGATGACGCGACGGCGGCGAGCGCCGGTCATTCGGCCTCGGACTATTCCGCGTCGCTCGACTCCGCCGGGCTCAAGGGCGCCCGCCTCGGCGTATGCCGCTCGCACTTCATGGGCTACAGCCCCGGCACCGATGCCCTGATGGAGAGCACGATCGACGCGCTCAAGCGGCTCGGGGCGGTGATCGTCGATCCGGCCGACATCGCCACCGCGGGCCAGTTCGACGACAGTGAATTCGCCGTGCTGCTCTACGAATTCAAGGCGGATCTGAACCGGTACCTCCCCCAGTGGGCGCCGGGCGCAAGCGCGAAGACGCTGGCGGACCTGATCGCGTTCAACGAGCGCAACAAGGGCCAGGAGATGCCCTACTTCGCGCAGGAGATCTTCGTGCAGGCCCAAGGGAAAGGCCCGCTCACCGATCAGGACTACCTGCGGGCGCTCGACAAGAACCACCTGCTGGCGCGTACTCAGGGGATCGACGCCGTGATGGCCGAGCATCAGCTCGACGCGCTGATCGCGCCCACGGGCGGCCCGCCCTCGCTGATCGACCTGGTGAACGGGGACCCGGGGGGTGGCGGCAGCTTTTCCAGCCCGGCGGCAGTGGCCGGCTATCCCCACGTGACCGTGCCGATGGGGTACGTGGCGGGGTTGCCGGTGGGACTGTCGTTCGTGGGGCGGCCCTGGAGCGAAGCGGCGTTGATCAAGTTCGCGTACGCGTTCGAACAGGCGACGAAGGCGCGGCGGCCGCCGAAGTTCCTCGCGACGGCCGACTTGTCGACGGTCTAGCGGCCCGGTACCCGCTGGAAGAGGGCTTTTGGGATCGTCACATGGACGCCCACAGCGCCGTCCACGAGCTCGGTGACGTGCACGTCGGCGGCCACGCTCGTGAGGCGGTAGGCCTCGAGCTTCGTGAGCCCGCGCGTCGCCGCGAGGAAGTCGATCATCTCCTGCACTGCGATGCGGGTGGCCGTCGTGAGGTTCGAATCGGTGCCCATCGTCATGAACACCGTGCGCGTCTCGGCGCGGGGCCAGGTGAGGTGCAGGTCCTTCCGGACCACGAGCTGCACGCGTCCCGTGAGCGAGGTCTCGATCGCCGTCTGGTCCACCTCACCGTCTCCCTGGGCGGCGTGTCCGTCCCCGATCTCGAACAGCGCGCCCGGCGCGAAAACGGGGATGTAGAGCGTCGTGCCCGCGATCAGGTCCTTGTTGTCGAGGTTCCCGGCGTGGCGCCCCGGAGGATTGCTGCTCACACGCCCTGCCTCGGGCGGTGGCGCTACGCCCATGCTTCCGAAGAACGGGTGCAACGGGATCTCGATCCCGGGCCCGAAGAGCCCGATCATGCGCTTCCCGTCGAGCCCAATGATGCGCATCTGCGGATCGGTGCAGTTCTCGGGCAGGAAGCCGCGGCACCCGTTGTAGGCATACCGCAGGGCGAGGCGAGCGTCCAGGATGCGCACCTCGAGCGCGTCGCCCGGCTGCGCGCCCTCCACGTAGATCGGCCCCGTAAGGATGTGTCCGCCGGGCCCGTGGTCCGTGACCTGGGAGACGATGTCGCGCAGCGACTGTTGCACGTCGCCCGGTGCCACACCTGCCGCTTCGAGCCGATCGGGAGTCGACGTGAGCAGTGTTTCGACCTCCACGATGTCGCCCGACGAGATCCGCAAGACAGGCGGCGCGGCGGCGCTGTAGTAGCCGCATGCCACCGTCGCCGGGGTTGCGGGGAGGTGGTGCACCTGCTGGGCGACGCCGTCCCGGGCTCGCCAGGCGAGGGCCACCAGCGCGAACCGGAGCACACGGCCGGCGCTCATCGGTGCCCCGTCTTATCCTGCAGCTCGCGGTGGCGGAAGCACGTGATGAGATGGTCGTTCACCATGCCGACGGCCTGCATGAACGCGTAGCAGATGGTTGGCCCCACGAAGCGGAACCCGCGCTCGACCAGGGCCTCGCTCATGGCGTCGGATTCGCGCGTGCGCGCGGGCAGCTCGCGCAGACTGCGGCGCCGGTTCTGCTTGGGTACGCCTCCCACGAAGGTCCAGAGAAACCGTCCGAACGGTCCATCGCGCTCCGAGAACTGGAGAAAGGCCCGTGCGTTGGACACCGCGGCCGCCACCTTCTGGCGGTTGCGGACGATGCCCGGGTCCTTGAGCAGCTGCCTGATTTTCTTGCGGTCGTAGCGCGCCATGCGCTCCGGGTCGAAGCCATCGAACACCTCGAGAAAGCGCGCCCGCTTGTTGAGAATCACGCGCCACGAGAGGCCGGCCTGGAAGCCGTCGAGCACGAGTTTGGCGAACAGCTCCCGATCGCCGTGCAGCGGGACACCCCACTCCTCGTCGTGGTAGGCGAGCATCAACGGCTCGGCGTCGTCCCCGGTCCAGCAGCGTCGTTTCATGGCGCCCGAATTTTGCATGGACTACGGCCCTCCGGCTAGTATTCGCGCCATGAGATTCCTCCAGGTCACCGAGCTCGAGGGTCGCTACGTCGCCGCGCTCTCGGAAGTCGAACGGCCGGTGCCCCGCGAGGGGGAGGTCCTGGTGCGCGTCGCGGCCTCCGGCGTCAACCGCGCCGATCTGCTGCAGATCGCCGGGCGATACCCACCGCCGCCGGGCGAGCCGGACATCATCGGGATGGAGCTGTCGGGCACGACCGACGGGACGGGAGAGGCGGTGTGCGCGCTGGTCGCGGGGGGTGGCCACGCCGAGTACGTGGCGGCGCCCGCGGGGCAGGTGTTCCCGGCGCCGGCGGCGCTCGACCTCGTCACGGCGGCCGGGATTCCGGAGGCTTTTCTCACGGCGTTCGTGACCCTGGTAATGGAAGGCGGCCTCAGACGGAGTGAGACACTCCTGGTGCACGCGGGCGCCTCGGGGGTCGGGCTGGCGGCCATCCAGCTCGGCAAACTCGTCGGCGCCCGCGTCGCCGCCACGACGCGCACGTCCGAAAAGCTGGCGGCGCTGGAACGTGCGGGCGCGGATCTGGCGATCGATGCCGGGCGCCACGAGTTCGCCGAGCGGATCGAGGAGGGCTGGGGGCGCGACGCCGTGGACGTCGTGCTCGATCCGATCGGCGCGCCGAGCCTGTCCGCAAATATGCGCGTGCTCGCGACCGGGGGGCGGGTCGTCGTCATTGCCACGATGGCGGGCGCCCGCGCAGAGGTCGATCTCGCGCTGCTGATGCGGAAGCGGGCCCGGTTGCTGGCGTCGACGCTGCGCGCGCGGAGCCGCGCGGAGAAGGGTGCGATCGTGGCTCGGTTCCGGCGGGAGATCCTTCCCGGGTTCACGTCGGGCGAGCTGCGGGTGCCGGTGGACTCGGTGTTTCCCGCTCACCGGGCGGCCGAGGCGTTCCAGCGGATGCGGGAGAACCGCAACGTCGGCAAAATCCTGATCGCATGGCCACGCGACTAGTCGTCGTCGGTGCCGTGCTGGCGTTCGTTGCCGCCTGCCGGGGGGAACGCCGGTCGGCGCCCGCCGGGCGCGTCGCGGCCCCCGACACGACCGCGCGGTCCGACACCGTCAACCTGTACGCCGCCGCGGGCGCGAACCACCTCTCGCCTCGGGCGGCGCAGGCGCGTCCGCTGGTCTACGTGCCGAACTCGCACGACGGGACGGTGACCGTGATCGACGCACGCACCTACCGCGTGCTGCGGACCTTTCCCACGGGGGCGCTGCCGCAGCACGTCGTGCCCTCGTACGACCTCACGACGTTGTGGGTCGCGAACAACCTCGGCGGCACGCTCACGCCCATCGATCCCGCCACCGGGCAGGAGGGCGAGAGCGTGCCCGTGGACGACCCTTACAACCTGTACTTCACCCCCGACGGCCGGTTCGCGATCGTGGTGGCGGAGCGGCGGCGGCGGCTCGACTTCCGCGATGCGCAGACCATGAGGCTGGTCCAGTCGCTGCCCGTGCAGTGCAAGGGCGTGGACCACCTGGAGTTCACCGCCGACGGCCGGTTCGCCGTCGCGACGTGCGAGTTCTCGGGGCAGCTCGTCAAAGTGGACCTCGGCGCGCGTGCCGTGGCGGGATATCTCACGCTCGATCCGGGCGGCCTGGACAGCAGCGCGATGCCTCAGGACATCCGGTCGTCCCCAGACGGCCGCGTGTTCTACGTCGCCGACATGAAGGCCAACGGCGTGTTTCTGGTGGACCCGGCGGCGTTCCGACGCATCGGCTTCATCGCGACCGGGCGGGGGACGCACGGCATCTACCCGAGCCGGGACGGCCGGCTGCTCTACGTCACGAATCGCGGCTGGAACACCACGGCGGGCGGGCGCCGCGGCCCGGGCTCCGTCACCGTGCTCGATCCCCGGGACCAGCGGATCGTCGCAACCTGGCCGGTGCCGGGCGGGGGCAGCCCGGACATGGGGAACGTGACCGCCGACGGGAAGGAGCTGTGGGTATCGGGGCGCTACGACGAAGAAGTCTACGTTTTCGACACGGGGACGGGCCAGGTGACTCACCGCATAAAGGTGGGGCGCGAGCCGCACGGGCTGTGCGTGTGGCCGCAGCCGGGACGATACTCGCTGGGGCATACGGGGAACATGAGATAAAGAATAGAGACGTCACGCAGAGACGTTACACAGAGACGTTACACAGAGACGTCACGCAGAGACGTTACACAGAGACGTTGCAGAGAGACGTCACGCAACAACGTGTGGGGGTGGGATGAATCGCATCAAGGGAAAGCTGATTCTCATCACGGGGGCGAGCTCGGGTATCGGAGAGGCGTGCGCGCGCCGCTTCGCCGCCGAAGGCGCGCAGCTCGTGCTGTGGGCCCGGCGCCGCGTGCGGCTGGAATCGGTCGGCCGGGCGCTCGAGGCGCAGCATGGCGTGGTCGCGCGCCTCGCCGAGGTAGATGTCCGCGACCGTGCCGCGGTGAGCCGGGCGGCGGAGGCGTTGGTCGCGGCCGGGCAGGTGCCCGATGTTCTCGTCAACAACGCCGGTCTGGCGAGCGGGCTGTCGAAGGTCCACGAGGGTGATCCCGAGGATTGGGACCGCATGATCGACACCAATCTGAAGGGGCTGCTCAACGTGACGCGGGCGGTGCTGCCACACATGGTGGCGCGGCGCCGCGGCCACGTCGTGAACATCGGAAGCGTGGCGGGGCACCAGACCTATCCGATGGGAAACGTGTACAACGCCAGCAAGTTCGGCGTGCGCGCGCTGACGGAGGGCATGAATCTCGACATGGCGGGCACGCCGATCCGGGTCTCCGCCGTCGACCCCGGGATGGTAGAGACGGAATTCTCCGAGGTGCGGTTCCACGGCGACCGGGAGCGCGCCAAGGCGGTGTACCAGGGGCTTCAGCCGCTCACGGCGGCCGACGTGGCGGACACGATCGCCTACGTCGTGAACCTCCCGGAGCACGTGAACATTTTGGACCTGATCATCATGCCGACGGCACAGCGCAATGTGTACGTGGTGGACCGGGCAACTCCATGACCCGTCGCCTGCTCGTCGCGGTTGTCGCGCTCGCGGCGTGTGACAACGGCAGCGGCCCGCCACCGCCACAGGTGTCGAACCTGCGCGTGCTGCATACCATTCGCGGCGGACCGTCGCTCACCGTCGTCGTGGACGGCGGGCGGGGGAGCGCCATCGCGTTCGGCGAGGCGAGCCGGGTCTTTGCGCTGTCGCCGGGGGAGCACGACCTCGCCATTCAGCCCGCCGACACGACCCATTCCCTGCTCGCGCTCTTCACCACAATAGAGGGGGTGAGGTACACCGTATTCGCCATCGACACGATGGTGAACGGATCGGTGACGGTCTTTCCGGTATTCGTGTCGGACAGCGGCGCGGCGGCGGGGGGCCACGTCCGGCTGCGCCTGGCCAGCTTCGCCGCCGCGGCGCCGGCGGTGGACGCACGCCGCATGCAGCCGGACAGTGCGGGCCTGCTTGTGTGCGCCGCGCCGCTCAACTTCCGCGCCGTGACTCGATACTTCGAGGGCGCGCCCGGGGCCTGGTCCGTCGTGATCTCGCACGCCGGGACCACCGATACGCTGCTCGCGACGGGCGCCCTCGTGCTCGGCGACGGGTACGCGGAGACCGTGGTGGTGCTCGACTCGACTCCGGGTGTCGTCACCTGGCGGTTGTTGCGGGACCGCGACTGAAGCCGCGCGCGCGCGCGCGGAACCTCGCCGCTGTCCCCGGCGTTCAACGGAGTCCCAGAGCTCAAGTGAGAGAACTTCGTATGCAGCAGCGCAAGCTAGGACGCCAGGGACCGATGGTGTCCGCCCTCGGCCTGGGATGCATGGGGATGTCGGAGTTCTACGGTCCCGCGGACGAGGTCGAGTCGGTCGCGACCATCCACCGCGCGCTCGACCTGGGCATCAACTTCCTCGACACCGCCGACATGTACGGGCCGTACACGAACGAGCAGCTCGTGGGTCAGGCGATCGCCGGCCGGCGGGACCAAGTAGTGCTCGCAACCAAGTTCGGCATTGTGCGGGGGCCCGATCCCCAGGTGCGAGGCGTCAACGGGCGCCCCGAGTACGTGCGCGCGTCGTGCGAGGGCTCGCTCAAGCGACTCGGCGTCGGTCACATCGATTTGTACTACCAGCATCGGGTGGATCCCACGGTTCCCATCGAAGACACCGTCGGCGCGCTGGCCGAGCTGGTGTGGCAGGGGAAGGTGCGCTACGTGGGCCTCTCGGAGGCCGCCCCGGCGACGCTGCGCCGCGCCAACGCGGTGCACCCGATCACCGCTCTGCAGACCGAGTATTCCCTGTGGAGCCGGGATTCGGAGGACGAGGTCCTGCCGACCTGCCGGGCACTGGGCATCGGCTTCGTGGCCTACAGCCCCCTCGGGCGCGGCTTTCTCACGGGCCGGTTCCAAAAGTTCGACGACCTGCCCCCGGGGGACTTCCGCCGCAGCTCGCCCCGGTTTCAGGGGACCAACTTCCAGAAGAACCTGGACCTCGTCCGCAAGGTCGAAGAGATCGCGCGGGAAAAGCGTTGCACGCCGGCGCAGCTGGCGCTGGCCTGGCTCCTGGCCCGGGGGAACGACATCGTGCCGATTCCCGGCACGAAGCAACGCGCCCGGCTCGAAGAGAACGCCCAGGCGGCCGGCATCGCCTTGAGCAAGAGTGATCTCGCGCGGATCGACGCCGTCGCTCCGAAGGGCATCGCCGCGGGCGCTCGCTACGCGGAGACCGGAATGCGGCTGGTCGACGGGTGAGGTCAGGGCGTGAGGTCCCGCGCCAGCATATAGCGCTCGGTGAAGAGAATCGTGCCGTAGAACTGAACGCCGCCCACGTTGCGCGATTTCCCGTCGGTGAGCAGGGTGATGTCTCCGGTCGCGACGCGCACCCCAGACGTCCTTGGTGAACACGATGTAGCGGCCGTCGGCCGTCCGTCACGAGGTTCTCGGGCCCTGCGGCGGCCCCGGTTTGCGCGATGCAGGGCAGGGGCACGGCGAGCGTGAGGAGCGGCAGGCGGGTCAGCGGCGTCATGCCGGATCTCGGGCGTCGAGGACGCCGACCAAGCTACGGCAACGTGATCGCGGTCGCGAGCGAGGACGGGGCTCGCTCGCCGCGCGCCGCCCGGCATCGTAGCTTTCCGCGGGCAGCAGCACCGGCAACGCAGGGGGAGGAGTGACGGCCTACCGCTATCCCGAGGGCAACGTCTTCTACCGGAAGCTCGGCCGCAGCTACCCGCGCATCGTGCGGGGCGAGGGCTGCTGGTTGTACGACGAGCAGGGCAAGGCTTACCTGGATGCGGTCGGCGGCGCGTACGTCGCGAACCTCGGTCACTCGAATCCTGAAATGGCCGACGCGATGGCGGCGCAGGCGCGCGAGTTCGGCTACCTTTCGGCGAGCACCTTCACGCACGGTCCCGTGGAAGAGCTCGCCCGTGAGGTCGCTCAGACCCTCCCGGGTGGACTCGACAAGCTCTACTTCCTTTCCAGCGGATCGGAGGCCGTGGAGGCCGCGCTGAAACTCGCCCGGCAATACTGGGTCGAGGCCGGCAAGCCCGGGAAACACCGCATCATCGCGCTCGCCCCCTCGTATCACGGCAATACCCTGCTGGCCCTCTCTGCGTCGGCCCGCGAGCCGTACAAGGCGCCGTTCCGCGAGTGGCTGGTGGACGTGACGCGCGTTCCCGCTCCCTACGCATACCGCTGTGAGTGCGGCGGCGAAAATGCGTCGTGTCCGACCTGCAGCGGCACGGCCCTGGAGGCCGCGATCCGGCGGGCAGGGGCCGATACGGTGGCCGCGTTCATCGCGGAGCCGGTGGGCGGCTCCTCCACCGGTGCGTCCACGCCGCGCCCGGAGTACTTCCGCACGATCCGCGAGATCTGCGACCGCCACCAGGTGTTGTTCGTGGCCGACGAGATCCTGTGCGGGGCGGGGCGCACCGGCACGTGGTGGGCCATTGATCAATACGGGGCAACACCCGACATCATGACACTGGGGAAGGGGATCTCGGGCGGCTATGCCCCGCTGTCCGCGGTCGCCGCACCCGAGCGCATCGTCGACGTCATCGCGAGCGGCTCGGGGAGCTTGCTGCACGCCCAGACCTTCTCGTTCCACCCCGTCGCGTGCGCGGCCGGGCTTGCCGCCGTCCGGGTGCTCAAACGCGAGCGGCTGGTGGAGCGCAGCGCCAGGCTCGGGCGCGTGCTGCACGAACGACTCGCCGGTCTCGCGCAGCTGCCCCACGTGGGCGACGTGCGCGGGCGGGGGCTCCTCGCCGGGATCGAGTTCGTGGAGGACAAGGCCACTCGGGCCCCGTTCCCCCGGGCGGTCAAGTTCGTCGAGCTGTTCACCGAAGCGGCTCTGGAGGCCGGGCTCGTGGTCTGGCCCAACGTGGGTCACGCCGACGGCGTCAACGGCGACCTGGTCGTCGTGGCGCCACCATTCATTATCACGGAGCAGGAGATCGACCAGATCGTGACGCGCTTCACGAGGGCGCACGCTGCGGCATTGCAGGTCGTCAAGGTCGGCGCGCGGTGAGCCCGTGACCACCACCGCGACGCCGTCCAAGGTCACCTACACCTCGGCCAACGTGGACTGGGAGGCGTTCCACCGCCAGTTCGACGAGGCGCTCGGCGGCGTGCGCGGCCAGCTGGGCCGGGACCATGGCCTCTACATCGCGGGCGAAGCGGTCACGTCGGCCGCGGCACCGATCGTCGCTACGTCGCCGATCGATACGGGCGTGGTGCTGGGGCGCTTTGCGGCCGCTACCGCGCAGCACGTCGACCGCGCCGTCACGGCCGCGAAGGCGG
The DNA here is from genome assembly GCA_003222155.1 of Gemmatimonadota bacterium. GTDB lineage: Bacteria > Gemmatimonadota > Gemmatimonadetes > Gemmatimonadales > GWC2-71-9 > AG41. The sequence continues at coordinate 10,553 of QHUU01000005.1, read as the reverse complement.
CGCAGCGCGCGTGGGCCCATACGCCGTGGCGGGCGCGCGTCGCGACGCTGCGCGCCGCCGCCGGGCTGATCCGGGAGCGCAAATTCCAGCTCGCCGCGATCATGAGCCTCGAGGTGGGCAAGAGCCGGCTCGAGTCGATGGGCGACGCCGAGGAGTCCGCCGACTTGATCGATTACTATTGCCAGCAGGTCGAGGACGCCAACGGCTTCGTCCGTCAGATGGCCAACGTCACGCCGGTCGAGCGCAACACCGACGTGCTGCGGCCCTACGGCGTGTTCGCGTGCATCGCGCCCTTCAACTTCCCGCTCGCGCTATCGACCGGGATGTCGGCGGCGGCGCTGGTCGCGGGAAACGCGGTCGTCTACAAGCCCGCCGAGGAAGCGCCGTGGACCGGGCTCAAGCTGTACGAGGTGTACCGCGACGCGGGGTTGCCGGCGGGCGTATTCAACTATCTCCCCGGAGTCGGCGAGGTCGCGGGCGAGGCGCTGTGGCGTCATTCCGGTGTCGACGGGGTCGTTTTCACGGGCTCGAAGGCCGTGGGTATGCACATCTTCCAGGCCCTCTCGCGAGACTGGGTCAAGCCCTGCCTCCTCGAGATGGGCGGCAAGAACGCGGCGATCGTGCTCGACTCAGCGGACCTGGACGCGGCGGCGGAAGGGGTGACGCGGTCGGCGTTCGGGCTGCAGAACCAGAAGTGCAGCGCGACGTCTCGCGTCTACGTGCACCAGCGCGTAGCACAGCCGTTCGTAGAGAAGCTCGTCGAGCGGACCAAGGCCCTGAAGCTGGGGGACCCGACGGAGCGCGACGTCGTGTTCGGGCCGGTGATCAACGCCGCGGCGGTGGAGCGGTTCCGGCGAGCGGTGGCGCGGGCCCGCCGCGAGGGCACGGTCGTGCTCGGCGGCCAGCAGCTCAGCGGCGACCCCTTCGACCACGGGCACTTCGTCGCCCCCACGATCGCCGAGCTGCCCCTCTCCTCGTCACTCTTCCGGGAGGAGCTGTTCGTCCCGCTCCTCGCCGTGGGCGCGGTGTCGGGCTTGGAGGAGGCGATCGCAGAAGTGAACAAGGTCGAGTACGGCCTCACCGCCGGCATCTTCTCCAAGAAGGCGGAAGAGATCGAGCGCTTTTTCGACGAGATCGACGCCGGGGTGTGTTACGTGAACAAGCGCACCGGCGCCACCACCGGGGCCTGGCCCGGGGCGCAGCCGTTTTGCGGGTGGAAGGGATCGGGCTCGACCGGGAAAGGCGGGTGCGGGCCGTACTACGTCGCGCAATTCCTGCGCGAGCAGAGCCGCACCGTGATCGAGGAGTCGCGATGAAGGACTACCCCCGGATCGTGGTGCCGCCGCCGGGGCCCAAGGCTCGGGCGATCGTCGAGTGCCAGGACCGCTGGGCCTCGACATCGTACCCCAAGGAGTACCCGCTCGTCATCGCCCGCGGCGCGGGGGCCATGGTCGAGGACGTGGACGGGAACCGCTACCTCGATTTCATGGCGGGCATCGCGGTCGCGTCCACCGGGTACGGCCATCCCAAGGTCGTCCAGGCGATCCAGGAGGCGGCGGCGCGGTTCCTCCACATCTGCGGCAGCGATTTCTACTTCGAGAGCTTCGCGGCGCTGTGCGAGCGGCTGGCGCGTCTGGCGCCGGGGCCGAGCAAGAAGCGCGTGTTTCTCTCGAACTCGGGGACCGAGGCAGTGGAGGGGGCGATCAAGCTGGCGCGGCACTCGACCGGCCGGCCGGCGATCGTTGCCTTCACGGGGGCGTTTCATGGCCGCACGTACGGCGGCTTGAGCCTGACGGCGAGCAAATCGGTGCAGCGCGCCGGGTTCGCGCCGTTCCTCCCCGAGGTATACCACGTGCCGTACGGCTACCGCTACCGCTGCGACTTTTGCCGCGGCGAGGCTGCCTGTAGCATGCGGTGCGTGTCGTCGATCGAGGACGACCTGTTCGCAAAGCGGCTCGACCCGAAGAGCACCGCGGCCATCTTCGTGGAGCCGATCCAGGGGGAAGGCGGCTACGTCGTGCCGCCGCCCGGCTATGTGAAGGCGCTGCGCGAGCTGTGCGACCGCCACGGCATCCTGCTGGTGTGCGACGAGGTGCAGTGCGGCGTGGGACGCACCGGAAAGATGTGGGCGTCCGAGTACGAGGGGATCGAGCCCGACATTCTGCTCAGCGCCAAGGGTCTGGGCAGCGGCATGCCGATCGGCGCGATCATCGCCAAGGAATCCATCATGAAGTGGCAGCCGGGCGCGCACGGCAGCACGTTCGGCGGCAATCCGGTGTGCTGCGCGGCGGCGCTCGCGACGCTCGACGTGGTGGAGCGTGACCTGCTCCCCCGGGTCCCGCGGCTCGGCGAGCGGCTGCTCGCGGGGGTCACCCGGCTGCAGCAGAAGTATCCCTCGATCGGCGACGTCCGGGGACGCGGGCTCATGATCGGGGTCGAGTTCGTGAAGGACCGCGCGACGCGGGAGCCCGCCCCCGACATCCCGCACGCCCTGGTCGAGCGAGCGTTCCGCAAGGGTCTGCTGCTGCTCGGGGCGGGGAAGAGCGCGCTGCGACTGGCCCCGCCGCTCGTGGTGGACGAGTCCGACGTCGATGCGGCGCTGGCGATCATCGATGAATGCCTGGGCGAGCTGACGGACTAGGCGTGAGGGATCACGCCTCCAAGGTCATGCCCATGCGCGACGCGGTCGCGCGCTTCGTCCACGACGGCGACACCGTCGTCATCGAGGGGTTCACCCACCTCATCTGCTTCGCCGCGGGGCACGAGATCATCCGACAGCGGCGGCGCGACCTCACGCTCGCGCGCCTCACGCCGGATCTGATCTACGATCAGATGATCGGCGCGGGGTGCGCCCGCAAGCTGGTGTTTTCGTGGGCCGGGAACCCCGGTGTCGGCTCGCTCCACGCGTTCCGGCGCGCCGTGGAAGCGCCGGGCACGGCGCCGCTCGAGATCGAAGAGTACTCACACTTCGGCATGGTCGCACGGTTTTCCGCGGGCGCCGCGCGGCTCCCCTTCTGGCCGCTGCGCGACTACATGGGCACCGACCTGCCCCGGGTGAATCCCCGCATCTCGAGCGTCACGTGCCCCTACACCGGGGAAGACCTCGCCACCGTGCCGGCCCTGAACCCCGACGTGACGATCGTCCACGCGCAGCGCGCCGACGCCGATGGCAACACGCAGATCTGGGGGCTCGTCGGCGTGCAACGAGAGGCCGCGTTCGCCTCGGAGCGCGTCATCGTCGTGGTAGAGGAGCTGGTGGACGAGCGGCTGATCCGCTCCGACCCGAATCGGACCGCGATTCCCGGTATGATCGTGGACGCGGTGGTGGTCGAGCCGTGGGGCGCGCACCCCTCGTACGCGCAGGGCTACTACGACCGCGACAACGACTTCTATGTGGCGTGGGAAGACATTTCTCGATCTCCCGACCGCCTCACGCGCTACCTGGACGAGTTCGTGTACGGGGTGCCCGACCGCGCGGCGTATCTGGAAAAACAGCCGCACGTGGCAAGGCTCAAGGCGAAGGAACGCTGGTGCGCCGGAGTGAACTACGGGTACTGATGACTATTCGCCCGACGAGATGATGGCCGCTGTCGCCGCCCGCGAGCTCCAAGACGGCGAGGTTGTGTTCGTCGGCATCGGGTTGCCCAACCTGGCCTGCAACCTGGCGCGCGCGACCCATGCCCCGCGCCTCGTGCTGCTGTACGAATCGGGCGCGGTGGGGGCCGTCCCCGAGCGGCTTCCCGTGTCTATCGGCGATCCGGCGCTCGTCACCGGATCGCTCATGGTGTGCGGGATGGCCGATGTCTTTCAGTGCATCCTGCAGAACGGGCGCATCGAGGTCGGATTCCTGGGCGGCGCCCAGGTGGATCGCTACGGCAACATCAACACCACCGTCATCGGTCCCTACGCCCGGCCCAAGGTCCGGCTGCCCGGGTCGGGTGGGGCCGCGGAGATCGCGATCCACGCCCGGCGCACGCTCATCGTGGCGAAACTCGGGCCGCGGGCGTTTCCCGAGCGGGTGGACTTCGTCACGAGCCCGGGACTCAGGCCCCAGGGCCGGCTGCGTCGCGAGCTGCGCATGCCGGGCGCCGGGCCCGTGAAGGTGATCACCGACAAGGGCATCCTCGAGGCGGACGACGCAACGGGCGAGATGGTGCTGGCGGCGTTGTACCCCGGCGTCAGCATGTCCGACGTGCGGGCCGGCGTCGGGTGGTCGCTCCGCTGCCGGCCGGAGCTCGCACCGGTGGCGCCGCCGACCGAGCAGGAGCTGCGGTTGCTGCGGGACGTGCTCGACCCGAAGGGGTTGTTCCTGAAGCAATGACTCTCCGACTGCTGCGGTGGGCGCTCACCTCGGGCGTCGGGCTCATTCCCGTGATCGCCGTCGCCCAGCGGGAGCCGGTGCTGAAGCAGGTCGCCGTCCCGCACCCCTATTACTGGCGCGAGATGTACGTGCCGCAGGTGACGAGCGGTCCCAGTGCGGTCGCGTGGTCTCCCGACGGACGCGATCTGATCTACGCGATGCAGGGCTCGCTGTGGCGCCAGCAGATCGGCTCCGGCGTGGCGGTCGAGGTCACGGGGGACGCCGGGTACGACTATCAGCCCGACTGGTCTCCGGACGGGCGCTTCGTCGTCTTCGCCCGCTACGCGAAGGATGCGATCGAGCTGGAGCTGCTGGACCTGGCGACGGGCGCGGTGCGGCCCGTCACGACCAACGGTGCAGTGAACGTCGAGCCACGGTGGTCGCCCGACGGCGGCCGCATCGCGTTCGTCTCCACCGCGTACAACGGCCGCTGGCACATTTTCGCGGCGCCGGTGGACGGCGGCACGCCCGGCGAAGCGACCCGGCTCACAGAGGACAACGACAGCAAGCTGCCCCGGTATTACTACAGCACGTGGGATCACTATCTCTCGCCCACCTGGTCACCCGACGGGACGGAGCTGGTCCTCGTCTCGAACCGCGGGCACATCCACGGTAGCGGCGGGTTCTGGCGCATGCGTGCGACGCCCGGTGCACCGTTGCGGGAGATCCGCTACGAGGAAACCACGTGGAAAGCCCACCCCGACTGGTCCCCCGACGGCACACGCGTCGTCTACAGCTCCTACCTCGGCCGCCAGTGGAATCAGCTGTGGCTCATGACCAGCGAGGGGGGCGACGTGTTTCCGCTCACCTACGGGGAGTTCGATGCCACGGCGCCGCGCTGGTCGCACGACGGCCGGCGGATCGCCTACGTGTCGAACGAAGGCGGCAACACTTCGCTCTGGGTGGTCGACGTGCCGGGAGGACGGCGGCAGCGGATCCTCGCCACCCGGCGCCGCTACCACGGGCCCGTGGGCCGGCTGCGCGTGGAAGTCGTCGATCGTGGCGGGCGTTCGCTGCCTGCCCGGATCTCGGTGACCAGGGCCGACGGGCGGGCGTACGCACCGGACGATGCCTGGCGCCACGCCGACGAGGCGTTCGACCGCGGTGAGCGCGGCTTCGAATACGGCTACTTCCACACGTCCGGCTCCGCCGAGCTGACGGTGCCTGCGGGTGCCGTGGACGTGGCGGTGTGGCATGGGCCCGAATTTCGCGTCGCGCGTGCCGGGGCGACGGTGCGAGCCGGGGTCACGGCCGTACGACGGATCGTCCTGGAGCGACTCGCGGATCTCCCGGCACTGGGCTGGTGGAGCGGGGATCTCCACGTGCACATGAACTACGGTGGGGCGTACCGCAACACGCCCGAGCATCTGGTGTTCCAGGGCCGCGCCGAGGACCTGCATGTCATCGAGAACCTGGTGGTGAACAAGGAGCAGCGCATCCCCGACATCGCCTACTTCCGGACCGACGTGGACCCCGCGTCGAACGCGCAGCTGCTGCTGCTGCACGGCCAGGAGTTTCACACGAGCTACTGGGGCCATGCCGCGCTGCTCGGGCTGACGGACCATTATCTCCTGCCCGAGTACGCGGGCTATCCCAACACCGCCGCCGCCAGCCTCTATCCGGCGAACGGCGACGTGGCGGACCTGGGGCACGCCCAGGGAGCGCTGTTCGGGTACGTCCACCCCTTCGACTCGCGGCCCGATCCGGCCGACACGACCGAGCCGCTCACCGACGAGCTGCCCGTGGACGTGGCGCTGGGCAAGGTCGACTACATCGAGGTGATGGGGTACTCGGATCACCTCGTCACGTCGGAGATCTGGTACCGCCTGCTGAACTGCGGTTTCCGGTTGCCGGCTGGAGCGGGCACCGATGCTTTCCCCAATTTCGCCTCGCTGCGCGGGCCTCCCGGGTTGGTGCGCGTGTTCGTGCAGGCGGGGGCCCGACTCGATCGGCGGGGCTTTCTCGCGGGGCTCAAGGCGGGTCGGACGTTCGTGAGCAACGCGCCTCTGCTCGAGTTCACGCTCGACGGCCGGCCGATCGGCGACGAGATCCGGCTGTCCCACGGGGGCGAGACGCTCACGGCGCGCGTGCGTCTGCGCTCGAGCGTCCCCGTCGACCACCTGGAGCTCATCGGCAACGGCCGTGTGGTGGCGGCGATTCCGCTCACCGGCGATCGCACGCAGGCGAGCGCCACGGTCCCGATTGCAGTCACCGGCAGTGGATGGTACGTGCTGCGCGCCTATGCGGATCGAGCCGAGCTGCCCGTTCTGGATCGCTACCCGTTCGGCTCGACGAGCCCGGTGTACGTGACGGTAGGGAACGAGCCCGTACGAACGCCCGAGGACGCGGAATTCTTCGTGCGCTGGGTCGACCGGCTGGACGAGGCGGCGCAGGCGCACCAGGGCTGGAACACGGCGGCGGAGCGCGAGCACGTGCTGCGGCTGCTGGCGGAGGCGCGGGGGGTGTACGCGGGGCGGGCCGTCAGCGGCGCACCAGCTCGATCTCCCGGGTCGCCGTGACCGGGACACCGCCGCCGACGCTCACTGCCAGGGCCACGCGGTAACGGCCGGCGGGGAGCCCGGAGAGATCGACGTCGAGTACGCGGGGAGCGACTCCTGCGTCGGGCCGCAGCACTTCATCCCACTGCAGCTCAACAGCGCGGCGACGGCCGACCAGCCCTACGGACTCGGCGGCGCGCCCCAGCCAGGCGCGGCTTTCGGCCCTGACGCTGAGCGAGGTTGTCACGGGTTCGCCGGCGGGGTCGAGGCCCGAGATTTCCCAGAAGAGCCGCAGCCGGCCGTCCACGGGCACCTGCGCCGTCGGGAGTGCATGGCGGACGACAGAGGCCAAATCACGCGCGACGGAATCGGTCGCGTCGAGGAGGAGCAGGTCGGAAACGTCGCCGCGCCGCGGGGGTTCGATGCCGCGTCGCATGCGGGCGACCCAGTGCCCCTTGGCAGCAGCGATCTCGAGGCTCAAGAGCTGTCGCTCGCACCCTGCCGTTGCGGTGAGGACCTCGGGTCCATCGAGGTGCGTCTCGCGGGCCGTGACCACGCGCGACCGGTCGTCCCGGGCGAGCACGAGGGCCACCCGCGCCGGCTGATGGCCGAGCGCCGGATCTCGAGAAGCGTCGAATGCGGCGACGACGGTACACGAGTCGCCACGGCGAAACGCGGCGATTTGAGCCTCGAGCCCTGCGAACCGGTCTGCGTACGTGGGTGCGTACCACTCGTTCGGGCGTGGGTCGGCCAGTATCCAATCCTCGTGAGTCGCCCCCCCGGGATCGTCGAACGCGTGGGTCGTGGGGACGAAGTGAAAAGCGGGCACACGCTCATGCCCGGTGATGGCGGGATCGAATGGCGCAAGCGGGGAGGCGGGCTTGCGGGTCCAGGACACCTCCGGCCCGAAGCGAATCAGTAACTCCCCCATATCGTCGCCCCACCGGTCGCTCCGTGCCGTGCGCGAGTCGCGCTGGATGCGCTCCAGCGTGAGCCGGGCAAAATGCTCGGTGCGGCGGTCGTTCCCGGGGCGCGACAACAGCGGGGCTGCGAGCCACCACCAGTGACCTTCGAACTCAACCCGCTCCTCGCAGCTCATCCGATCGTAGCGGGTCCGTAGCTCGCCAGGCAGCAGCAGTGAGACCCTGTGCCAGCGGCACCGCTCCTCGTCCGGCATCGCCAGCAGCGCGGCGGCGAACGCAGAATCCGCCGGCGCGAAGTCAGCTGCCCTGTGCAGGCCGAGCCCGACCAGGGTTGCGCACCACCAGGGCGTGCCGCGACAGCCCCGGCCCACGGCGACGGCATCCGCTGGCCGGCCGTCCTCGATCAGGTAGCGTACCCGCTGACCGGCGATCCAGTCGTCCCCCGGCAGGAGCTCCGCCGCGTCGGCCAGGCGCGCGAGGAGGCGGGCTCGCGCGTCACGGATGGCCGCGGGCTCTGGCACCGAGTCGTTCGTCTGGTCGCCATACCAGAAGCAGAACCGGCCGATGTTCAGGTCACACCGCTGGCCCGAGTAGCCGTCCCCTTCGGGCAGGTGATACCGCCGAAACAGTTCGAACTCCGCCTGGGCGCCACGGGCGGACCGGAGGGTGGCCTGGGAGTCGGGCCGTTGCACCAGGGCGAGGCCGAGCAGGAGCGACATCATAGTGCGCTTGGGCAAGCTACGAAAGCCGCCGCCCACGCGCGAGCTTGACGGCGCGGCCCCCGAGGCTAACATCGCCGCAATGGAGATCCCGCGCGACTTGAACGCCGCCACCTGGTTCGTCGATCGCCACGTCGCTGAAGGCCGGGCCGCGCGGCTCGCCGTGATCCACGACGGGGGCCGCCTCACCTACGGAGACGTGGCGGCGGGCGCCAACCGGCTCGGCAACGCGCTGCGGCGCCTCGGCGTGCAACGAGAGCAGCGTGTCGTGCTGCTGCTGTACGACTCACCCCACTTCATCTGGAGTTTCTGGGGCGCGCTCAAGGTCGGCGCAGTGCCCATTCCCACCAACACGCTGCTCAAGCCGCGCGACTACGAATACATCCTCCGCGACAGCCGGGCGGAGGTGGCGATCGTGAGCGAGCCGCTGGCGCCGGCGCTGGCGGAGGCCCGGTTGCGGGCGCCGGCGCTGAAGCACGTCGTGGTCGCAGGCAAGGCGTCGGCCGGTGAGCTGGCGTACGACGACCTCGTGAGTGCGGAGAGGGCGGACCTGGCTCCGGCCGAGACGACCAAGGATGACGTCGCCTTCTGGCTGTACACCTCCGGCACGACGGGGACGCCCAAGGCCGCCGTGCACCTGCACCACGACATGCTGGTGTGCTGCGAGGCTTTCGGCCGGCATGTGCTTGAGATCGGGCCCGACGACCGGACGTTCTCCGTCGCGAAGCTGTTCTTCGCCTACGGACTGGGCAACGCCCTGTACTTCCCGTTTCACGTCGGGGCCACGACGGTGCTGTTGTCGGGCCGTCCCGAGCCCGCCAAGGTGTTCGAGGTGATCAACCGAGAGCGTCCCACGCTGTTCTTCGCCGTGCCGACGGCGTACGCGGCGATGCTGCAGCTGCCGGACGCCGGCCGGAGCCTCAACCTGGGGTCGGTGCGCCTGTGCATCTCCGCCGGAGAGCCCCTGCCCAAGGCGATCTACCAGCGCTGGCTCGAGCGGTTCGGCATCGAGATTCTTGACGGCATCGGCTCGACCGAGCTGTGTCACCAGTTCATCGCGAACCGCCCGGGCCGGGTGCGCCCCGGCTCGAGCGGCACGCTCGTTCCCGGCTACGACGCGAGGATCGTGGATGACCAGGGGCACGACGTGCCCCCGGGTGAGATCGGCAACCTGCTCGTGAGCGGCGACAGCGCCTGCGCGTGCTATTGGAACCAGCACGAGCGCACCAAGCAGACGATCCAGGGCGAGTGGGTCCGCACCGGCGACAAGTACACGCGGGACGCGGACGGCTATTTCTGGTATGCCGGGCGGGGGGACGACATGATCAAGGCGGGTGGGATGTGGGTCTCGCCGGCGGAGGTGGAGGGCGCGCTCGTGGAGCATCCGGCGGTCGTGGAAGCCGGGGTGGTCGGCACGGCGGACCAGGACGACCTCGTCAAGCCGGTGGCGTTCGTCGTGCTCGCCCGGGGCCACGCACCCGGCCCCGCGCTCGAGGCGGAGCTCCAGGCGTTCGTCAAACAGCGGCTCGCCCACTACAAGTATCCGCGGTGGATCCGGTTCGTCGACGAGCTGCCGAAGACGGCGACGGGGAAGATTCAGAGATTCAAGCTGCGAGAAATAGCACGAGAGACACGTCGTACAGTGCGTGGGTCCACGCCGTGATCCCGAACCCGCGCGTGAGGTACAGCGCCGAGAAAAAGAGCCCGGCCACCATGCGAAACACGAACGAGTAGAGCTGGAGCCGGTCTCCGTACGGGCCGATGTAGTGAAACGCCGAAAAGATCACGGCGCCGAGCAGCGTGGCCGCGGCGCCCGCGGGGACGGGGCGCCAGCCGAGCAGGGCACGCGCCGCCGCGGCGAGCGCACCCACGAGCAGCACGCGGAACAGCAGCTCTTCGTAGATCCCCGCACCCAGCGACAACATCAGCCGCGTCCAGCGGTCGAGGTCGCCGCCGGCCGGGCGGGCCAGGATCTGCAACCCGCCGAGTACTCCGCTCGTGACCCCGCCCACCAGGAATCCGAACAGCAGCGCCAGCAGCACCGATTCGCCCA
>QHUU01000004.1 GCA_003222155.1 Gemmatimonadota bacterium | reverse complement strand
TCTCGAGGAATCGCCGGTCGACCGGCACGTTCCGCCGATTGACATCCAACACCACGATGTGACTCGAGGAGATGCGGACGACGGGGTACCACGCACCGCGGCGCAGCAGATGCGCGCCGGGCCGTCCGACCCGCGCCCATCCCTTCGCCTGGAGGCGTGTGGGAGTCATTGGGCGGAAGGGCATACTCACGGTGGAACAATACCCAGTTCGCATGATGGAAGTCGTGACTGGGGTCACAGTTACGGACCGCGGAAAATGTGACGCATGACACGTGCACCCCTATGTCTCACGCTCGAGATGACGCGCGGAGGACACGGCGGCGGGGGGAAAAAGTACCCCCCTCTCCCGCAGGGGGAAGGGGGAAGGGGGAAGGGGGACAGGGGTTGAGGACCACAGGGAAACAACGGGTGACTTCGCTAGCCGCACTCCGAGAACCCGCACACGTGGCACTTGGCGCACCCCTCGGCGAACGCGAGCTGCGAGCCGCAGTCGGGGCAGGCGCCGATGAAGTCCTGCCCCTCTCCCGTGCGCTCGCTCACCGCCCCCTCCGCCGCCGCGGCGCGCACCGGCGCGGGCGCGACCGCACCGCCCAGCAGATCCTGCTGCACCCCCTGCTTCTCCTGCATCCACTTCTCGATCGCGATGCCGATGGCATCGGGCACCGACAGCACCTTGTTCGGCCCCAGGCCCACCACCCGGTCGGACGAGATACCGCGCAGCTGGCGGTACACTTCGCGCATCGGGATCCCCGAGCGCAAGGCGAGCGAAATGAGACGGCCGATCGCCTCGACGTCCGCCATGAGGGCGCCGCCCGCCTTGCCGAGCGAGATGAACACCTCGAACGGCTGGCCTTTGTCGTCCTCGGTAATGTTCACGTACATCGTGCCGAGCGGCGTCTCGACGCGCCGCGTGGCGCCCCTGAGCAGATCGGGGCGCGACCGCTTGGCGCGGCGCTGCAGGTTCTCGGCTTCGGCGTCGTGCAGCTTGACGCGCGTGCGCTCGAGCTCGGCCTCGAGCTCGGCCAGCCGGCCGAGGGCTTCAGCGAGCGCGTCCTTGCCCGAGCCGGCGGCCTGCTCCTGCACCTTCTTCGCGGTCGACCCCGTGGACAGCACCTGCATCTCGCGCGCGCCGTCGCGGTACACCGTCACGCCCTTGCAGCCGAGCTTGTAGGCGTAGCGGTAGATCTTCTCGACGTACTCCTCGGTCGCGTCGTTCGAGAAGTTGCACGTCTTGGAGATCGCCGAGTCGGTGAATTCCTGAAATGCCGCCTGCATCTGAATGTGCCATTCGGGCGTGACGTCGTGCGCCGTGACGAACACCCGCTGCCACGTGGCGGGCACCTCGTCGACGTGGATGTGGCCCGTCCCGGCGATCTGCTGCATCAGCGCGTCCGAGTACCACCCTTCCTGGCGCGCGATACGCACGAAGTCTTCGTTCACGTCCGGCATCAGTACGCCGGCCTGGTTGCGCATGAACGCCACCGCGAACAGCGGCTCGATGCCCGACGAGCACCCCGCGATGATCGAGATCGTACCGGTGGGCGCCACGGTGGTGAGGTTGCAGTTGCGCAACCGGCGCAGCGGCCGGATGCGCTCGCCCCGCGGGCCCCGCGCGCAGGTGGCATCGGGTCCCCAGATCGACCGCTCCCACTCCGGGAAGACGCCCCGCTGCTCCGCCAGCTTCTCCGACGCCGCCTTCGACTCTTCGTCCACGAACTCCATCACCTTGCGACCCAGCGCCACCCCTTCGTCCGAGTCGTACGGAATCCCCAGCCGCACCAGCAGATCGGCCCAGCCCATCACGCCCAGGCCGATGCGGCGGATCCGCTGGGCCAGCTGGTCGATGTCCGAGAGCGGATACTTGTTGGCATCGATCACGTTGTCGAGGAAGTGGGTGCACAGGTGCACCACCGTGCGCAGCCGCTCCCAGTCGACCTCGCCGTCCTTCGCGAACAGCCCGAGATTCACGGAGCCGAGGTTGCAGACGTCGTAGGGAAGCAGCGGCTGCTCGCCGCACGGGTTCGTGGCCTCATAGCTGCCGAGGTGTGGCACCGGGTTGTAGTGGTTCGCCCGATCGAGGAAGTACACGCCCGGCTCGCCCGTCTTCCACGCGCCGTGCACCACCTTGCGGAACACCTCGCGGGCGTCGAGCTGCCCGACGGCCTTGCCGGTGCGCGGGTGGATCAGATCGTACGCCGTCCCCTCTTCTACCGCCCGCATGAAGGCGTCCGTGACCGCCACGGAGATGTTGAAGTTCGTGACCTGCGTGAGATCGTCCTTGCAGGCGATGAACTCGAGAATGTCGGGGTGATCGACGCGCAGGATGCCCATGTTGGCGCCGCGCCGGGTCCCGCCCTGCTTGACCACGTCGGTCGAGGCGTCGTACAGCTTCATGAACGACACCGGGCCCGACGCCACCCCCATCGTGGACCGGACCACGTCGTTCTTGGGGCGCAGCCGCGAGAACGAGAACCCCGTCCCGCCCCCCGACTGGTGCACCAGGGCCATCGCCCGCAGCGTGTCGTAGATGCCGCTCTGCCCATTCGACAGGCAATCGTCCACGGGCAGCACGAAGCACGCCGACAACTGACCCAAGGGACGCCCCGCGTTCATCAACGTGGGGGAGTTGGGCATCCACGCCCGCGTCGCCATCAGCTCGAAGAAGGTCTCGGCCAGACCCTCGATCGCTTTGTCCGAAGCGCCGTAGCGCCGGTCCGGTTCGGCGACCGTGCGGGCCACGCGCCAGAACAGATCCTCGGGCCGCTCCACGGGCCGCCCCTGATCGTCCTTCACCAGGTAGCGGCGCTCCAGCACGGTGATGGCATTGGGGCTCAAGTCGAGCGTACCAGAACGGGTCGAAACGGTCATGCGGGCTCGTCCCTTTCGGTGAGAGCGTTCCAGAGCGTGGCGATGTAATGAAAATTTAACCGGGCGCCTGCTCAAAAGCGCGGGAGGTCAAGGTAGGCGCGGCGAGCAGGCCGGGCAAGCCCTTGCGGACGGCCGCACACCTGTATGGAGTTTCGCGAATTCACATCACAAACTTGGTCGGGCCGCAGGAAACGTCCCCGCCCGATGCCGCTCGGCCTCCATCACATAATGCTCCCACGTCTGGCGAATCCGCTCCCGCAGCGCCTCGTCCACCGGCCGCGTCACCCGGGCCGGGACGCCCACCACCAGCGAGCCGGGCGGCACCCGCGTCCCTTCAGGGACGACCGCGCCAGCGGCGACGACGCTGCCCGCTCCGATGTGCGCCCCGTTGAGGAGCACGCTCCCCATGCCGATCAGGCAGTCGTCCTCGACCGTGCAGCCGTGGAGAATCGCGCGGTGCCCGACGCCGACGCGGGCGCCGATGCGCGCGGGCAGCCCCGCATCTACGTGCACGATCGTGCCGTCCTGCAGGTTGGTCGCCTCGCCGACCACGATCGCGTCCATGTCGCCACGCAGCACGGCGCCGTACCACACGCTGGCGCGCGCGGCGAGCGTCACGTCCCCGAGCACCACCGCGCCCGGAGCGATGAAGGCCGTCGGATCGATGCGGATTACTGCCTCGCCGGCTGGAACGGCCACTTTACCCACGCATCCACCGGGTCGCCGTTCTTCTGGGCCGGATTCCAGCGCAGGGTCTTCGCCATGTCCAGCGCTTCGTTGTTGAACGTGTCCAGGTTGGAGGGATCCCACACCCGGGCCTCGAGCGTGGAGCCCTCCTTGGAGACGTGGATGAGGAGAATGGTCTGGCGGGGAAACACCGTCGCGTCCGCGGGCACCGGGATGCGCGTGGCGGAGAGCGGCAGCGGACGTGTGTCGAAACAGAGGTTGTCCTGGTTGTACGCCGGGCCGGGCTGATCGCACGGGCCGGTCGTCGCGTCGTCGCCGGCCGCGGCCAGGGGTTGCAGCTCGAGTCTCACGGTGGATGGCGCCCCCGGCAGGATGACGACCAGGCGATCGAAGGGTGCGTATCCCGTGGCGCGTACCGCGAGCTGGTACGTGCCCGGGGGCACGTCCGACTGCGAACCCCTGAACGGCATCCCGTTGAGGGTGACGCGGGCGCCCCGGGGCAGACCCTGGAGCGTGAGATGCCCGAGGGTGCCGGGGGCGACCGGGTGTGCGTGCGCCGTGTCGGTCGGCGGGGGGGCGGTCGCCATGCGCTGCGCCGCCGTATCGAGGCGCTGCGCGGGGGCGCCCGTGTCGCCGAGCAAGCGCTGAGCGACGGTATCCTGCTGCAGTACCGCTGCCGAGTCGTGCGGTGTGGCCCGTACGAAGAACAGCAGGCCCTTTTTATAGGCATACAATCCTGGCCCGCCCAGCCCGATGGCGAGGACCATCACCCACAGGGCAATCCCGGCCCCGACGGACCGCTTGTGGTGGTCGGCCCCGGGCTTGCCCGGCACGCGCGGCAGCGGTGTGGTGGGCGCACCTGCCAGCCGCGCGCCGGCGAGCGACGGGATGGCCTTGGTCGCCGCGCTGGCGAGGCCCACCGCGGCGAACCCCCCGCCCGTCTCGAGCGCCTGCACGAGATCGTCCGATGTCTGAAAGCGGTCGTCGGGGGACTTCGCCATCATCCGCTTGGTGATCTCGAACAGGGTCCGTTGGTCGTACGTCTCGAGCGGCGGGGTGGGGATTTCCTCCATGATGTGCTTGTAGCCGATCGAGAACGAATCTTCACCGTCGAACGGCACGTGTCCCACGAGGCACTGGAAGGCGACGACGCCGAGCGAATACAGATCGGACCGCCCGTCGAGTGATTGGGCGCGGGCCTGCTCCGGGCTCATGTAATGGGGCGTGCCGATCGACATCCCCGTGCCGGTGAGCTTGCCCCCGGACGCGGCCTTGGCGATCCCGAAGTCCGTGACCACGGCCTGCCCGTGCTCGTCGAACATGATGTTGTCGGGCTTGATGTCGCGGTGCACGATGCCGCTCTTGTGCGCGTAGGCGAGAGCGCGCGCGACCTGTAGCAGAATCATGCGGATTTCGGAGGGAGGCAGCGTGCCGCGCGCGGCCAGCACGCTGGACAACGGCTTCCCCCGCAGGAATTTCATCACAAAGTAGATCACGCGGCCGGACTTGCCGACGCGATAGATCGGAATGATCCCGGGGTGCTCGAGCTTGGCGGAGGTGCGGGCCTCGCGCTGGAAGCGCTCGACGAACTCCTTGTCGAATGCGAGGGAGAAGGGCAGCACCTTGATGGCGACGTCGCGCTCGAGCTGCTTCTCCCGCGCCTTGAACACGATCGCCATGCCGCCGCGGCCGAGCTCCTCCAAGATCTCGTACTCGTCCTTCAGCTGCTCGCGCACCATATCGAGGTCGGTCATTTCGGGCGCCGGCTCGCGCCCGCCGGCGATCGGAGTGGCCGCCAGGTCCAGCCCGCAGGACCGGCAGAACTTGCTGGCGTCGTCGTTCTGGGTGCCGCAGCGGGGACAGTACATCAATGCTCCGAGGAGTCGGGGAAACTTAGGGATTCGTCGGAGCGGGTGTCAACTCGACATGTGCGATGCCGACTCAAAAGTCGGAGCCCAACGCGGCGTAGAACTGCGGTCGGCGGGCCGCGCCCGACGGCGCGGTGGCGAGCGGCTGCGCGACGCCGAGCCGCACCGCGAGTCGGAAGTCGTAGCTCAGCGCGACGTCGCCCGCCAACTCGACACCGGCCGAGCGCAGGCGCGTGAGCCGGGGCGCCGTGCCCGGCGCCCACGCGTCTCCCGCATCGGCGAACGCGTTGACCCAAAGCTTGTCGACGCCGACGGGGAGGTGGCCGAGCGCCCGGCCGACCAGCGCCAGCGGAGCGCGGTATTCGATGCTGCCCGCGGCGGCGCGCTCCCCGCTCAGCTCTCCCGCGCGATAGCCGCGGATCGGGAAGGCGCGCGTCGCGCTGAGCGACGGCGCGAAGTAGACGTTCACGCCCTGCGGCGCAACGCCGCCGACCCGGAACAGCGTCCCGAGCGGCCCGTCCGAGCCGCCCGCCGCCACCCGTACCGCGAGCACCGAGTGGCCGAACCCACCCAGCCCCGGCGCTCCGACGTACCAGGCGAGACGCGAGCGCAGCTCGTTCGACCAGCGCGTGGAGCCCGCCTCGTCCCGCCGGCGGTACGTCGCGGACCACGTGACACCATGCTCCGGCGACACCGACAGCGCGCCGAGCACCAGACGCGACAGCGTGAGCGTGACCGAACCGCCGACGAGACTGCGCGAGGCGCACGCCGGGCACCGGGTGGCGAGCGCCGTGTCGGGATTCGCGGCGTAGCCGGTGCGCTCGAGCTCGGCGGCGACCCGCACGCTCGCCACGCTGCGCCAGCGACGCCCGACGAACGAAGCGCCGAGCGCCGCGTACTCGTCCAGCTCCGAGAGCGTGAAGCCGGGCGCGCCCGCGGGCGGGAGGAGGTCCGCCCACGAGGCCCACGCCGAGAGGTCGAGCGTCGGGTTGCCAAGGGCGGCCGAGACGAGCGCGAAATCGCCCGCGGCCCGGAACGGTCGAGCGGAGACAAACACATCGGCGCCGTACACGAAGCGACCCACCGCATCCGTTCCCGCGGTGAATGCGCCGTAGAATCGCCCCGTCGCTCCCGCGTCGGCGTACACGGGAATCCAGAAATGCGGGCGCAGTGACGGCCAGGACGCGTAGCCCGTCTCGCGCACCGGCACCGCGGGCGCCGAATCGAACGGCAGCGGCTCGGGGAAGGCGACCGGGGCGCCCCCGCCGGTGGCGACCGGAGTCGCGTGCCGCAGCTCCCAGCCGTGCGCTCCGAGCGTGGCATACAGCAGCGTGCCGTCGGGGAGCGGCGCCGGCGCGCGGGCCCCCAGCGGCTCAGCGGTGAGGGGTTCGGCCGACCCGGCGTCGCGCCACCGGTACACCTGGGGGAACCCCGTCGGGTCGGCCACGAACCAGAGCTCGCCGCGCGGCGTCCACACCGGGTCCGCGATGCTGCCGCGCGTCTCCACCAGCACCGTGCCCGCGGCAGGTGAGTCGGCCGGCCAGCGCACCAGCGCCCGGCGACCGTCGGCGCTGCGACTGCCCGCCACCCAGCGGCCGTCGGGCGAGAGCGCCACGTCGTCCCATACGGCGCCGGGCGGGCCGGGGGGGACGGGCAGCGTCGGCGTGCCGGTGGCGGGGCCGAGCGCGACGGCCGCGAGCCGCCCGCCCCCGCCCGCAGGCGCGACGAGCCGGGCCCCCCGCGTGGCACGGTGCCACGCTCCGCCGGGCACCCAGCGGTACAGATCGCTGCGGATGCGCCAGCGCGTGACGAAGTCGAGCTGCGCCACCACCAGCGTGTCACCCACCCAGTCGCAGTCGACCCCGCCGTTCACGCGGTGCCGGGCGATGACGCGAAACGTGGCGGCGTCCCGCACCCGCAGCTCGCTCGCGCCTTTTCCGTCGTCCCGCACATACGCGATGCGGCGCCCGTCGGGCGAGACGCGGGGGACGGGCTCGGTGCGGAGCAGGCTGTCGAGCACGCGCGCCGCGGGCGATGCGCCCGTCGCGGCAGGCGCCGGCCGCGTGCCCCGGAGCCACTCGGCCGCGAGCGTATGCCCGGGGGCGACCCGGGCCACCTGCCGCCCCACGCGGAAGGGGATGAGCTGCCCCGACGTCGCCTCGATAAAGCGCGGCACCACCGAGTCCCCTGCCACGCCGGCCAGAGAATAGAGGAAGCGGCTGCCGTACGCGTATGGGACTATTCCGTCGGCCCAGCGCGTGAACAGCAGCGCGTCCCACGGCGACCGCGACGCCCCGGCCGCGTGATCCGCCGCGAGCACCTGGGTGTGGAAGCTGCCCCGCACCCGGCCGCCGTTCGTGAATCTCGATTCGTAGTAGGTCGCAAGGCCCTCGATCGCCCAGCTGGGCTGATACTCGTTGGGGAACAGCCCGGGAGCGCGGCCGAACACGTGCTGCAGCGCGCTCCAGATCCCCCTGGTGCGGTCGAGATGAAAGACGTGCGTGAGCTCGTGTGTGGTGACGAGACGCAGCCAGCTGTCGTAGAACAGCAGCCCATGGTCCCCGGCGGGGGGCGTCGCGAAGATCGCGATGCGGTTCGTGGGAAACACCGTCGTGAAGCCGTTCGCCGCATCGAGGTCGTCTGCCAGGGTGAGATCCACCACACCGCGCGGCGGGTGCAGCTCCCGGGCGAGGAGGGCGTACGACCGCTCGGCCTCGCGTGCCTCCAGCAGCGCGACGTCGCGATACGCAGGCCGGAAGTGGATGCGGAAATGGGAGGTGTGGAGGGTGCGCCAGGGGCCGGACGGATCGACTTGAGACTCGGCTCGGCTGGCGAGCAGCAGAAGAAAGAGAACGCGGAACGCGGAACGCGGAACGCGGAACATGAGG
The DNA here is from genome assembly GCA_003222155.1 of Gemmatimonadota bacterium. GTDB lineage: Bacteria > Gemmatimonadota > Gemmatimonadetes > Gemmatimonadales > GWC2-71-9 > AG41. The sequence goes on along the minus strand of QHUU01000004.1, from coordinate 15,844 downwards.
GGAAGGTCGAGCCGCGGCGATGACCTCGCCCTACTGTTCCGCGTTCCGACTTCCGCGTTCCACATTCTCATGGCTCCTTCGCCCGCTGGCGCAAGAAGCCCTCGATGCCGCGGAGGATCGCCCGGGCGTAGCGTCCCTGCCCTTCCTCGCTCGCCAGCAGCGCCTCCTGTTCGGGCAGCATGATGAACAGTCCCTCGGTGAGCGCCGCCGGCATCCAGGTGGGCCGCACCAGCGCGTAGTCGCCCCGGCCCATGCCGAGGTCGCGGACGCCGAGCTCCGCCACGAGCGCGCGGTCGAGCTCACGCGCCAGCAAGGCGCTCCGCGGCTGGAAGTAGTACACGCTGGTGCCGTTGTTGGTGAACGGGTTCACCCCGTCCGGGAGTGCGTTGGCGTGGATCGACACGAGCACGTCGGCGTCGTGCTGCTCGGCGAAGCGCGTGCGCGGGTACAGCTCCAGCGGCGTCGAGTCCGTGCGAGTCAGGAGCACCGTGGCGCCGGCGTGCTCGAGCAGCGCCTTCGCCTTGAGGGCGACCGCCAGCGTCGCCACCGGCTCCCACAGCCCCGTCGGCCCCTTCGCTCCGAGGGGTGGGTGCCCCGGATCGAGTGCGATGGTCCGGCCCGCCAGTGGTCGGTGGGGATCGATCCGAGGGGGTCGGCGGAGCTCGAGCAGCAGATCGCGCCCATCGAACCGGGTGCGATACCCCCACACCCGCCGCGACAGGTCGAGTGTGATCGTGACCTCGTCGGCGGCGGGCTGCGCGTACCGCATCCGTGTGACCAGCGCGTCCGTGCCGCCGTACTGCATCCAGTTGATGTCGGACGCGGCGCCGTACAGACGCAACGTCACGCTGCGGTCCCGCTCCGTGACCTGGAACGGGAGCCAGGCCGGCAGCGGCACGCGCAGCGTCACGGACTTGGGTCCGGACGCCAGCCGCACGGAGCCCACCGCTCCCCGCGGCGGCGGCGTGCCCGCCGCGAGGGCCACCACGTCGCCCGCGCTCACCCACGCGACCGCGTCGCGCGATAGCTGCAGCCGCACTTGATCATTCCACCGGCCCGATTCGACCGCCACCGTTCCCGTCGGGAAGAACCAGTTGTACGTGCCGTGGGGCACCGCCCGCCCGGGGGTCATGCTGTCGCTCGTACCGGTGTGCGCCATATCGTCGTTCAGCAGCACGACGCGGGGGAACGTCATATCGACGGGCGTGATCGTCAGCGGCCAGCGGGCGGCAGCCGTATCTCCCTCAGTGGTCACCACGAGCGTGGCGCAGGCCGTGCGGCCGTCGGCGCACAGCGCCGCCGCCGGCAGCCAGCCCGCGTACCGCCCCATCACGGGGGGCAGCCGGTAGGCCGCTGTATCGGCGACGAACGCCCGCACCCTCCACGCGGGCTCTCCGGGCAGCGTGTCGGGCACGAGCGGCACGCTCGACCCCCAGGGCAAGACGAGGCGCACCGACGCTCCCGGCGCCGCCTGCACGCTCAGGAGGATGCCTTCTCCCGCCGGCAACGCCAGCGCGCCGGTCGGCGCGAAGCTCGTGGTGTCGATCCACGCGACCCGGCCGGGCGGCGGATGGAAGCGGGGCGCGATGTGCGCGGTAAGGAGCGTGCGACTCGAGTCGGGCCCCGCCGTCGCGGCGAGCAGAAATGTCGCGACCGTGTCGTCGGGCAGTGGGACCCAGGCGATCCAGCCGCCACCGGGGAGCACGGGCACGGATTGCCCGTTGACCCCAAGATGGACGGCGCCACGCGCGCCGCGCACCGCACCGAAGAGAAACGCCGAGTCGTGCCACTGCACCACGTCGGTGGGCGCGGGGTAGGCGACGCTGACATAGAGCGATTCGGGTCGAGCCGGAGGGGGAGCGGCGGAGACGGGCGCGCTGCCGGCGCGCGAGACCGCGCATCCGGCCACGACGCTCGCGAGCACCACGCCGACCGACCGCACAGGGGCGACAAGGTAGCATCGGCCCTTTCGACCCGCCAATTTGTCGAATAGATTGGCATTCCGTAACTTGTGCGCCCTGTGGGGTACCTCCGCCTGTGACCGCTTGCACGTACTGCGGCCGCGATAATGAGCCCGGCGCGCAGGTTTGTATGGATTGCGGCAAACCGATGGACCAGCCCACGGGCCTGAAAGGCGGGGGGACGTCGATGTCGGGGACGCGCGCCCTCGCGGCCGCGGTCGCTGTCGCCGCGAGCGAGTGGTGCACCTGCCCGTTCTGCAGCGGCCGCGCCAACGCGGCGCGGCCGTTCTGCCCGCACTGCGGTCGTCGCCTCAGCGCTCCCGGCTCTGGACCGAGTTGCGGCCGCTGCGGCGCCCCCGTCGGGTCGGCTGCGAGCTTCTGCGCCTCCTGCGGCGCCCCCGTTGGCGACACCGGAGTGAAGCGCCGCGTCTCGCCCGGCGCCCCGCGTCCCGGCGGCACGATCACGCTGGTGCTGCTCGACGATGCGGGCGCGGCCGCACAGCGCTTCGAACGCGCCGGACCCGACACGACGATCGGCCGGCAGGACGGCGATATCCGGTTTCCGGACGACGTGTTCCTCTCCCCGTTGCACGCGAAGATCTCCTGGGAGCAGGACACGCTCGTGGTGCGCGACCTCGGCAGCCGCAACGGCACCTGGGTGTTCCTCGAGGCGCCGCACCGGCTGCTCGACGGCGACCTGCTGCTCATCGGCTCGCAGGTGATCCGGTTCCGGCGGCTGGGCTATCCGGGCCCGCATCCCCCCGACGCCGACGCCACCCGGCGGATGGGCAGCCTGATCCCGAGCGCCGACATCGCGAGCCTCACGCAGCTGCGCTCGGACGGCAGCGTGCGCGACGTGATCCAGCTCTCGCCCGGCCGCGACGTCATGATCGGCCGCGAGCAGGGCGACTGGATCTTCCCGTACGACCCGTCGATGAGCGCGCGGCACGCCGTGGTCCGCTCCGAGGACGCGGACTTCGTGGTAGTCGATGCCGACAGCCGCAACGGCATCGCCCTGGCGGCACGCGGCGACATGCCGCTGCGCCACACCTCGCGTGTCCTGGTGGGCGACAAGCTCCTGCGCATCGAGCTCTCCGCGTGAAGATCTGTCCCGTCTGCTCGACCGAATACTCCGACGACGTTCGCTTTTGTCCGAAGGACGGCCAGACGCTGCGCTCGTCGTCGCCCGGAACCGACCTCGTCGGGCAGGTGCTGGCCGATCGCTATCACGTCGTCCGGAAGCTCGGCGAGGGAGGCATGGGGCAGGTGTACCTCGCCGAGCACGTGAAGATGGGGCGCAAGAGCGCCATCAAGGTGATGAGCCCTTCGATGACGCACGACCCGGACGCCGTGGCGCGCTTCAATCGCGAGGCCGCGAACGCCAGCCGCATCAGTCATCCCAATGTGTGCGCGGTGTACGATTTCGGCGAGACGCCCGAGGGGATCATCTACCTCGCCATGGAGTTCGTCGAGGGCGAACCGCTCACGGATCTGCTCGAGCGGGAGGGCGCGCTGTCGGTGACGCGGGCGGGCGCCATCTTCCTCCAGGTGGCGGACGCCCTCCAGGCCGCGCACGATCTCGGCATCGTGCACCGCGATCTGAAGCCCGACAACGTCATGCTCACGCGCGCCCGCGACGGCACCGACGTCGTCAAGGTGGTCGATTTCGGGATCGCCAAGGCGGTGGGCGGCGGCGACAACCAGAAGGTGACGAAAACGGGGCTGGTGGTCGGTACGCCCGAGTTCATGAGCCCCGAGCAGCTGGCGGGGGACCCCGTCGACGGCCGCAGCGACCTGTACGCGCTCGCCCTCGTGCTCTTCAAGATGCTCACCGGCCAGCTGCCGTTCGAGGGAACCACGGTGCAGGACACGATGGTCCAGCGCCTCACCGACGAGCCCGCCGCGCTCGCCGACGTGCGCCCCGACCTGCGCTTCCCGCCCGGCCTCCAGGCCACGATCGACACCGCGCTGGCGCGCAACCCGGCGCACCGCTATCAGGCGACCGCCAAGTTCGCGAACGACGTGGCCGCGGTGCTGGGTCTGCAGCGGGGAGCACGGCTGAGCCCGGTGCCACCCACCCGTCCGGACTCGGACCTCGACGCCAAGACGGAGCTGTTGCGTCGGTCGGCCGCCATGCCTTCCGCCCGGAGACCGCCGCCGCGGCGAAACCGCCGGCTGGTGCCGATCGTGGCCGCGGCCGTCGTGGTCCTGGGAGGGGCGGCGGCGGCGCTGGCGTTGCGCGGCGGAGGCAAGGCGGTCGACACCAGCGCGCGCGCCGACACGACGCCGCGAGTCGCGGTCGTCCCGGCGCGCGACACCACGGCCTCGCCTTCCCCCGTGTCCGCGAGCCCGCCGCGGCGCCCGGTGGTGAAGCAGGCCCCGCCCCCCTCCACCGGCCACACCACCGAAGCGAAGCCGAACATCGACGTGAGCCGCGCCCACGAGTTGCTCGACAACCTTTATCTGTACCAGCTGGTCCCCAAGACCGCACCCTGGATTCGGGATTCGGCGATCCACCTGTTCAACGCGCCTGGAATCGCGCGGGACGACAAGGCGTACGCCGCGTTCGTCTTCGGCATGGCGCTCGCGCAGATGAACGATCGCGCCCGCGGGTGTGAGTGGATTCGGAAGGCGGTCGAACTTCAGCCCGCCGATACGTTCTACCCCAAGATCGCCGCTCAGTGCGGACGCTGACCGTGTTCGGACGCTCCCCCTCCAAAGCGATCAAGGTCGACGTCTTCGCGAAGACGGATCTCGGCCGGACGCGCGACCACAACGAGGACCATTTTCTCGTCGCGGACCTGACGCGGCGCGACGCCTCGCTCAAGCCCGCCGTGCGCATCCACGAGATCGGCGAGCGCGGCTCGCTGTTCGTGGTCGCGGACGGCATGGGCGGCGCGGCCGCGGGCGAGGTGGCGAGCGAGATGGCGACCGAGACGATTTACGAGCAGATGGTGAGCGCCTGGGGGAGCGAGCGCGAGCCGACGGCGCAGCGGTTCGCCTACCGGCTCCGGGAGGCGGTGGAAGCGGCCAACCGCCAGATCCACACGTACGCCGCGGCACACCCCGAAGTCCGCGGCATGGGCACGACGACGACCGCCGTGGGGGTGCTCGGCGACCACTTGTTTCTCTCGCAGGTGGGGGACAGCCGCGCTTATCTGATCCGCCAGGGCCAGGCCGTGCAGCTCACGAAGGACCAGTCCCTGATGCAGCGCCTGGTCGAGGCCGGCGAGCTGACCGAAGAGGAAGCCGCCAAGAGCGAGCGCCGCAACATCATCCTCCAGGCGCTCGGGCCAGACGCGCGCGTGAAGGTGGACCTCACGCACCAGGAAGTCCGCCGCGGCGACATCCTCGTACTCTGCTCCGACGGGCTCTCCGGCTCGGTAAAGAAGGAAGAGATCGCGGAGATCGCCGCGCGCGAGCGGGACCTGCAGGCGGCCTGCGACCGTCTGATCGCGCTCGCCAACGAGCGCGGTGGACCCGACAACATCACCGTCATCCTGGCGCGCTTCGACGGCGAGGGGCTGCGCCCGGTCGAGGCGAGCGCGGAGGTCGGGCACCAGGTGTATCCCCTCATCGACACCGAGACCAGCACGGAGCCCGTCCCCGTGTACAAGGGCAGCCGCCCGCCGGAGCCCACGGCACGGGCGCGCTGGCGCCTGGTCGCGCTCACACTCGTCGCGCTCGCCGCCGCCGCCGCGCTCTACCTGGTCAAACGGTAACTACGTCACGGAGAGACGTCGCGGGAAGACGTCAAGGAGAGACGTCGTTCCGTGACGCCTTTCATGTCAACCAACTCAAGACTCGCCTTGCAGCGGCACGCTGCATGAGCATTTGACCATGCCAGCACAACAGGATCGGCACCCGGCCGGGGATCTGCGCCGCCAGCCGCGGATGGCCGAACAGCACCACGAGCTGCGCCCCGGGCACCAGGCGCCGCAGCGCGGCACGCGATCGCGCGCCGAGATCGGCCCGCCCTTTCCACGAGCGCGGTTCCGAGTACACCAGAACGACCCGTTTCCCCTTTCCCGTTTCCCCTTTCCCGAGATGGATTCCCGCGTCGCGTAGCGTCGTGTGGAATACGTCGCGCGGCCCGACCGAATAGGGTCCGCCGATGTCGTCGTCCACGATCGCCACGGCTGCGGGCGTCGCGATGCGTGGGACCTCGCCCCGCACCAGGTGCGCCGCCCGGTCGGCGATGCCGTCCGCGAAGGCGGCGTGCGCGGCGAGATCGGGCTCCCCCTGGTCGGCTCGATTCAGGAAATCGCCCCATTGACTCACCGCTTGTTCATAGCGGGCGAGCGCATCGTCCGCCCGCGCGGCGGGCAGCTCGCCGCCGACGGCGCGGTCGAGGGCGGCCGCGACGCGGGAGAAATCCTCCGGATACAGCAGCGCGTCGCATCCGGCCGCGACGGCGCCCACCGTCGCGGCGGGCACGGGCTGCGCCGCCCTCGCGCCGGCCATGATCAGGGCGTCGGTCACGACCAGCCCGCCGAAGTTGAGGGTCGCGCGCAGGTAGCCCAAGATGTCGCTCGAAAAGCTCGCCGCCCGCCCCGACGGATCCCATTCGGGATAAGCCACGAACGCGCTCATCACACTCCCCACACCGGCCCGGACCGCGTACTCGAAGGGTGCGCCGTCCACCTGTTGCAGCTCGGCGAGCGACGCGTGCACCCGCGGCAAGGTCGCGTGCGAATCCTCCAGGGTGCGGCCATGCCCGGGGTAGTGCTTGGCGCACCCCAGCACGCCGTGCTCCTGGAGGGCCCGGATCCACACCGCCGCCTGCTCGCCGACGCGCACCGGGTCCGCTCCGAACGAGCGGGTCTGCACGATGGGGTTCTTCGCCTCCAGGTCGAGATCGCACACCGGGGCGAACGCCCAGTTGATGCCGACGGCGCGGGCCTCGACGGCCGTGATCACGCCACACCCTCCGGTCGCGTCGAGGTCGTCGAGCCAGCCGAGCGCGGCCGCGGACGGCAGCTCGGTGAGTCCCTGCACCTGCTGGGCGGGCCCGCGCTCCAGATCCGCGCCAATGAGCAGCGGGCGCCCCGCTTGCTGCCGCAGCTCTCGGGTGAGAGTCGCGGTCGCTTCGCGGGTCCCTCCGAAGATGATGAACCCGCCGACGCCGGCGGCGAGGGCGGCGTCGATCTTCGCCCGCTCGTGCTCATAGCTCCCTCGTCGCCAGCGGAGGGCGGGAAACACGAGCCGGGCCAGGGAAGCCGTCACGCCGGCGTGATGCGGCCCAGCACGCGCGGGCCGCGCGCACCGGTCGCGGGGGGCAGGTTCCCGGGTTTCCCGAGGGTGGTGAGAAAGCCAAGGAAGGCGAACGCCAGGGCCTCCTTTGCCTCGCCGTCGAAGAACAGCCGCTCGAACGGCACGAGCGGTCGCGGCGCCACGCGGGCGGCGAGCTGCTCGACGAGCCACGGATTGCGGGCGCCGCCGCCGGACATCACCAGTTCGTCCTCCGGCCCGGCGCGGATCCAGCGCTCGATCCCGCGCGCAATGGTCTCCACGGTCAGGGCCGTCGCCGTCGCGACCGCGTCGTTGTCCGAGCCGCCGCCGCGCTTCACGTCGTCGACCAGCCGCGCGGCGTAATCCGGACCGAAGTGCTCGCGCCCGGTGCTCTTGGGCGGAGGAGCGGCGAAGTAGGAGTCGGCGAGGAGCGCCTCGAGCACCTTGCGGGCCGGCTTGCCGCGGCGCGCGCGCTCGCCGTCCAGATCGAACCGCGCGGCGGGATCGATCCGCCGGGTCACCGCATCCACCACCGCCACGCCCGGACCGGTGTCGAACGCGAGGGCGCCTTCGGTCACGCCCAGACGCGGCGCGTACGTGACGTTCGCCATACCGCCGATGTTCAAGAGCAGGCGCCCGCGCTCCGGATGGCCGAACAGCAGCACGTCGGCGAGCGGGACGAGGGGGGCGCCCTGCCCTCCGGCCGCCACGTCCCGCGCGCGGAAATCGCTCACGACCCGGACGCCCACGCGCTCGGCGATCACCGCCGGGTCGCCCAGCTGCAGCGTGGCACGACCCGGCTCGTGCCACACCGTCTGGCCATGCGACGCGACGAACGCCACCTCGCGGGGCGCCACTTTCGCCGCGGCGAGCAGCTGCAGCACGGCCCCCGCAAAGCGCTCGCCCAGCGCGACGTGCAGCAGCGCGAGATCACGCGAGCCGCCGCGGGCGATCGCTTCGATGATCTGACCGCGCTCCGCCGCCGCGTACGCATCCTGACGGAACGCCACCAGCCGCGCCTCCAGCGGATCGTCGGTCAGCTGGACGAGCGCGGTCGAAACGCCGTCGAGCGAGGTGCCCGACATCACGCCGACCGCGAGGATGGGCGTCACGCCACGGGGGGCGGGTCGCCCACGGCGCGACGCACGAAGCCGCCGGCCGCGGCGAGCGCCCGCTCGGCCTCCGCGCGTCCCGTCCCCTTGCGTACCATGACGATCGCGAGCTTCACGCTGCCGTCCGCGGCGGCGATGGCCGCACGCGCCGCCCCGCGATCGACCCCGCAGCACTCCATTACGATGCGCTCGCCTCGGTCGCGCAGCTTGTCGGAGACCGCCTTCAGGTCGACCATCAAATTGCCATAGGCACGTCCCAACCGGACCATCGCACCGGTGGAGATCGTGTTGAGCACGAGCTTGGTGGCGGTGCCGGCCTTCAGGCGGGTGGAGCCCGTGAGCGCCTCGGGACCGACCTTGGGGAGGACGAGCACGTCGCAGGTCGCGCGCAGCACCTGGGGTGGATCGGAGCACGACACCAGACCGGTGGTCGCACCGATCGTCTGGGCGCGCGACAGCGCGGCGCGCACGAACGGCGTGGTCCCGCTCGCGGCGATCCCGAGCACGAAGTCGTGCGCCGCCACGCGCGCCTGATCCATCGCCTCCATCCCTGCGTTCACGTCGTCTTCCGCGCCCTCGCTGCTCTTCACGAGCGCCGGGTAGCCGCCCGCGATCACGCCCACCACCATCTCGGGCGGGGTGCCGAATGTGGGCGGGCACTCGCTCGCGTCCAGCACGCCGAGCCGCCCGGATGTCCCCGCGCCCACGTAGACCAGTCGCCCGCCACGCCGGAACGCGTCGACCACCAGGTCGATGGCCCGCGCCACGTCCGCGCGCACCGCGTGCACCGCCGGGGCCACGGTCGCGTCCTCCCCGTTGATCAGGTCGACGATCTCGAGGCTCGAGGCGACGTCGATGCGCTGGGTGCGGGGGTTGCGCTGCTCGGTGAGCCGCGGGTCGCGGTAGTCGGGCGAGGGGACGGTCATGAAGGGTTCGGGATGGCCCAAAGTTAGAGGTTGCCGCGAACTCGGTCTACCGGCGCGACTCCCTGCCTCGCCAAGACGTCGAACAACCAGCGTCTGGCTTCGGCGTCCCCTGCCCAGAGCGCCGGCCCGAGCGGCGAGCCAAGGAAGATCAACGTGCCGCGTCCACTCCGGCGCTTGAGGGCCACCGGCAGACCATCCACCCACGCGATGACCTCCCCCGGCTGGCGCCCGAGGGTCACCACACGGCTGAAATCGCGGACCTTCGCCGAATACGGCCAGGTGTAGTCAACATACGGTATGCCCTGCGAGCTCGTGTGCGCGGGCCACAACTGTACCGGCGCCTCGACGCGGACCTGCAGGTAGTCGCGCAGCACGACGCGGTGGGCGTGGAAGTCCCGACCGGCAGCGAAGCCTGCGCCTGACTCGAGGATTACGCTCGCCCCCGCTTGCAGGCAGCGCACGATCGCCCGGGCCGCCGACGGCGGGAGCTCCAGTGCCGCGGGAACGATCAGCACGGCGCAGCGTGACACCCACGATGCTCCCGCACACCTGAAGCGTGGCCCCAGACTGGCTAGCGCGGACTCGTATCCTGAAACCGACTCGCCCGAGCGACCGTGCTGCGGACTCGTCTCGACTGCCACAGACGCCTGACCGGGCCGCCACAGATCGAGCGGCAGCCCCGGCAGCCCCATGGTCACCGCACCAGCGGCGCAGCCGAGGAACCGTCTCCGGGTGATGCCCATTTCAGAGCCTTGCAGCAATGAGGCGGTCCATGGCCCGGGCGGTGTCGTAGAACTGCTGGTCGGGCGCATACCGGTAGCGCGCCTCCATTTCCGCCACCAGCCACCCGTCGTAGCCCACTTTGGTCATCGCGCCGCGGATGGCGGGCCAGTTGTTGTCACCAAGAAACAGATTCGTGTACACGCTCTGGTCGCCACAACGCCCGCGTTTTTTCATCACGTCCTTCACGTGAATTCGAGTGATTCTCGGTCCGTGCATCTCAATCCACTGTTCCGCAAACCCCGTGTCGTGGATGTTGCCCACGTCGAGGTGAATACCCACGGCGGGGCTGTTCACGTCGTTCAGAAACTGCCAGAACTCGCGCGGGCTGATGAGAAACCGGTGCTCTGCGTTGCAGTTCTCGCACCCAATCCTCACGCTCGCGCGTGCGGCTTTCTCGCCAAGCGACCTGAGTGCCTCCAGGCAGCGTTGATACACCTCATTGTAGGGGACTTCCGCGGTCACCAGGCCCGGCACCAGCAGGATCGCGTCGGTTCCGAGCAGCACGGCGGTCTCGATTTCCCGCTCCACGATGCGCATGGCCTGGGCCCGCACCTTGGGCTCGCGCGATGAGAGCGGTGAGGCCCAGTGCAGTCCGGTCGAGACGTTGGATACGACGAGGCCGGCGTCTTCGATTTTCCGCCGCAGGTCTCGTACTTCGCTATCCGCGGTGCTCATCTGAAACCACGGGACGTCGCCCAGCCAGAGTTCGATGCCGTCGAATCCGGCCTGCTTGACGAGGTCCAAGCCTTTTTCGAATCCCCATGCTTTCGAAATCATGTTATCGCCGATGGCTTTCTTCATAGCGCGCCTCATCCCCTACCTCGAAGACGTTTGGCCCAATCGACCCGGCGGGCGCATCATACTCCAAATGACCTTCGCTGGCGACAGCGATGACGGGAGTCACGTCCGCGGGCCCGCAGCGCCGGGTCCCTGAGCAACTACCTCTCCGCGTCCGGCTCCCCGTTGACCCGAACTCGGGTCAACGTGCACAATTCGAGGTGCGTCGCGCCCTCGTTTCGAGCCTCCTCGTCCTCGCCGCCTGCGGCCACGGCGCCAAGCCGCCCGAGATCGCACCCGTGGTGGAGATGCCGGACGCGGTCCCGCTGCCCGCGCCCGTCGTCGCGCCGCCCGCCGTCCCGGACCGCGCTCCGCTTATCGCGCCAGAGTGGCCCCTCGACTCACGCGTCCGGGCCGTGGAGGGAGCGCACGCAATGGTCGTCACGTCCCACGCGCTCGCGAGCGGCGTCGGGCTCGACATCCTGCGGCGTGGGGGCAACGCGGTCGACGCCGCCGTGGCGGTCGCGTTCGCGCTCACCGTCGTACACCCGGTGGCAGGCAACATCGGGGGCGGCGGGTTCATGGTCATCCGGACGCGCGACGACACGGTGCGCACCTTGGACTATCGTGAGGCTGCCCCCTCCGGCGCCACGCGCTCCATGTACGTCGATTCGGCGGGCAACATGTTGGCGTCGTCCCTGACCGGTCACCTCTCGGTCGGCGTGCCCGGAAGCGTCGCGGGGCTGTTCGAAGCGCACCGCCGGTTCGGGCACCTGCCGTGGAAAGAACTGGTCGAGCCCGCCGTGCGCTTGGCGCGGGACGGACACACGCTCGATGGTGTGCGCAGCCGCCAGATTGGCCGCGAGGTGGAGCGACTCGCCCGGTTTCCTGCCTCGCGCGCCCTGTTCCTCGTCAACGGGGAAGCGCCCCCACCGGGCACGCGGTTCGTGCAACCGGACCTGGCGCGCACCCTGCAGCTCATCGCCGATAGCGGCTCACAGGTGTTCTACCACGGCAGCATCGCGGAGCTGATCGTCCAAGAGATGGCCCGTGGCGGCGGGCTGATCACGCGGGAGGACCTCGCCCGCTATCGCGTCAAGTGGCGCGAGCCGATCGCGATCGGCTACCGCGCCTACACCGTCTACACGATGCCGCCGCCCTCGGGGGGCGGGGTCACGCTGGCGGAGATCCTCAACGTGATGGAGGGGTATGCGCCCCTCCCGCCGTTTGGAAGCGCCCGGCTGATGCACCTCCAGACGGAGGCCATGCGCCGGGCGTACGCGGACCGCAACGCCTTTCTCGGCGACCCGGACGTGGTGGAGATACCGCTCGCGCGGTTGCTCTCCAAGTCGTACGCGGCCTCACTGCGGGCGGACATCGACCTGCAGCGCGCCACGCCTTGGCCGACGGCCCGGGGCGGACGTTCGGAGGGAACCGAGACGACGCATTACTCGATCGTCGATGCCGACGGGAATGCGGTGTCCTGCACTACCACGCTGAACAACGACTTCGGCAGTGCGGTGACGGTTGCAGGGGCGGGCTTCCTGCTGAACGACGAGATGGACGATTTCATGACGGCGCCCGGCAAGCCGAATCTCTTCGGCCTGGTGCAGGGGGAGGCGAACGCCATCGCGCCGGGGAAGCGGATGCTGTCGGGAATGACGCCGGCGATCGTGGTCGATTCCGCCGGCCGGCTGTTTCTCGTGCTTGGGTCACCGGGTGGCTCGCGCATCACCACGGCCGTCTATCAGGTGCTCAGCAACGCCATCGACCAGGACATGCCGCTCCCCACCGCCGTGGCGGCGCCCCGGCTGCATCACCAAGGAGTCCCGGATACGCTGCACCTGGAACCCGACGGCTTCGTCCAGGCGTCGATCGACTCGCTCGAGGCGATGGGCCACAAGGTGGCGACGTGGAACTACAAGACCGAGGTGAACGCGATCGCGCGCACCGCCACGGGCTGGGTGGGCGTGGCGGATCCGAGGCGCGGCGGTGGGGCAGCGGGGTACTGAGCTACGAGAAGTTCGGGGATGACCTGACCAACGAGCTCGTGAACTGGTTGAACCAAGTGGGCGCGACTTATCGCAACGACCCCGGGGTCGTGCGGTTGGTCGGACGCTAAGCCCAACGGTGGCAGGCGCAGGCGTCAGGTATCAGTTCGGACGCCCGCGCCTGCTGTACGCCGCTACGCGTGCTTCACCGTCAGCGCCTTGTTCAGCTTGATGGTGATCGCCGCACCCTTGGGGATCACCACGTCGATGTCGCGCGACGCGCGCGCCGCGGCCGCTCCCGCGGCCGCACCAGCGGCGCCCCCGATCACGGCGCCCTTCGTGTTCTTTCCGAGCAGCTTGCCGAAGATCGCGCCCGCCACCGCGCCCCCGGCGACCTTGGCGGCGTCCGCCTTCGTCACGCCGCGACCCTTCATCACGGTGTCCATCGCGACCACGGACGCGTCGATCGGATAGCTCGCGCCCCGCACCGACACGCTCGTCACCGACAGCTCGATCTTGCCGGTCGAGTTCGGGTTGGGCGCGGGCTCCGCGGCCGCGACCGTGCCCGACACGGTCGCCCCGGCCGGAATCACCACCCGCCCACTCGGGTCCTTCACGGCCTGGCTTACGGTGGCGCTGAACGCGTCGCCGGCTTTGGCGGAACGCGTCGTGATCGAGTCGCCAGCCGTGAGGGCGACGTGCGTCCCGGCCGCGAGGCTCAATGGAGCGGGCGCCGCGGGCTTCGGGGGCGCGGGCTTCTTGACCGGCGCCGCCTTCTCGGCCGCCGCCTTGGCCGGCTCCGTCGCCGCGGCGGGGACGTCCTTCATAGCCGCCGTGGACTCGTTCGGAGCGAGCGTGAGGTTGCGCGCCGTCGAATCGGCCGACCGGCTGGTCTGCTCGCCCTTGACGCAGGCGAGAAACGCGACGCTCGCGAGGGCGGCGACCAGCAGTCCGTGCTTCTGGAGTCTCATCATTTCATCCTCTCATTGAGTTTCGGAGCTCATTCGGCCCCTAATATAGGAAGGTGGCCCCGCAAGTTCCCAGGCTGAAGCCTGGGTTGCGGTAATGCGCAGTGCTAAAGCACACCAGCAGTGTCCTTTAGGACAGTGCCCCATCGGGCCCACCCTTCCACGGTGGGAACACATCCGCACGGCTCACTTTGGGGACCTACAGCCGGCTCTTCAGCGATTCCGGCGTGAGCCCCTGCAGCCAGCCGGCGATGAGGGTGAACCGGTCGGTCACGAGCAGCAGCCCGAGCACGATCAGCAGGATCCCCGCGATGCGCTCGACCCACACGAGGTAGGGACGGAAGTGCTGGAACCACGCCAGGAACCGGTCGAGCGCCAGCGCCGTGAGCACGAAGGGCAGCGCAAGTCCGACTGAATAGGCAGTGAGCAGCGCGGCGCCGTGCGCCACGCTCGCCTGCGCAGCCGCGAGCGTGAGAATCGCGCCGAGGATGGGCCCGATGCAGGGTGTCCACGCGGCCCCGAACGTGACGCCCACGAACGCCGAGCCGAGGTAGCCGAGCGGCTTGCGCGCCAGCTGCACCTTGCGCTCGCGCATCAGGAGCCCGGGGTGCAGGACCCCGAGCAGATACAGCCCGAACAGGATCACGACCACCCCGCCGATCCGCCCGATCCAGACCTGGGAACGGAGCAGCAGCACGCCCAACGCCGACGCCGTGGCGCCGAGGGCGATGAAGATCAGGGAAAACCCGGCCACGAACCACAGCGCGTGGGCCAGGGCGGTGCCCCGGCGCACCTCGAGCTCCTCCAGCGTCAGCCCGGTGAGGAACCCTACGTAGCTGGGGATGAGCGGCAACACGCAGGGAGAGAGAAAGCTGAGCAGCCCGGCCACGAAGGCCAGGGCGAACGATGGCGTCACCCGCAGAAGCAAACCGCCGAGACCACCGTAGTCCAGCGGCCGTCATCCCCGCATTCGGCGGTGGAGGTGACGTTCATCGTGCGCACGATGTCGCCCGAAAGCAGCCACTGCTCGCGCCGCTCGTCCCATGCCTTTTCAGGATCGAAGGGGACGCCGAGCACCGTCGCGAGCATTGACGCAGCCAGGTCCTCGGCGTATTCCCCCGACGTCACCTCGTTCTGGCCGTAGCTGTGGTGCTCGGAGATGTAGCCGTGGTGGGACGCGTCCGCGGGCATGGCGACCCCGATCGATGCCGCGACCAGGCGGCTCGGCTCGTTGGTGGATGATTCGGCGATGACCGCGAAGACGACCTGGCCCGGCTTCATGAGGGAGAGGCCCTCCTCCCGGTCCACCAGCTCACAATGGGGCGGGAAGATCGAGCTCACGCGCACCAGGTTGAAGTTCGCCAGATGGGCGTCCCGCAGCGCCATCTCGAAGCTCGTGAGCTTCTCCTTGTGCCGACCAACGCCCTTGGTGAGAAAGGCCTTGGTGGGCACGAACATTCGCGAGTCGATCAACCGGTCACCTCCCTGTTAGCCTTCATACCACGCCGCCGGCGCGATCGCCACCGGCGGGTCTGGATCGCCCGACCGCTCGGCCGCGGCCAGCATCACCTGTTCGATGACCGCCGCGGGCGAGAGCGCCGTCTCCTCCACGGTGACGCGCGACTGGCCGCGCTCCTTCCCGCGTACGACGAGCATGTAGCGCGCCGTGTACACGCGCAACCGGCCGCCGGCTTCGCCGGCGCGGCACGCCACCACCGCCGTCCCCCATTCCCGGCCCTCCCGTTTCCAGGGGCGGAACAGGTAGATCGTCTCAATCTCGGAGGGCGGCACGTGGCGGGCGACGGCCTCGGCGAGCTTCGCCCACCCCGGCCCGCGGCCCGGCGCTAGCGGAGCACGGTCGCCGGCGCCTGCGCCTGCTCCCATCGCTCCACGTAGAACCGCAGCACATGCATGAAGTCCTGGGCGTTCGTGACGACGCCGTAGGCCTGGTGCGTGCCGCGGTCCCGCAGCTTGTTGACCACGAACTCCGTCTGATCGACGCAGATCGTGGTAAGGGGTCGCAGCTCCTCGGGCCGGGACGAATCCACGAACGCCGGCAGCATGTTGCCGACGGCGATCGCGTGCAGCGCGGTC
>QHUU01000051.1 GCA_003222155.1 Gemmatimonadota bacterium | reverse complement strand
AGAACTTCTCGACCTGCTCCGCCACGTCCCGCAAGCGGCGCACTTCGCGCGCGCTCTCCTCCGTGGTCACGCCGAGGTCGGAGAGGCGGCGCACCGCCGCCTGCGTGGCGAGCCGGATCTTCTCCGTCGTCTGCTCCATCTGCGCGCCCGACGCTCGGGTCTCGTCGCCCGCGGCGGCGACCTCGCCGGCGTGCTGGGCCAGCTCCGACGCGTCGTGGGCGAGCGCGCTCACCAGTCCGGCGGCCTGCGCGGCGCCCTGGCTCGCCCGCCGCGCCGAGGCGGCGACTGCTTGGCTCGACGCATGGATCTGCTGGGTCGTGGCGGTGAGGGTCTGCATGTAGGAGGTGGTCCGGTCGGACGCGCCCACGACGGGCTGGACCGAGCCCTCGATGGCGAGCATGAGCGCGAGCTGGGGCGCCAGGAGGGCCAGCATGTCGCCGTCCGAATCGCGGTACATCGCCGGGTCCGAGTGACGCACGCTCCACACACCGACCAGCTGCGCGGCGTGGTACAGCGGCACCAGCACCTCCGATCCCGGCTGCTCCCGCCCGGGCGCCACCACCTGCTCGCGGGCGAGGGCACGCGCCACCACCGGGCGCCGCAGCCGGAGCACCTCGCCCGTGAGACCGGCGTTGGCGTCGTAGCGGAACTTGCCCCCGGCGGGCGCGGCCGTGTCGGCGATGAGCTCCATCTCGTTGGTCGCGGCGTCGTAGCGTGCGAACCCCATGTGCTCCCAGGGCACGAGCCGGCGGGCCAGCTCCTGAATGCGCGGAAAGCTCTTCGCGAGGCTGATGTCGCGCGCGATCGCTTGGCCCAGCCCCTGGATCAGGGCCAGCTCGTCCGCTCGCACACCCCGGCGGATCACCGAGAACGTCGCCGCCGCGGCGCCGGCGAGCCCGGCGCCGATCACGAGAAAGGCGGCCGTGTCGACGTTCGCGTGCATCAGCGCGAACCAGCCGAGCGCGAGACCGGCCGAGCACGCGTACACCACCGCCTCCCAGCGCGCCGTGAGCCGCGGGTCGACCCAAGCGAGAGAGCGCCCCAGCGCGAGCTCCAGGTAGAACGTCGCGTTGACGACGCAGGGGAGCAGCACGAGAAACACGACGAGCGTCGGCAGATTCGCCGTCGCGATGGCCGGGGCCCCCGTCGCACCGCCGAGTCGCTCGTACACGAGCCCCGCGACGGCCCCTCCCGCAGCGAGGTGCGCCGCGTTATCGCGCGCGGCGGCCGACGGCAGCCGGCGCAGTGCCACGTCGCCCACCAGCATCGCGATGGGGCCGACCAGGACTCCGAACGGCCAACCGCGGTCGAGCATGGCATACGCCGTCACGCCGAGGATGTAGGAGGAAAAGCCGTTCCCGGGGAGGGCGATGCCGAGCCGCCGGACCAGCGCGCCGACGATCACGAGCACGACCAGCTCTTCGGCGGCGTCCGCTCCGAGCGCCGCGCGTCCCGAGGCGTAGGTGGCGACGGCGGCGGCGATCGCCGCGACGGCGCCGAGCGCGACCAGCGCGCGTATCAGCAGGCCCGGCGACGCCTTGAGGCGGGAGAGGGAACTCATGGCAAGCCCCGAGCAAGGTCGGCCCCTTGGCACGGCGTGTCAAGCGCGACTATCGTTTACGACATGCGCATCACGATTGAATACTGCGTCGTCTGAAACTACGAGCCGCGGGCCGCCGGTCTGGCGGCCGAGATCCGCAAGACCTATCCCCATGCCGACGTCAAGCTGATCCAGTCGTCGGGCGGCGTGTTCGAGGTGGAGGTGGATGGACGCCGCATCTTTTCCAAAAAGGCGCTGGGCCGACACGCCGAGCCGGGAGAAGTGCTGAGCCTGATGCAGCAGGCCGCGCCGCCGTCGCGGTGAATCACGCACGCCGCCGACCGCGGCAGGGGACACGGCGCGGGCCCACCGCGCCTCGGCGCGACGATCCCCAACCCCTGTTGACAGTTGCCGTTAGCACGCCTGCTCCGGCGGTGGCACGGCCCTTCCAATGGAGGCCGAGCCAGGGAGGTGACCTATGAAACACATGATCTGGGCAGTCGCGTTGGCGCTCGCCCTCGGCGCCACGCCGACAGCGGCGCAGACGCGAGTGAGCATCGCAGTCGGGTTCGGCGTTCCGCGGCCGTTCGTGCACGGCGTCGTCGTGGTTGGCCGGCCGTTCGCATACTATCCCCCCGCGGTCGTGGTCGTGCGGCGCCCGTACTTCTACCGACACCGGCGGCCGCTGCTGTTCGTGCGGCGCGTCTACGCGGAACGCTACGAGCATCGGCACCGCTGGGACGACGAGTACTGAGGCGACGGCGCGTAGGTCGAGCGGTGGAGCGGGAGGCGCGCACGCCTCCCGCTTTTCGTTTCCGGTCTTTCTATATTGCGACCGTGCGCTTGTCTCGCGACCACTTCCTTCCCCCCGATCCGACCGCCTTCCTCGCCGCCGAGCCCGCGACCGGGCGCGTGATCGTGATCGCCCCGACGCGCGCCGCGTGCGAGACGATCGAGCTGGCGATGGGCCTCGAGATCGACACGTTGCTCGCCCGGGAGCACGGCGACGACATCCGCCGCCTGGCGGCCTCGGGGCGCGGGTTCGGCATCGTCGCGGGGACCGGCACCGGCAAGACGCTCGCGATCCGGCCGATCGCCGCCACCGTGCTCGGCGCGCCGCTCAAGGCCGGCGTGGTGAACCGCGAGCGCGAGGCGACGCCCGAGACGCCGACGTGGAACGTCGTGATCGTCACCACGGGGATCGCGCGCCGCTGGTTCGAGGACGGGCTCATCACCGCGCGCGACACCCTGGTGGTCGACGAGATCCATCAGACCTCCGCGGAGCTGGAGCTGTGCCTCGCACTCGGGAAGCGCGCCGGCTGCCGCTTCGTATGGCTTTCGGCGACGGTCGACCCCTCGTTTTACGCCCGCTACCTCGGCTCGGTCGAGGTGCTCGAAACCCGCGCGTTCGATCCCGCCAAGTCGGCCCGCGTGCGCGTGCTGGCGCGGCAACCGCTCGAATTCCTCGACGACCGCTTCATGAAGGGAGTGCTGCGCGAGCGACGCGGCGTCGCGGTGTTCGTGCCCACGCGCGCCGAGGTCGAGCAGATCGCGAGGGAGCTCGGCAGCCGCTGGCAGGGACTCCCCACCGCCTTCTACCACGGCGGCGAGCCGATCCGGGTCATCCGGCCCTTCCTCGACGGGCAGGTGCGACGGCCTTTCCTCCTGGCGATGACCGCGGCCGGGCAATCGGCGCTGAACATCCGCGGCCTGGACACCGTGGTCATCTACGACGCGCGCTACGCCAACGTGGTGGAGCGGGGTCGCAACGTGCTCACCCGGCTCTACCTCGGCGCGAACGAGATCCTCCAAATGGCGGGGCGCGTGCACGGGCGGGTGGACGCGGGCGAGGTCTACATCCTGAGCGACCGGGACCTGGTGTTCGAGCAGCTCCGGCCGACCCCTCCCGAGTTCCAGCTCGCGGGCGACGCGGAGCGCGTCGCCATCACGTGCGCGGCGCTCGGTGTCGATGCGCGCGACTTGGATCTCCCCGTGCCGCTCGACCGCACGGCGTATCGCGACGCCGTCGATCTGCTCACCGTGCGGGGTCTGATCGAGCACGGGCGGCTCACCCGGTACGGTCGTGAGGTGGAGGCGATGCCGGTGGAGCGGCCGTGGGGCGAGCTGTTGTACCACGCCGACGCCGAGCTCATTCCCATGGTGGCGGTCGCCGCGAACATCGAGTCGCTGCACCGCATGACGCGGGACGAGCGGGACCTGCGCGGGCTGATCGTCTCCGGCAGCGATCACCTGACCGCGTACAACGTGTACGCCGAGGCGGTCAACAAGCACGGCTATGCGGGGGAAGTGTACGGATTGCCGCGCCATCTGTTCCGCGACAGCGTCGACGCCTGGGCGGAGGGACGCGGCGTCCTCGTCAAGGCGATCGAAGACGTGGCACTGGGCACGGCGTCCGTCTATCGCCAGCTCGAGCTCCCGCTGCCCGAGCGGCTGCCGTATGCCGGCGACAAGACGCTCGGTGCCTTCGCGGATCTGGTGGCCAAGATCATGCCGTTCGACCTGGTGATCGACGAGGAGACGGCGGACGGGCGCGAGGCGCGCGTGAGCCGCGGCTCGGTGTGCGGCAGCTGGGGAGCGGTGGCGGGCACCCTGCGGTACTTCGCCGACCGCTTCGGTGTGCCCCGCGCCAGCATCGAGGGCACCGGGCTCCCCGAGCGCGCGATCCGCCGGTACGCGCGCCGCGGCGCGCCCACGGTCGTCTTCGAGCGCCAGCGGCGGCGCGAAGGCCTCATGGCGGTCCGGACGGTCGAGTACTTCGGCTTCGTGCTCGAGCGCGATGTCGAGCCGCTCGCCACCCCGTTCCCTGGAGAGCTCGCGGACGCCGCGCGGGCGGCCCTCGTCCAGGCGCTGCTCGCCGGGGAGACGCCGCACCCCGACCAGGGCCGGCTGCGGCGGGCGCTCGAGCGATTTGGGTTCTACTGGCGCCGCTCGGGCGGCCGCCTGGCGGGGACCGCCACGGACCAGGTCGCGGCCCTGCTCGGCGCGCAGCTCGCGCCCGTGGGCTCGTGGGAGGAGTTCCTGGGCACGCCGCTGACGCTCGACGTGGACGCCATGATTCCCGAGGGCGAGCGGCGCGCGCTCGATGCACTGCCATCGTCGGTGCATCTGTACGGCGACCGGGTCCCCGTGGACTACGAGGTCGAGCGCGGCGTGGGCGTCGTGCGGCTGCGTCTCAAAGAGGGGCAGGCCAAGAGACTCCAGCCGTCAGACGTGCCGCCGTTCGATCGTCCGGTCCGCTTTACCGTGCTGCGGGGCAAGCGCGAAGCGCTGCGCTCGGACTCGCTCGATGAGCTGCGTCGCGGGCTGAGCGGGCTGTCGCGCGGGGAACGGCAGCGCCTGGTGCGAGGGGGCCGGCGGGGACGGCGCCGCTAGGCCAAGGGGTTCATGCCACGCTGCGTGTCACATCGACGCCACAACCCTTTGCGCCCGTTCCGGGTGGGCGAGATTGCTTCGGGCGACAACGCGCCGGCCCTGAGGGGTGTGACCTTGCGGTGTGTCGCGGGTCACTTCTTTTGGGGTCGGTGCTCTCTGGAACTTTGACCCGGGACTTCGGCTATGCTAGGACGTATGTCAGCGAGAGAGAGAAACTCCAGTCTCCCACCCCAGCCGGGGTTCGCGCCGCTCGGTCAGGCGGTGCTGGAAACGTTCGGCGAGGGGGTCGTGGTGTTCGACCCGTACGGGCGGATGCTGTACGCCAACCAGCGGGCTCGTCGCGTGATCGAAAGCCTCGGGGACGGCGCCGCCC
Organism: Gemmatimonadota bacterium; assembly: GCA_003222155.1. Taxonomy (GTDB): domain Bacteria; phylum Gemmatimonadota; class Gemmatimonadetes; order Gemmatimonadales; family GWC2-71-9; genus AG41. The sequence continues at coordinate 8,365 of QHUU01000051.1, read as the reverse complement.
ACCGCGGTGACCACCTGCGCGAGCGGCTGATGGCGTTCGGCGGCCGGGCACGCACCCTGAAACAGGGCTCCATGGAGCTCGGCGAGGCGGTATTCCTGCCGGAGGGCGATCACGGCCACACGCTGGCCGAGCGCGAGCGCCAGGCCATCCTCGACACCCTCGAGGTCACGCACGGCAAGCTCGCGGAAACCGCGCGCCGGCTCGGAATCAGCCGTACGACCCTGTGGCGCCGGTTGCGCGCCTACGGGTTGCGACCCAACGGGCAGACTGGCCACGTGTCGGGCGCGCGCGCCTAACGGCGCGACGCCCCGCCGTTCGATCCTGGCGTCGGCGTTTCGCGCCGTCTAGCTTCCCGCTCGGCTCCCACCGTGCGGGACGCGATTGGCGGCTACGCCCTACGTCATCGAGGAATACGTCCGCTGGTCCGACGTGGACTTCGCCGGGATCATCTTCTACGGCTCCTACGTCCGCTTCTTCGAGATCGCGGAGACGGAGCTGTTCCGGGCGTGCGGCCTCGCCTACGCCCGCGTGTTCGACCGCTACGACATCTTCCTCCCCCGCAAGGCCGTCCATAGCGAGTTCTACTGGCCGGCCCGTCTCGACGACCGGTTGCGCGTAGCGACCTACGTCGGCCGGGTGGGCACCAAGTCCATGACCCTCAACTTCGACGTGCTGCGCGACGGCACGCCGGCCCTCGGCGCCGCCGGTTGGATGGTGCTCGTGTGCGTGGATCGCAAGCGCCTTCGTCCCGAGCCCCTGCCCGTCGGGCTCGTGCAGGCGCTCGCCCCCCACACGCTCACCACCAGCGCTGCCCGCTCCCTGCTGGGCGTGCCCTCGCCACCGGACAAGGGCGCACGCGCCTGAAGGGCCGGGGCGCCGTCGCGCTCGCACTCATCGCCCTCGGCACCGCCCGGTGCCGGGCGCGCCTGCACGAGCCACGCGTGCGTGCGGTCATGACGCGGTCCGGCAAGGACACCCTGCGGTTCGAAGCTCCGGTGCGCGCCTATCGTTGCACCGGTCCCCGCGCGCACATCGGGGGCGGCCTCCTGCTCCAGGGTGTGGACGACGGGAACGGCATCGTGGTGTGGCTGCGCACCACCGACTCGATCACCATCGGCGCCTGGCCTCTGCTGCAGCGCGGGGACACACTGTCCCCGCGCGGCGCGACGCTCGGCGTGCGGTTCATGATCGGCGACGCGGCGCACGGCGCGCCGCTCGACAGCGGCACGGTCTGGGTCACGCGAGCCGACAGCGTGGTCGCGCTCGCGGCGCGCGGCACCGGGACCGAAACGCTCACCTCGACCCACATGGCCGTCGAGGCGACGTTCGATGCGGTGCGCGTCGGCAGGGACACCGTCTCGTGCCGGTCCCAGCTGTGAGCGTGCGGATCGGGATCATCGGCACCGGGTTCGCCCGCCGCGTCCAGCTTCCGGCCTTGCAGCTCGTGCCGGGAGTGACGGTGACGGCCATCGCGAGCGGGCGCATGGAGCGCGCCCGTGAGGTGGCCGCCGAGTTCGCCATCCCGCACGCCTTCGGGAGCGGCGAGGAGCTGGCGCGCGCGAGCGACGTGGACCTGGTGCTGGTCTCCTCCACGCCCGATTGTCACGCGCGCCAGGCGATCGCGGCGCTCGAGGCGGGGAAGCACGTGCTGTGCGAGAAGCCCATGGCGCTCGATGCGCGGCAGGCGGCGCGCATGCTCGAGGTGGCGGACAAGAGCCCGGGCCTCGCCCGCATCGATCACGAGCTGCGCTACGAGCCGAACCGCCTCAAGGCGTGGCGCCTGCTCGCGGAGGGGGCGATCGGCCCCCTGCTGCACCTCGAGCTGGTGCTCCGGCCGTACCTGCGCGGCGACGGCCGTCCCCAGGCCGCCGATGCGCCCTGGAGCTGGTGGTACGACGCCGCGCGTGGCGGCGGCATCCTGGGCGCCGTCGGCTCGCATCTCATCGATCTGTGCCGTTTTTGGACGGGGAGCGAGGTCGCCGAGGTGAGCGGCCGGACGGCGACGCTCGTGCCGGCACGCGTCGACGAGCGGGGCGTACGACGCGCCGTGACGGCCGACGACTACGCGAGCTTCGTGCTGCGGCTGGCGAGCGGCGCCCTCGCGACCATCACGCTCACCACCATGTCCGGGCACGGGCCCGGCCACTTCGCCCAGCTGACCGGGCGGGACGGCACACTGGTGCTGACCGGCGAGACGCGACTCGAAATCGGCCGTCCCGGCGCTCCGCTCGAAGATGCCAGCGCCCCCGACGAGCTGTGGGAGCGGACCACGCCCAACAACATGTGGGCCCGCTCGTTCGTGCGACTCATGCGCGATCTCGTCGCCGCGCTGGAGGGGCGGCCCGCCACCGGAACAGCCGCCACGTTCCGCGACGGCTGGGCCGTGCAACGCGTGATGGACGCCGTGCGCGCGGGCTCGGGCGGCCGGTTAGATTGACGCGTGGAGCAGACCTATTTCCGCCGCGGCTTCGGCCTCAAGGGCGACATCGAAGGCGCGCTTGCCGCCGATTACCACAGCCGGGTGGTGGACCGGATCCGCGCCCGAGGGTACGCCATCACGCTGGGCGACCTGACGTTCAAGCTCGCGCGCGAGTTCGGGTTCTGCTACGGTGTGGACCGCGCCGTCGAATACGCCTACGAGACCCGCACCAAGTTTCCCGACCGGCGTCTGCTGCTGGTGGGCGAAATCATCCACAATCCCCACGTCAACGCCAAGCTGCGGGCCATGGGGGTCGAATTCCTGCACCGGCCCGAGGGCGGTGAGTTCGACTTCGGGAGGGTCACGGCCGCGGACGTCGTACTGCTGCCGGCGTTCGGCGTCACCGTGCGGGACTTCGAGCGGCTGCGTGCGATCGGGTGCGTGCTGGTGGACACCACCTGCGGCTCCGTGCTCAACGTGTGGAAGCGGGTCGAGTCCTATGCCAGGGACGGGTTCACGGCCATCATCCACGGCAAGCACTATCACGAGGAGACCAAAGCGACGTCGAGCCAGGTGACGAAGTATCCCGCCGGGCGGTATCTGGTGGTGCGCGACATGGCCGAAGGGCAGGAGGTGTGTCGCTACATCGAAGGGGCGGAGAACGGGGAGCGGTTCGTGCGGCTGTTCCACGGCAAGATGTCCCCCGGGTTCGACCCCGACCGCGATCTCGTCCGCGTGGGTGTGGCCAATCAGACCACCATGCTCTCGGGCGAGTCGCTCGCCATCGCCGCCGAGCTCAGGAAGGCGCTGGCCAAGCGCTACGGCGACGAGGCGGTGCCCCAGCATTTCCGCACGTTCGACACCATCTGTTCGGCCACGCAGGATCGCCAGGACGCGGTGTTGAAGCTCATCGCGGAGCCGCTCGACGTGATGGTGGTGATCGGCGGATACAACTCGAGCAACACGACCCACCTCGCGGCCATCTGCCAGGAGAAAGTGCCCACCTATCACATCGAAGACGCGGCCTGCATCGATCCCGACGGCGACGCCGTCCGGTTTCGTCCCGTGGGCGCGCACGCCGAACGCCGCTTGACCGCGTGGCTTCCGGCCGGCCCGCTGACCGTCGGCGTCACGGCGGGCGCCTCCACGCCCAACAACAAGATCGGTGAGACCATCGAGCGGATCGCGGCGGCGCGCGGCCTGGCGCTCGAAGGAATCCTGGGCGGCTGACCCGGGGCGCCGCCCCGGGGTTAGCCGAGCCATATTTGAGGTATGTCCCTGCCCGGCTTCCATCCCGCCATTGAGCGCTGGTTCGAGTCGCGTTTCCGGGAGCCCACCGAGCCGCAGCAGCGCGCCTGGCCGCTGATCCAGGGCGGGCGGAACGCCCTGATCGCCGCGCCGACCGGGTCCGGCAAGACGTTCGCCGCCTTCCTGGCGGCGATCGATTCCCTGTTGCGCCAGGGGCTCGACGGCACGCTCAGCGACGGGACGCAGGTGGTGTACGTCTCGCCGTTGAAGGCGCTATCGAACGACGTCCAAAAGAATCTGGCCGAGCCCCTGGCCGAGATCCGTCGCACGCTCGAAGCGTTGTGTTTGCCCGACGTGGAAATCCGGACGCTGGTACGCACAGGCGACACGCCGGCGGCGGTGCGCCAGGAGATGGTGCGGCGACCGCCGCACATCCTCGTGACCACCCCCGAATCGCTCTATTTGATCCTGACCTCGGAGCGCGCGCGCGAGATGCTGCGCGGCGTCCGGACCGTGATCGTGGACGAGATTCACGCCGTGGCGCGCGACAAGCGGGGCAGCCACCTCGCGCTCTCGCTCGAGCGGCTGGAGCACCTCACGGGGGGGCGCCTGCAGCGCATCGGCCTCTCCGCCACCCAGAAGCCCATCGAGGAGATCGCCCAGTTCCTGGTCGGCGCCCCTCGAGCCGCGAGTCCCGAGTCCCGATCCCCCGGCATCATCGACTCGGGCCACGCCCGGTCGCTCGATCTCGCGATCGAGATCCCGTCGTCGCCGCTCGAGGCGGTGATGGCGGCCGAGGTATGGGACGAGATCTACGAGCGGCTGGTGCAGCTGATCGCGGAGCACCGCACGACGCTGGTGTTCGTGAACACCCGGCGGCTGGCGGAGCGGCTCGCACTGCATCTCTCCGAGCGCCTGGGCGCGGACCAGGTCACGTCGCACCACGGCAGCCTCTCGAAGGAAAAGCGGCTCGACGCGGAAACGCGGCTCAAGGACGGCAAGCTCAAGGCGCTCGTGGCGACCGCGTCGCTCGAGCTGGGGATCGACATCGGCGCGGTGGATCTGGTATGCCAGATCGGCTCGACCCGCTCCATCGCGACGCTGCTGCAGCGGGTGGGCCGGTCGGGCCATCACCTGGCCGCCGTTCCCAAGGGACGCGTGTTCCCCCTGTCGCGCGACGAGCTGATCGAGTGCGCGGCGCTGCTGCGCGCGGCGCGCGAGCGCGAGCTCGACCGGCTGATCATCCCTGACCACCCGCTCGACATTCTCGCGCAGCAGGTGGTCGCGGCCGTGGCGTGCGAGGAATGGGACGAAGGCGCCCTGTACGGGCTGGTGCGCGGGGCGTACCCGTACCGCGAGCTGTCGCGCCAGGACTTCGACGCGGTGGTGCAGATGCTCGCCGACGGATTCACGACGCGGCGCGGTCGCCGGGGCGCGTACGTGCATTACGACGGCGTCAACCGGCGCCTCAAGGCCCGGCGCGGCGCCCGCCTCGCCGCGCTCACGTCAGGGGGCGCGATCCCGGACATCGGCGATTATCGCGTCGTTCTCGAGCCGAGCGAGACCTTCGTCGGCACCCTCAACGAAGACTTCGCGATCGAGAGCATGCCGGGCGACATCTTCCAGCTCGGCAACACGTCGTACCTCATCCAGAAGATCGAATCGGGCCAGGTGCGGGTGGTGGACGCGCAGGGGCAACCGCCCTCCATCCCCTTCTGGCTGGGCGAAGCCCCGGGGCGCACGCCGGAGCTGTCGGTGCAGGTGTCGCGCCTCCGCCAGGACATCGCGGGCCGGCTGGAGGATCCCCAGCGAGCGATCGCCTGGCTCGCGGGAGAGATCCCCGGCCTTTCCGAGCCCGCGGCGCGGCAGGTCGTCGAGTACCTCGACGCATCGCACAAGATCCTCGGCGTCATTCCCACGCAGCAGACGCTGGTGCTGGAGCGCTTCTTCGACGAAGCGGGTGGGATGCAGCTGGTGCTGCACGCGCCGTTCGGGAGCCGGGTGAATCGCGCCTGGGGGCTGGCGCTCCGCAAGCGGTTCTGCCGCAGCTTCAACTTCGAGCTGCAGGCGGCGGCCACCGAGGACGCGATCGTGATCTCCCTCGGGCCGCACCACAGTTTCCCGCTCGAGGACGTGTTCCAATACCTCAAGCCGGCCACCGCGGAACAGCTGCTGGTGCAGGCCATGCTCGACGCGCCGATGTTCGGCACCCGGTGGCGCTGGAACGCGACGCGGGCGCTGGCGGTGCTGCGGGCCCGCGGCGGAAAGAAGGTGCCGACGCCGCTGCAGCGCATGGAGGCGGAGGACCTGGTGGCCGCGATCTTTCCCGATCAGCTCGCCTGCCCGGAGAACCTGGTGGGCGATCGCGAGATTCCCGACCACCCCCTGGTGCAGCAGACCATCCAGGACTGCCTGCTCGAAGCGATGGACTTCCCGGGCCTGAGGCGCGTGCTCGAGGAAATGGAAGCCGGGCGCTGCCAGCTGGTGGCGCGCGACACCACCGAGCCGTCGCCCCTGTCGCACGAGGTGATCAACGCCAAGCCGTATGCGTTCCTGGACGACGCCCCGCTGGAGGAGCGCCGCACCCAGGCGGTGATCACGCGCCGCGGTCTCGACGTGAAGACGGCCGAGGAGCTGGGCCGGCTCGATCAGGCGGCGATTGACCGGGTGAGAGACGAAGCCTGGCCAGAGGCCACGTCGGCGGACGAGCTGCACGACGCGTTGCTTGTCATGGGGGTCATTCCGAACGCGGAAGTCGGAACGCGGAACGCGGAACAGCGGGCGTATTTCGAGGAGCTGGCGAGAGCTGGACGAGCGGGGACACTGTTACTGGAACCGCGGTTGTGCGTGGCTGCCGAGCGGCTGCCGATGCTGGAGGCGGTGTTTCCAAATGTCTGCTGCGAGCCGGCCGTGGTCGCTCCCGAGCGCGACCGGGCCAGGACGTGGACCCGCGAGGACGCCGTGCGAGAGCTGGTGCGCGGCCGGCTGGAGGTCGTCGGTCCCACCACGGCCGCGGCCGTAGCGGCGGCGCTCGGCGTAGCGCAGGGCGACGTGGACTTCGCGCTCGGCGCGCTCGAGCACGAGGGGTTCGTGCTGCGCGGCCAGTTCACGCCCGGCCTCGCGGAGCTCGAGTGGTGCGAGCGCCGGCTGCTCGCCCGCATTCATCGGTACACGCTCGACCGATTGCGTCAGGAGATCGAGCCCGTCAGCGCAGCCGACTTCATGCGCTTCCTGCTCCGCTGGCAGCGGCTCACCCCGGAAGCCCGCGCCGAGGGCCCGGACGGCCTCGCCGCAGTGCTCGAGCTGCTCGACGGATTCGAGGTGCCGGCGGGCGCGTGGGAGACCGACGTGCTCCCGGCCCGCCTGGGTGAGTACGACCCCCTGTGGCTCGACGGGCTGTGTCTTTCCGGGGAAATCGCCTGGGGTCGGCTCGCCGCAGCGCGGAACGCGGAAGGCGGAACGCGGAACAGAAAGTCGGGTCCGATTCGCACGACGCCCGTGGCGCTGTTCCGCAGGGAGCGGGGCGGGATCTGGAGGTCCCTGACCACGCAGCCCGATCCCGCGGATCTCCCGCTATCACACTCGGCCCGCGTCATCGCCGAGGCGCTGGAGGAGCGCGGTGCCTCGTTCTTCGGCGACCTCGTGAACGCGACCGGGTTGTTGCGAACCGAGGTCGAGAAGGGGCTGGGCGAGTTGGTGGCGTGGGGACTCGTGACGGCGGACAGCTTCGCGGGTCTGCGGGCGCTGCTGGTCCCGTCGGACCGCCGCCGCCCGATCGGCGGCTTCCGGCGTCGGGGCAAGGTGGCGCCGTTCGGCGTGGAGACGGCGGGGCGGTGGTCGCGAGTGCGGAGCGCCGCTCCGCTCCCCGAGGAGCAGGTCGCCGAAGCCGTGGCGTGGCAGCTGCTGCGGCGCTACGGCGTCGTGTTCCGCCGGCTGGCGACGCGCGAGACGCTGCTCGCTCCGTGGCGCGACATCCTGCGCGCGTACCGCCGGCTCGAAGCGCGCGGCGAGATCCGCGGCGGCCGCTTCGTGGCCGGCTTCTCGGGCGAGCAGTACGCCCTGCCGGAGGCGGTGGGCCTGTTGCGCAATGTGCGGCGCGACGCGCCGACGGGCGAGCTGGTGGCCGTGAGCGGCGCCGATCCGCTCAACCTCGCCGGCATCATTACGCCGGGGGACGTCGTGCCGGGGCTCGCGACCAACCGGATCCTGTATCGGGACGGGATTCCCGTGGCGCTCAAGGAGGGAGCGGGGAGCGGGGAGCGGTACCTCGTAGACGCAACACCGGACGAACAGGAGCGGCTCAAGTCCGCGCTGGTGCGCGGCCGCCCGGCCCCGCTGGTGCGCGCGTACCTCGGCAAGCGCAGTCTGCAGACTCGCTAGTTCCCACGTGTAACAGCCCGCGGCATGCGGGTTGCCCGCTGCGTCCCGCACGCGATATGGGCATCCCGGGCCAGGACGCGCTCGCCAGCGGCCTCGCAGGGCTCCGCTGGGAATGGGCTCTCGGCTCCAGGGGCGCGGGCTCGGTGGTGACGTGTATCCCGGGACTGTTCGCCGGCGGGTGGATCTGGGACGACACGTGGAGCTCGTTGCGCGCGGAAGGACTCAGCGCGTTGCGCCTGCGCGATCCGCTGGCGGCGCTCGACGCCGCGCGCGACCCCGTCGCCGACTCGCGACGCGTGCTCGAGACCCTGCTCGACG
>QHUU01000122.1 GCA_003222155.1 Gemmatimonadota bacterium | reverse complement strand
CTTGCCGACGCCCGAGAACACGATCGCACCAGCCTCGAACCCGGCGGCGAGCGCGCGCCGCAGCTCGCCGACGGACACGATGTCGGCGCCGGCGCCGAGCGCGCGCAGTACCTTCAGGACGCCGAGATTGCCGTTCGCCTTCACCGAGTAGCAGATGCGGTGGGGCACGTCCTTGAGCGCGTCGTGCAGCGCATGGTACTGCCCGCGGATCAGGTTGGCGCTGTAGACGTAGGCCGGCGTGCCGACGCGCTCCGCGATGGAGCGGAGCAGCGCCGGATCGAAGCCTAGTACGCCTGCGCCCACACCGCCTCCGCGACGCTGGGCTTGCCGCACCACATGCACGTCTTCGGTACCTCGGGCGAGCGGAACTCCGGATCGGGCAGCACGCGCACCGTCGCAGCCGTCTCCTGCTTGATCTCGGCCTCGCACGCCGCCGAGCCGCAAAAGCCGCCGTACGCGAACCCGCCCACCCCCTTCATGAACTCGAGGAACTGCTGCTTGGTGACGCCGCGAATCGAGTGGGCCTCGCGCCGCTCCTGCGCGGCCTTGAACAGCCCTGCCTGCACTTCGTCGAGCGCGGTCGCCACCGTCCGCGCGAGCCCGTCGAGCTTGACCGGTGCCTTGCCCCCCGCGCGCCGTGCCGTCATCACCTGTCCTGCCGCCACGTCGCGCGGGCCGATCTCGAGCCGCAGGGGCACGCCCTTGGCCTCCCACTCGAAATACTTGGCGCCGGGTTTGAGGCTGTCGCGCGCGTCCAGCTCGACGCGAATGCCGGCCTTCACCAGCTCCGCCTTCACCTTGTCCCCGACCTCTAACACCTGACCCCGTTCTTCTTCCGACTTCCAAATCGGCACGATCACCACCTGCACCGGCGCGAGCCTGGGCGGACACACCAGGCCGTTGTCGTCCGAATGCGTCATCACCAGGCCCCCGATCATCCGGGTCGAGACGCCCCAGGACGTGTTCCACACGTATTCCAGGCCCCCCGCCGCCGTTTGGTACTGCACGGTGAACGCCTTGGCGAAGTTCTGCCCCAGGTTGTGCGACGTCCCCGCTTGGAGCGCCTTGTTGTCCTGCATCAGCGCCTCCAGCGCGTACGTGCGCAGCGCGCCCGCGAACTTCTCGCTCTCCGTCTTCAACCCGGTGATCACCGGCATCGCCATCCATTGCTCCTGGAACGTGCGGTACACGCCGAGCATCTGTCTCGCCTCGGCCTCCGCCTCCGCCTCGGTCGCGTGCGCGGTATGTCCCTCCTGCCACAGAAACTCGGTGGTGCGGAGAAACAGCCGGGTCCGAAACTCCCAGCGCACGATGTTGCACCACTGGTTCAAGAGCAGCGGCAGGTCGCGGTAGCTCTGAATCCACTTGGCGAACATCGCGTAGATGATCGTTTCGGACGTGGGCCGCACCACGAGCGGCTCCTCGAGCGCCGACGCCGGGTCGGGCATCACCGCCTGGGCACCCGTCTTCCCGGTGGCCTTGAGGCGGGTGTGCGTCACCAGCGCGACTTCCTTCGCGAACCCCTCGACGTGCTCGGCTTCCTTGGCGAGGAAGCTCATGGGAATGAACAGGGGGAAGTAGGCGTTGCGATGACCCGTCGCCTTGAACATGTCGTCCAGGGCGCGTTGCATCAGCTCCCACACATGATAGCCGTGGGGCCGGATCACCATGCAGCCGCGCACCGGCGAGTAGTCGGCCAGCTCCGCCTGCATGATCACGTCGTTGTACCACTCGCTGAAGTCCTGCGCACGCGGAGTGATCTTTTTGGCCTGGGCCATCACTTGAAGACACCCTTGCGAACCTTGGTCAACGCCACTTTGCGCTGCCGCCCGCTCTTGAGATCACGGACGACGGCGACTTTGGCTTTGCGCTCGTCTGGGCCCACGATCACGGCGCGGGGCGCGCCGCGCGCCACTGCGAGCTCCAGCTGCTTGCGGATCGGGGCGTCCCGCAGGGCGTACTCCACGGCGACGCCGCGATCGCGCAGCTCGCGCGCCAGCTTGAGCACGGGGGCCACGTCCTCGCCGCCCACCGCGATCAAAAAGGCGTCGAGTCGACTCGGCGCCTCGGCGTCCTTCCCGCGCTCCTTCAGGAGTTCCCCGAGGACGACGTCTCCCATGCCGAACCCGACGCAGGGGAGATCGACGCCGGCGATCTCCTGGATCAGCGTGTCGTAGCGGCCGCCGCCACAGATCGCGCGCAGCGACCGCTTGGCGTCGAACAGCTCGAACACGATCCCGGTGTAGTAGGCGAGCCCCCGGACGATCCTGAAGTCGACCGTGACGAACTCGCCGAGACCCATCGCCTCGAGCCGCGTGCGGGATTCCCGCAGCTGCTCCGCCGCGGGCGACTGGAGCAGGCGGTCCAGCGTCGCGGCGTCCTCGTTTCCGAGCTGACTCAGGAACGCGTGTACCGAGGCCTTGCGCTCCGGGGAATCGCCCAGCGCATGCTGTAGCCGGCGCTCGGTGAGCGCCGGCTCGTCTCCCCACTTGTCCAGGGCGCTCAGGACCCCCAACATCTCGCCGTCCGCCACCGCGTGGCGCTCTTTCAGCTCGTTCACCAGGATCCGTCGGTCGGACACGCGCAGACGCACGTCGGTCGACGTCAGCCCGAAGGCTCGCGCGATGTCGATGACGGCCGCCATGATCTCGGCATCCGCCGCCGGTCCCGCCTCGCCGATGATGTCCATGTTGAGCTGGAAGTGCTCGCGCAGGCGTCCGCGTTGCTGCCGCTCGTAGCGGAACAGCTGGGGGATCGCGAACCAGCGGATCGGCTTCTTGAGGGCCTGCGCCCGTGCCCCCACCATGCGGGCGAGGGTGGGCGTCATCTCGGGCCGCAACGCTACCTCGCGCTCCCCCTTGTCCTGGAAGGCATACAGCTGTTGCACGATCTCCTCGCCGCTCTTTCCGGTGTAGAGCTCGAGCGGCTCGAGCGGGGGGCCGTCGTATTCCTGAAAGCCGTAGCGCCGCGCTACGTCGCGCCACGTCGTGAAGATGTGATTGCGGAGAGCGAGTTCTTCGGGATAAAAGTCGCGAAACCCTGGTAAGGCTTGTCCTTGCATCGCAACAATTTACGCGACCGGCGCGAAGCCCGGCAAGCGGGCGAGCGCGTCGCCGACGGTGTGAAACGATCCGGTGACGATCACCGTCGCCGCGTCCACCGCGACCCGCTCCAGCGCGCGGGCGAAGTCCGGCTCGAATTCGTGCGCCACCGCGAGTCCACCCAGCTCGCGCTCCAGCCGGCCCAGGTCCCAGCGCCGCCGCTCCGGCGCGGTGTCGGGCACGGTGAACACGAACGTGTCGACCTCCGGCGCCAGCGCGTCGATCATCCCGAGGTAATCCTTGTCGCCGAGCACGCCGACCAGCGCGTGACGGGGACGCCGCGGGTTGCAGTCGCGCAACGTGTAGGCCAGCACCAGCGCCCCGTCCGGATTGTGCGCCACGTCGAAGATCCACTTGCCGCGGACATCGAACCGGCCGGGCACGTACGCGCGCCCGAAGCTCTCCGGCCAGGTGTCGCCGGCCGGCCCGAACGGCGGGGGCAGCCGGTTCAGGGCCGCGAGCGCGACCCAGGCGTTGTCGTGCTGGTGCCGGCCCACGAGGCCCAGGCGTCGCGCCGGAGGGGGCGGACGCGTGGTGTCGACGAGGATCACGGGCGCCGCGCCGCGGCGGCCCGCCTCGGCCGCGAGCTCCTGGCGCACGGCGGGATCCCGCTCGCCCGTGACGAACGGCACGCCGGGTTTGGCGATCCCCGCTTTCTCCCGGGCGATCGCCGCGAGGTCGGTGCCGAGGTAGTCGGTGTGCTCCCGCGCGATCTTGGTCACGACCGACACGAGCGGCGTGATCACGTTGGTCGAATCGAGCCGCCCACCGAGGCCCACTTCGATGACGGCGACGTCCACACCCCGCGCCGCGAGGTCGGCAAAGGCGATGGCGGTGGTCGCCTCGAAGAAGCTCGCGTCCAGGCGCTCGATCTCGGACTGGAGGAAGGTCGTCCACTCGGCGAAGGCTTCCTCGTCGATCGGCACGCCATCCACCTCGATGCGCTCCCGCACCGAGACCAGGTGCGGCGACGTGTACAGCCCGACCTTCAGGCCGCGGGCGCGCAGCTCCGCCGCCACGAAAGCGCAGGTCGACCCTTTGCCGTTGG
>QHUU01000009.1 GCA_003222155.1 Gemmatimonadota bacterium | reverse complement strand
CGTGACGGGGACGGTGGAGCTGCCGGCGGGGGTGGAGATGGTGATGCCGGGGGACAACACGAAGATGACGATCGAGCTGATCACGCCGATTGCGATGGAGGAGCAGCTGCGGTTCGCGATCCGCGAAGGCGGCCGCACGGTGGGCGCCGGCGTGGCCACCAAGATCTTGCAGTAGCGAGGACTCTATGGCGGGCAGGATTCGTATCCGGCTGAAAGCCTTCGACCACGCCCTGATCGATCAGGCCGCGGCCGACATCGTGCGCACGGCGGAGAAGACCGGAGCGCAGGTCTCGGGGCCCATCCCGCTGCCCACCAAGCGGCAGCTGTGGACGGTGCTCAGGAGCCCGCACATCGACAAGAAGAGCCGCGAGCAGTTCGAGCTGAAGACACACAAGCGGCTGATCGACATCCTCGATTCGCGCTCGCAGACGATCGACGCCTTGACCAAGCTCGATCTGCCGGCCGGCGTGGACGTGGAGATCAAGGTACAGTAGCGCTATGACCGGACTCATCGGCAGAAAGCTCGGCATGACGCGCGTGTTCGACGCCGAGGGGACGCACGTGCCCGTCACGGTCATCGAAGCGGGCCCGTGCCCGGTGGTGCAGGTCGCGGGCACCCAGGTCCAGCTCGGCTTCGGCGCCAAGAAGCCGAAGCGCACCGCCAAGGCCCTGGCGGGTCACGTGAAGAAGGCCGGCCTCGAGACGGCGCCGCGCGTGCTGCAGAGCTTCGTGCTGGCCGCGGAGGGCGAGCCGCCCAAGCCGGGCGAGAGCGTGACGGTGGCGATCTTCGCCCCGGGCGACCGCGTGAAGATCACGGGCGTGACCAAGGGCCGCGGCTTCCAGGGTGTGGTGCACCGCCATCATTTCGGGGGCGGTCCTGAGACCCACGGCAACACCCGGCACCGCAAGCCCGGGTCAATCGCTCCGGGGACTGACCCGTCTCGAATCATCAAGGGAAAGCGGATGCCCGGCCATATGGGGGCGCGGCGCTTTACCGAGCTCGGCCTTCGGGTGGTGAGGGTGGATGCCGAGCGCAACTTGCTGTTCGTGCGCGGCTCGGTGCCGGGCCCGCTCAACGGGCTCGTCACGGTACGCAAGCAGGGAGGCCGGAGTCGCCATGATTGAGGCGCCGCACTACTCCGCCGCGGGCGCGAAAAAGAAGGCGGTGCGCCTGCCCGACACGCTGTTCGACGGCATGGTGAACGAGCCCCTGCTGCACCGCGCGGTGATCACCTATCTCGCGAACCAGCGCCAGGGGACGCATGACACCCGGACCCGGAGCGAGGTCTCGGGCGGGAACCAGAAGCCCTGGCGCCAGAAGGGCACCGGCCGGGCGCGGCAGGGCTCGACCCGCGCGCCCCACTGGCGGCACGGCGGCGTCGTGTTCGGCCCGCACCCGCGCAGCTACCGCTTGGGGATCCCCAAGAAGATGCGCCAGCTCGCGAAGAAATCGGCCCTGAACGCCCGGGCGCGCGAGGGCGCGCTGTTCGTGGTGGACGCGCTCGAGTACGAGAAGCCGAAGACCAAGACGTTGGCGGAGCTGCTCGCCAAGCTGGGCGTGGCGGAGAAGAAGGTACTGGTCGTGACGGCCGGCGCGGCGCACGCGCACAACGTGTACCTGTCGGGCCGCAACCTGCCGAAGGTCCATGTGATGCGGTTCGCCGACGCCACCGCGTACGAGATCCTGTGGGCGGATGCGGTGGTCGCCGAGCTGCCGGCGCTGGGCGCCGCGACCGAGAAGCCGGAGGCCGAGGATGCCTGAGCAGCACCAGTTGATCGTCGGGCCGGTCATCACCGAGAAGTCTTCGGCGGCGTTCCAGGCCCGCAAGGAATACGCGTTCCGGGTGCAGGCGCAGGCCACCAAGCCGCAGATCCGCGCCGCCATCGAGGCGCTGTTCGAGGTGACCGTGACGGATGTGCGGACCCTGGTGGTGCGAGCCAAGCGGAAGAGCTACGGCCGCTACGTGGGCCGCCGGCCGGCGTGGAAGAAGGCGATCGTGACCCTGAAAGAGGGCGACGCGATCCAAGTGTTCGAGGGCTGACATGGGTATCCGACAATTCAAGCCGGTGACGCCGGCGACGCGGTTCCGCTCGGTGTCGGACTTCGGGGAGATCACGAAGACGACCCCGGAGAAGTCGCTCGTCGAGCCGCGGCGCCGCACCGGCGGCCGCAACAACAAGGGCCACATCACGGCGCGGTATCGGGGCGGCGGCCACAAGCGGCAGTATCGCCGCATCGACTTCCGGCGCGAGAAGTTCGGCGTGCCGGCCAAGGTGGCGGCGATCGAATACGACCCGAACCGGACGGCGCGCATCGCGCTGCTGTTCTACGCGGACGGCGAGAAACGCTACATCCTCGCTCCCAAGGGCCTCGCCGTGGGCGACACCGTGGTCTCGGGGCCCGGGGCGGACATCCGGGTCGGCAACACGATGCCGCTGTTCGAGATCCCGCTCGGCACGACGGTGCACAGCGTCGAGCTCAAGATCGGGCGCGGCGGCCAGCTGGCCCGCTCCGCGGGCACCGGCGTGCAGGTGGTGGCCAAGGAAGGCAACTACGTCACGCTGCGGCTCCGCTCCACCGAGATGCGGATGGTGCGGGGCGAGTGCCTCGCCACGATCGGTGAAGTGTCGAACGCCGAGCACGAGCTCCTGTCGGTCGGCAAAGCGGGCAAGAGCCGCTGGCTGGGACGCATGCCGCGTGTGCGCGGCGTGGCGATGAACCCCGTCGACCACCCGCTGGGCGGCGGCGAGGGGAAGACGTCGGGCGGCCGGCCCCCCACTTCGCCCTGGGGCAAGGTCGAAGGAAAGAAGACGCGGCACAAGAAGAAGCCGTCGACGAAGCTCATCGTGCGCGGACGCAAGCGCGGGAAGGCGACACAGTAATGGGACGCAGCGTCAAAAAGGGCCCCTACGTCGAGCCGTCGCTGCTCGTCAAGATCCAGGCCCTGAACGAGAGGAACGAGAAGAAGGTCTTCAAGACCTGGTCGCGACGCTCCACGATCACGCCCGACTTCGTGGGCCACACCCTCGCGGTGCACAACGGGAACAAGTTCATCCCCGTGTACATCACCGAGAACATGGTGGGCCACAAGCTCGGCGAGTTCGCGGCGACGCGGCTGTTCCGCGGCCATTCGGCCAAGGGCTCGGCGCAGGAGCGGGAAGCCGAAGCCGCCGCCGAGCAGCCACCGGCGTAGTCCATGGAAGCTCGAGCGATTCAGCGGACCGTGCGCCAGTCGGCGCGCAAGATGCGCCTCGTGATCGATCAGATCCGCGGCCGGGCGGTGCCGGAGGCGTACGCCATTCTCCGGTTCTCCAAGAAGCTCGCCGCGAAGCAGATCCATAAGGTGCTCAAGTCGGCGGTGGCGAACGCCGAGCAGCGGGCGCAGCGCGAGAACGCCGCGCTCGACGTGGACCGCCTGCGCGTCAAATACGCGGTGGTGAACGAAGGGCCGACCCTGAAGCGGTTCACGCCGGCCGCGATGGGCCGGGCCACTCCGATCCTCAAGCGGACGAGCCACGTGGAAATCCACGTGGAGGCCGCGGCGGAGACGCGCGGGCCCAAAACCCCGCCCGCAAAACCGGCGGACGCGAAGGCGGAGGCCGCAGCCCCGTCCGTACGGGCGGGGGCGAAGCGGCGGAAGCCGACCAAGGCCAAGAAGGCGGACAAGGCCACGAAGAAGAAAGAGAGCAGGTAAGTGGGCCAGAAAGTACACCCCTACGGGTTCCGGCTCGGGATCATCAAGCCGTGGCGCTCGCGGTACTACGCCCGGCGCGACTTCCCCGAGCTCCTGAAAGAAGACGACCTGATCCGCAAGTACCTGAAGACCAGGCTCAGCCACGCGGCCATCGCCGACGT
>QHUU01000050.1 GCA_003222155.1 Gemmatimonadota bacterium | reverse complement strand
CAGGTGATCGCGCAAGAAGAACCGCAACTGGTCCGGAAGATCATCCTCGCGGGCACCGGGCCAGCCGGGGGCACGGGCATCGACAAGGTGACGTCGCTGACCATCCGCGACATGGTCAAGGGCGTGCTGACCTTCAGGCACCCGGAATACTATCTCTTCTTCACCGAGACCCCGAACGGCCGCCATGCGGCGCGCGAATTCCTGGCACGATTGAAAGAGCGCACCGAGAATCGCGACAAGCCGGTTTGGATCGCGGCGTTCAACGCCCAATTGAAAGCCATACAAGCCTGGGGGCGTCAGCGTCCCGCCGATCTGTCGCGCATTCATCACCCGGTTCTAGTGGCGAATGGTGATCACGACAGGATGGTGCCCAGCAGCAACTCGGTCGACCTGGCGCGCCGCCTTCCGAACGCCGAGCTCGTCCTCTATGAGGATGCCGGGCATGGGGGCGTCTTCCAGTACCACCAAGCGTTCGTGAAAAAGGCTTTGGAGTTTCTTGAAGCATGAGGCGACGCAGTCTTGACGCCGAGCACGAGGCTGATCCCAGCCCGGTTCTCACCCCCGTCCCCTCTCCGTTCGGGTCCTCACCCCCTATCCCCCTCTCCACGTTGTGGAGAGGGGGGACGACAGGCCGTCCCTAGCGTGGTGTGACCCGAGGTGCTGTGGCCGCGGCGCGTCGCTCGGTCTTGTCCTTCGCCTTCCCTTCCTCGGTCGATTGCCACTGCATGTTGCTCGGCGCGTCGGCACCACCGCAGGCGAGCGGCACGATGTGATCCACCACGTGGCCGGGCCAGCCGCGTGGATGGCCGCTCTGTCGCATGAAATCGTCCTTCGCGGCCTGGCTGCGGTGGATTCGAGTGGACTTGCCAGTCGAGCTGCGCGGAGTAGACCGCGGGTGCGGTGCGTAGGACCGCGGTTTGGTCGCGTGGCTCCGCGGACGAGCGGAGCGTTGACCCGAGCGTGGACTCTGAACGTGTGGGCTGGCGTGGGAGCGCGGGCTGGGGGAATAGGCTCGAGGGTGGGACGAATGCCCGCCGCCGCGAGACCCGCCCCCCCGGTGCTGCGCCGCAAGGGGCAGGGCAAACATCGTCAAGGCAGCGAGCAAACAAAGTGACTTAGTCGGCATTACCGGCTCCATCGGCGACCGCCTCAATCATATGGGTACCCAGTGACTATGGCGAATTGGGATCGCATTCCTCTTGACCTTCGACCGCGACGTGGGCAAGCTGACCTGCGTGCAGAAGGTGCGTGTAGGCGCCCCTAGCCCCGACCCCCAGCGCCACGCACCGGGTTGTGCAGAGGTTCCCAAAATGTTTCCGGATATGGTCGCGTTCCTGGGAGCATGGAAGAGCTAGCCGATCGCTCCGCCAGCGACCTCGCCCGGCTCGTCCGGTGGCGGGAGATCTCCCCGGTCGAGGTCGTGCAGGCCTGCCTGGCGCGGGTGGAACGCCACAACCCCACCATCAACGCGATCGTCACGCTCAATCCTCGCGCCCTCGACGAAGCCGAGGAGCTCGAGCGGCGGCTGGTGCGCGGCGAGGACATCGGCCTGCTCGCCGGCCTGCCGGTGGGCATCAAGGACGTGACACCGGTCGCGGGGCTCCGCACGACGTACGGCTCCACACTATATCGAGACCACGTGCCGACCGAGGACGCGCTGGTGGTGCAGCGGCTGCGCGCGGCGGGCGCGGTCATCCTCGGCAAGACCAATTGTCCCGAATTCGCGGCCGGGGGCGCCACCTTCAACGAGGTCTTCGGCCGGACGCGGAACCCATGGGACCCCACCCGCACGGCAGGGGGCTCGACGGGCGGCGGCGCCGCCGGCCTCGTCACCGGGATGATCGCCCTCGCCGAGGGCACGGACCTGGGGGGCTCCCTCCGCATCCCGGCCTCGTTCTGTGGTGTGGTGGGTCTGCGGCCGTCGGTCGGGCTCGTACCGACGTACCCGGCCGAATGGTTGTGGGACTCCCTCCAGGTGGAGGGGCCCATGGCCCGGACGGCTGAAGACATCGCCTTGATGCTCCAGGCGGTCAGCGGCCCGAGCCCCATGTCGCCGCTCGCCCAGCCGCGGGACGGGCGGGACTTCGTCGCGGCGGTGGCGCGCGGCATTTCAACCGGTCTGCGAGTCGCCTACTGCCCCGACGTGGCCAAGATCGGGATCGCGCCCGAGATCGAAAAGGTGTGCGGCAGCGCGGCACGGGGGCTCCACGACGCGGGCGTCAACGTCGAAGAGATAGACCGGGACCTGTCGTTCGCCCGGCAGGCGTTTCTGTCACTGCGGGGGCTCTGGTTCGTGGCGCAGCTGTTCCCGCGGCTGGACAAGGTCGACCGGTTCGGGAGCAACGTCGCCGGCAACATCCGGTCGGGGCTCGCCACCACGACGCACGACTTGGGTGTCGCCGAGGCGGCGCGCACGAGAATCTGGCACCTGTTCCGCGACCTGTTCAGAACGTTCGACCATCTGCTCACGCCTTGCATGGCGGTGCCGCCGTTCCCGGTGGAGCAGAACTATCCCGACACGGTGGCGGGCAAAAAGATGGAGACCTACGTGGACTGGATCGCGCCGACGTTCGTGCTGAGCCTCACGGGACTGCCCGTGGCGTCGGTGCCGTGCGGGCTCGACCCGGAGGGACTCCCGGTGGGCTTGCAGATCGTCGGGAAGCCGCAGGGCGAGGAGGCGGTGCTGGCCCTCGCGTCCCTGGTCCACTCCCGCCACCCGCTCGGCCGTCCGACCCTCCGCGCCTAGGTTCCAGCGCCGGCTTTCTGCGGAATAGCGTCTTGGCCTGCGCGGCGTCCGCCGCGTCGGGGGGGGTTGGGTTCCAGCGAAAAGCCGGAGAGCGTCACGCTCCCCGGCTTTTCCTGGCGTAGCGAAATCGGCTACGCGGAGATCTCTCACATCGAAGATAAGATCGTCCCCTTCGTGTGCCGCGTCAATAGTTGCGGGCAAGCGGGGGTGCTGGTGACGGGACTCGAACCCGCAAGGGCTTGAGCCCAGAGAGGTGAGAGATCTCTGGGTTTACCGGTTTCGCCACACCAGCACCTCGTTGGCTACGAAGCCCGGCAATCCCGAAGGCCAAGACGCGCAGCAACTTCACCACGCCGAGCACCAGTCCCCGGCCGCGGATTGGCAAGACAGGCTCAGCTGACCCCGGGCGAGAAGCCCGGGGATCACGGAGAGTCAGGAACCTTTGGGCTTACTGACCCGGGACGAGCGGCACCCGCGTCAACGTGAAGAGCTGACCATTCCTTCCGGGGTTGATCGTGAGACGGGTGTACGAGGTCGGACTGCTGCTGCCGTCGACCACCAACCGGGTGACGTTCGGTGCGACGGGTGTATTCGCGTGCATCGCGAACAAGGGGCTGCCCGGCGTGAACGGCGTGTCGACCCGCCAGACGTGCGAGTCGCCCTCGAGCAGCAGGACGGGAAGGCCGAACCGGGCCGCCAGGGTGCCGATCTGCTGCACCAGGGCGTCGTAGCCGGCGTTGAAGGTGGCAGGGTCCTTCACCTGCTCCGCAGGATCCCACATGTCCGCCTGGAAGGCGAGGACCACGCCGCGCGCATTGCGCTTGGTGGCGGTGGCGAACGTCTGGGCGATCAAATCGCGGTCGGCCTGGGCGCGCGCCGCAACCTCGTCGGCCTGGGAGGGGAAGCTCGCCCAATCGGAGGGCATGTCGGCCGGCGTCACGAGCCACGGCCGGGACGCACTGCTCCAGGGCGCCAGATCGTTGAAGCTGCCGGTGATGTTCATCGCCGCGAACACCACGTTGCTCTGGTTCCACCACACGTTTTCCACGTACTGCGAGTGGTCGGGGTCGTTCGCCTGGCTGAATACCGCCCGCGGGTGGAGGCCGAGCGTCTGACCGGGAGCGGGGAAGAAAAGGGTCCGGATAGCCTGCAACCGCTCGCTCGGAGTGTAGAGCCCGTTGTTCTTGCCGAAGACGTGGCAATCAGTCCACTCGTTGTCGCCGATGGTGTAGACGAGCGGGTCTTCGAAGGTATCGAAGAGGCCCTTGATCGTCGTGAAGTACGCATCGGTGCATGGGGAGTTGCTTCCGGACTTGATGTCGCCGACGTGGATCACCAGCTGGACCGCGGGATCGCCGTTGATCAGCGCGATCAGCTGCGGCAGGGAATCCAGCTTGGTCGTGCCGTAGGGCATGTCGCCGATCACGGCGTAGGTGGCTGCCGCGTCCTCGTCCGCGCCCGTCGCCGCGGCGACAACGCCGGCTCGAGTGGCGGACGGGCCCGCGGGGGTGTCGTGGCTGCAGCCGGCGATGAGGGCCACGAGCGAAAGCGCGGCGTGGAGCGTGGACTGCTTGATCATGGGGCGTTGCCTCCGGTCGGAACGAGGACAGGGCGTGCCGAATCGACGCGCCAGAAACCAATCCGTTCCCGGCAACATTCCGGTAACTGTGCGGTACCGCCGCGGTATCACGGAGTTCGAGGAGTTGGCAGCCGCGGCCCACGAGGGCAACGAGGCCTGCAAGGACTTAGGTTGTTGGACGGTTACTGTATTGGGAGGGTGCATGAGGTACGGACGACAAAGGGTTTCCCTACTCCTCGTCGCGCTCGCCTGCGCATCGCACTCCATAGGGCCCGCCTCAGGGGGAGGTCCGCCGGGCACTCAGGACTGGACGCGCTTCGGGTGGGACGCCGGCAGGTCGAACGCCCCGCCCATAGCGACAGGGATTACGGCTGCGAACGTCGCTACCCTGGTGCGGCAGCAGGTCGCGCTCGACGGCACGGTAGACGCGTCCGCGATCTACCTCCACCGCGTGGCGGTGAACGGCAGCACCCGCGACGTCTTCTTCGTCACCACGACCTACGGCAAGACGCTGGCCATCGATGCCCAGAATGGCGCCGTGTTGTGGCGCTACACGCCGGCCAACTACGCCTCGTGGGTGGGAACGGAACAAGTCACGACCGCGACCCCGGTCGCCGACCCGAACCGCCAGTTCGTATATGCCGCCGCGCCGGATGGGGCGATCCGGAAGTTGCGGGTGGCGGACGGCCGCGTGGTCTGGACCACCGCGATTACCCTGCTGCCAGCACGCGAGAAGATCGCGTCGGCTCTGAACTACTTTAATGGCCGCGTCATCGCAACTACCACCGGGTACATCGGCGATGCGCCTCCGTATCAGGGGCACGTCGCGGTCCTGGACGGCGCGACCGGCAATCTCCTGTCCGTGTGGAATTCCCTGTGCAGCAACCGGCCGGGGCTCATCGATCCGGCGTCCTGTTCGCAGTCGGGCTCTGGGATCTGGGGCCGCACCGGCGCGGTCATCGACTCGTCGAACGGCACCATCTTCGTCGCCACCGGCAACGGCCTCTGGGACGGCAGCACCAACTGGGGCAACGCCGCGCTCGAGCTCGATGCCGACGCCACCCACCTGATCGGGAACTACACGCCGACGAACACCGCAACGCTGAGCGCGGGCGATACGGACGTCGGATCGACGGCACCGGTACTGCTCGGCGGCGGGTTGATCGCGCAGAGCGGGAAAGACGGGCTGATCCGGGTGCTCGACTGGGGCGCGATGAGCGGCGTAACCCCGCACCAGGGCGGCGAAGGGCAGGTCGTGTCCACGCCCAGTGGCAGCGGCTTGTTCAGCGCGCCAGCCGTGCTGCGGAGCGCAACCGGCACCTGGCTCTTCGCGGCGGACGGCGGCGGTACGGCGGCATGGCGGTTGACTAACGGCCAGCTGCAGCCGGTCTGGAGTAATCGCAACGCCGGGACGAGCCCGGTCGTCGCCGACACCCTCCTCTTTGTGTACGACCCGGGGGGCGGACTGCGCGTGTACCGGTCCGACACGGGGGTGCAGCTCGCGAACCTCGCCTGCGGGGGCGGGCACTGGAATACCCCGATCGTGATCGACGGGAAGATCGCGCTCCCGGAAGGGGGCTACAGCGCCCACGCCACGAGCGGTGTGCTCGACATCTGGCGCTTGCCCTGAGTTACGTAATGTAGCTCCGCTTCACAGCGCGATTGTGCCCTGCAGGTACAGCCGTGCCTCGCCCACAATCTTTACGTGATCGCCGGCGATTTTGCATTGCATCGATCCACCGCGCGCACTCAGTTGCTGCGCGCGCAACGTGTGCTTACCCAGTCGCCCGGCCCAATACGGCGCGAGTGTGCAGTGTATCGACCCGGTCGCAGGATCCTCGGCGATGCCGATGGCTGGGGCAAAAAACCGGCATACGTAATCCACGTCGGCCTCGCCGGGAGCGGTCACAATCGTACCGCCGATCCCGATGTCGAGTTTGCCGAGCGCGGCAATGTCGGGCGAGAGCGCGCGCACTTGCTCGGCGTCATCCACTACGACCAGGTAGTCGCGCGACTTCATAACCTGCGCTGTCTTGAGGCCGAGGGCCGGCAAGAGCTCGACCGGCGTCTCACACGGTTGGGGCGGCCTGGCGGGAAAGTCCAGCTCGAAGCCGTCCCGTGCACGGGTCACGGTCAACACGCCACTGCGCGTGTGGAAGCGAACCGGCCACGCGGTGTGGTTCCGCAGCGCGAGCACGTAGGCCGTTGCCAATGTCGCGTGTCCGCAGAGATCGTCTTCCACTTCAGGGGTAAACCAGCGCAGGTCGAAATTCCCATCACCGCGCGGAACGACGAAGGCGGTATTGCTATGCCTGTTCTCCGCCGCGATCGTCCGCATGGTGCTGTCCGCGGGAAACGCGGAAAGCATGCAGACCCCCGCCGGATTGCCCGCAAAGAGCTCTCCCGTGAAGACGTCCACGTGATAGTAGGGAATTGGCATGCTCCATCAAGCTACTCGAGCGCCTCGTTCAGCAACGCCGCCAGGCGGTAGCCGGCCAGGGCGAGCCGAAGCTCTGCGACCTTCAGGGCCGCGGCCTCGTAGGCGGCCGAAGGTGCGCTGCCGCGCGTGACCCCTGCGTACACGACCGTCTGGGCGAGGCGGAGCCCTTCTCGGGCCCAGCCCAGGACATCGGTCGCGGCCAGCGGCGCCGCCAGCGGGTGCGTCTCCTCGATCCGATGGGCGATGCGGTCGGCGTACGCGATGGAATCCTCACCGGGGTCGGGCGCGATCGCTTCGCCGAGTATGCGATCCCAGTAGCCGTGCAGGTTGCGGTTGTCGTCGAGACGGAAGGTGTTGCCGCCCGCGTCGCCGCGGGGGAGCGCCTCGTCCGGTGTGACGCGCGAGCTGCAGTGAAGCGGCTGGTGGATGTCGCCCACCAGGTGCAGCAGCCACGCGAGGGCGACGGCTTTGGTGGTATCGGCGGCGTTCGCGTCCGCCAGCGTAGCGCGCAGCGCGACAATGCGCTCGGCGGCGTTCAGCAAATCGGGTCCCGTCCCGGGGATGTCGTGCGGCCGCCCGTTCTCGACGTCCCAGTAGAAGTCGGCGTAGTGCCAGGTGGCGTGGTTATAGGCGTGCCAGGGCTGGTCGCGGCTGCGCACGAGGTCGGCCCACGCGGCGGCGTTCAGGAACAGGGCGCGATCGCGCGCGGCCTCGCTGCCCTGGGGCGGGCGGAGCGCCGCGAAGTTCGCGAGCGCCGGTCCGTGCCGCAGCAGCTCGACGCTCCGGGCGCGGGCGCGCGGGGTCATGTGCTCCCAGGCGATCGCGGCGACCGTGCGGTGGCCGGTGACGTCCCACAGGGCCGACGCCGGCAGCGCGAGCAGGGCGGCGGTGACGAGGGTCTGTCCGGGGTGTATCATGACCGAGGCGAACGCCTCTAGAGGATGGACGCGAGCGAGCAGCTAAACCCCGGCAGCAGGTCCTCTCCGTCGAGCGCACTGTTAGCTGTTACGATGGCCTCGCTCCCGTCGTGGCGATAAACCCGTGCCAGCCGGCGTTCCGGATCGACCACCCACACGAGCTTCGTCCCGGCGGAGAGCCAGTCGGCGACTTTGGCGAGCACTTCGCCCGGGCGCTCCCCGGGCGACAGGACCTCGACGGCGAGGTCCGGGGCCAGTGCGGGATATCCCGTCGTACTCGGAGGCGGCAGGCGCTCGCGCGTAACGAACGCGATGTCGGGGGCTCGCACCGTGTCGGGATCGCTCGCCAGCTTGAAGCCGGTCTCCGCGGCGTACACACCACCCGCACCGGTTTGCTTCCCGTACACGGCGAGCTCGGCGCCGAGATTCATCGTCACGAGCCCGTGCCGCGAGCCGGCCGGCTCGCGCACCACCAGGACGCCGCGTACGAGCTCGGTGCGCTTGTCGGGAAAGCGCGTCCGGAGCAGGTCGTCCGCGGTCATCAACGAGGCGGGAGGAGACATGACGGGAACGTAGGAGGGCTCGGCGGGCATGGCAACTCGAATTCTGCTCGACCGAGTCAACGCGGGATCAACGGCTGGCGCTACAGAGTCAGGTAGACGACCTTGACGAAGCTGTCCCCGTTGAACGTCCCCTTGCCCCAGTCGGCGTCGAGATCGGCGAAGGGTTTGGCGGCGATGGACTCTTCCAGCGATTTCCCCGACGCCTTGAGGCTCCGTACGCGCTCCGCGGCCTTGGAGAGCATGTCGCGATACTTCGCGAGGTCGGCCTTGGTGGCGAGTGGGCCGTGGCCCGGGACGATCCTGGTCTCGCTGTCCGCGAGGCCCAGCAGGCGGTCAGCCGCCGCGATCATGCCGTCGATGCGGCCGCCGGTGGAGCCGTCGATGAAGGGATACCTGCCGTTGAAAAACACGTCGCCCGCATGCAGCACGTTGGCTTTCTCGAACCGCACGACGACATCGGTGTCCGTGTGCGCCGGCGGCACGTGCGTCACCGCCAGCCGCTCACCGTTCGCCTCGAGGGTGTAGCCATCCTTAAAGACCCGCTGGGGCAGCGCGGCGGCGGGTGAGGGCGGGAAGTCGAGCTCGAGCACCGCGAGGTGGTGCGGCTGGCTCATGCGCAGCTTGGTGTTTTCGTGCGCCACCAGCGTGGCACCATCGGCGCGGAGGGGGGCGTTGTTGTCGGTGTGATCGAAGTGCCAGTGCGTATCGATCACGAATTTCACGGGCGCGCCGAATCCCTTGAGCGATTCCTGGAACTTGGGCCACGCGGGCGCTACGAACGTGTCCACCACCACCAAGCCGTCGGAGCCGTGCAGCACCACGACGTTGCCGCCGGGACCGGCGAGCAGGGCGAGGTTCTCGCCGAGGGACCGTATCTGGATCGGGATGGCGCCGAGGCGCGCCCGAAACGCCGCCACGGGATCCTGCCGGCTGGTTGCCGCGCGGGCCAGCTCGCGCGGAACGAACCCGTCTACCAACGCGCCGGCGCCCATCGCGGCCATCATGCGCAACCACTCGCGCCGCGTCCTGCTCGTCACCGTCCCGCTCACAGTCGACCTGCCGTCTCGAGTTGCGCTGCAATATGTCCCGGGTGCAATCGAGGGCAAGGCCAGCGCTGTCGATTCCCCTGGCTTCCTGTCACACCCTATCGCTACCCTTCGCTCCATGACGACGAAGGCCGCCCGCCTCTCCAAGTCCCGCTTTGTCACCGGGTGCCAGTGCCACAAGCTGCTCTGGTGGACCGTGCACGAGCCGGACGCTATCGAGCTCCAGCCAGACAAGGTCTTGCAAGATCTCTTCGACCAGGGCCGCCAGGTGGGCGAAGCGGCCCGCGCGCGCTACCCGGGTGGCGTCCTGATCGACCTGCCGCACCACGCCGGCGCCGCGCGCGTCGCTGCAACGCAAGCAGCACTCGACGCGGGCGCCCCGGCGATCTTCGAGGCGACGTTCATTGCCGACGATACCTTCGTCGCGATCGACGTGCTCGAGAAGCGGAACGACGGGTACCGGCTCACCGAGGTCAAGTCGTCCAACTCGCAGAAGCCCGAGCACATCCCGGATGTCGCCGTCCAGGCCCGCGTCGCCGCGGCCTGCGGCGTGAAGATCACCGCCGCCGACGTGTTGCACCTGAACAAGGAGTTCCGGCACCCCGACGCGGGCGACCTGTTCGCCCGGACTGACGTCACCGGCCCTGTAGTAGAGTTTCTTCCCAGAGTCCCGGACGAAATTGACCGGCAGCGGGAGATGCTCGCGGGCCCGCTCCCCGACGTCCCGATCGGGGCACAGTGCTTCGAGCCGCGCGAGTGCCCGTTCATCGGCCGCTGCTGGCCCCACGGGCCGGAGCACATCGGCAACCTGGCCGGCGTCGGGCCGAAAAAGACGGTCGCCTACCTGGCGCGCGGCATCACGTCCATCGCCCACCTGCCGGCGAAGGAGAAGCTCAACTTCACCCAGAAGCGCCAGCTCAAGGCGATGGCCGAGAACCGCATGGTCGTCGAGCCCACGCTCGCGAGAGAGTTAGCCCCCTTTGCGTCCCCCCTCTCCCGAAGGGAGAGGGGGACAGGGGGTGAGGACTCCCGATTGGGCTTCCTCGACTTCGAGACGATCATGCGCGCGATCCCCGTGTGGCCCGGCATGGCTCCCTGGCAGCAGGCCGCGGCCCAGTTCAGCTACCACGAGCGGCAGCCGGACGGTACTTACACGCACGCAGCGTTTCTCGCCGAAGGACCGGAGGACGCGCGCCCTCCGCTTGCCGCCGCGATGGTGCGCGCCACCGCCCACGCCGAGCGTGTCGTGATGTACACGTCGTTCGAGAAGACCCGCATCCGGGAGCTGCAACGCGCGGTGCCCGACCTTGCCGCCGAGCTCGCGGCGCTCGAGGCGAAACTGATCGACCTGTACCCGGTCGTGAAGAACTGCGTGTACCACCCCGATTTCAGGGGGAGCTTCAGTCTGAAGGACATCCTCACGCCGCTCGTGCCCGAGCTGACCTACGACGATCTGGTGATCGTGGACGGCCGGATCGCGAGCGTCGAAATCGCACGGCTGCTGTTCGTCGCCGACAAGATCACCAAACGCGAACGCGATCGCGTGCGCCAGGACCTGCTCAACTATTGCGAGCGCGACACGTGGGCGATGGTCAAGCTGGTGGAACGGCTGCAGGAGCTGGCGGCTGCGCAAGCGAAAAGCCGGAGAGCCTAACGAAGACGCGGGCGTCAAGGGGCGCGACTCGCAAGCCGGCGGTCGCGGACGTAATTTCTTCGGCCGGGTCCCTACCTCACCCATCCACCCGGAGGATCCCGCCCATGCTCAGTCTCCATCCCCTCACCCGCCAGATCACTCGTCTCGGTATCGCAACCTGCGGTCTCGCCGTGCTGGCGGCATGCGGCGACACCAGCATCAGCGGCCCCAGACTCGACCTGAACCTGCGTCGCATCGCCGGTTTCGATCCGTTGAAGGCGGCGCTGCTCGAAGCCCGGCACGAGGCCAATGGCGGCTTCAATCTCGACATGTGGGCCGCCGTGGTGGATCGGAACGGCCTCGTCGTCGCCGTCGTGTTCACCGGCGCCACGGCCACGGACCAGTGGCCGGGCAGCCGGGTGATCGCGGCCCAAAAAGCGAACACGGCCAACGCCTTCAGCCTGCCGCACCTCGCCCTCTCGACCGCCAATCTCTACGCCGCCACGCAGCCCGGCGGAACCCTGTTCGGTCTCCAGGAAGCCAACCCCACCAACGATGAGGTTGCCTATGGCGGTGACGCGGCCGACTACGGCACCCCGCACGACTTCATGGTGGGAAAGCGCATCGGGGGGACCAACGTGTTCGGCGGCGGCCTGCCGCTGTACGACGACCATGGGAAGCTCGTCGGCGGCCTCGGCGTGAGCGGCGACGCCTCCTGCGCCGACCACAACATCGCCTGGAAGATGCGCTACAATCTCCAGCTCGACCACGTGCCGGCCGGTGTGGCGGACGCCGGCAAGGACGACAACATCATCTACGACATGACGAACGGCGTGAGCACGGGCGGGTTCGGCCACCCCGAGTGCTCGCCCACGGCGACGTCCATCGGGAAGGCGCTCCCCACGACGCATCCGATCGGACACTGACCACCTGGAGGCGAGGGGGCGAGCCGTCGCTCTCTCGCCTCCGCGCCCCACGGCGCGGGTTGCAGGCCCCTGTACTCGGTGCCATAATGGCTAGTCCAGTCCCACCCAGGGACGGACCGCTTGACGGACCGCTTGGTGGAAAGCGACCAACTCGAAGGTGTACAGGCCGCACTCGCGTATCGCTATCGCGTAGCACGGGAGATAGGCCGGGGTACGTTCGCGACGGTCTTCCTCGCGGACGATCTCAAGTACCACCGCGAAGTCGCGGTCAAGCTCTTGAAGCCCGAGTGGGCCGCCGCGTTTGGGCGCGATCGGTTCCTGCTCGAGATCGAAGTCACCGCCCAGCTCAACCACCCGAACGTCCTGCCCGTGCTCGACTCGGACGAGCGCGAGGGATTCGTGTTCTTCGTCATGCCGTACGTCGCGGGCGAGTCGTTGCGCCACCGGCTGCGTCACGAGAAGCAGCTGTCGATCGACGAAGCCATGGGGATCACGCGCGACGTCGCGGGCGCCCTTGCGGCGGCACACGCTCGGGGAGTGCTGCATCGCGACATCAAGCCGGAGAACATCCTGCTGCACGAGGGGCGTGCCATGGTGGCGGACTTCGGGATCGCCCGCGCCCTCACGCAGGCCGGCGGGGCGGGGCTGGCCGGTCTCAACACCGGCCTTGGAATCGGCACGCCCGGCTACATGAGCCCGGAGCAGGCCACCGCCGAACACGACGTAGACCAGCGCACCGACGAGTACAGCCTCGCCTGTGTGCTCTACGAGATGCTTGTCGGTGAGACGCCCTATACCGGGAAGTCGGCCCGGGCGATCATCGCCAAGCAATTGGGTTCGCCGGTTCCGTCCGCGCGGGTCGTTCGTGGGACGGTTTCGCCGCTGCTCGATGCGGCCGTCCGCCGGGCTCTGGCCAAGGCGCCCGCCGACCGATACCCGACCGTCGAGCAGTTCGCGAGGGCCCTCACAGGCTCGCGGGACCGGCGCCGCATTCGGTCCGATTCCCTCGGGCCGCACGCGGGGCGCCGCGTGCCACGCGGCAGTGCCGCGATCGATCGCTCCGTCGTTCAGCAACGCCGCGTCATGGTGCTGTCCTGCAAGCTGGTCGGGTCCAACGAGCTGGATCCCCAGGATGTCCCGACCATCATGGGCCGCTACCAGGAGGCCTGCGCCGACTGCATCAAACGATACGACGGCCACCTGTCCGAGCGGAGGGGCGATGCGGTCGTGGCCCTGTTCGGCTTCCCCGTCGCCCACGAGGACGAAGCGGAGCGCGTCGTACACGTGGGTCTGAAGATCATCGAGACGCTGGACAAGGCCGAGGTGGGACGGCTGGCGGTGCGCATCGGCATCGCCAGGGGCAAGGCGGTCCTGTCCGGCGACGACGAGTGGGTCGAAGCCAAAGACCTCGCCTCGCAGTTGCGCGACCTCGGCCCATCGGGAAGCGTCGTGGTGAGCGATGAAGTCCGGCGCTTGACCGGCGGCAGATTCAGCTACCAGTCCCTGGGCGAGTCCCCGACCCGGGCGTATCGGGTCGTAGAGTCCAGCACCGCCACGCGCTTCGACACGGCCACCAAGCATGGCTTGACGGGTTTGGTCGGCCGCAGCGACGAAATCGCCCTGTTGCGGCGGCGTTGGCAGGCGGCGCAGCAGACCGGAGGTCAGGTGGTGCTGTTGGTGGGCGAGTCGGGCATCGGCAAGAGCCGCATCGTGAGCGAGTTTCTTCGGGAGGAGCGAGGGCCAGAGCCGGAGGCGAGGCCGCTCACGGCACTGCGGTTCCAGTGCTCCCCGTATCACGTCATCAGCGCGTTCTACCCGTGCATCGAGTTCTTCGAGCGTGAGCTGGCGTTCGAGCGGGACGAGCCCCCAGAATCCCGACTGAAGAGGCTCACGCAGCTGATGGTCATCGATTACGGTCGTCCCGAGACGGATGTCCCGTACATCGCGGCCCTGCTCTCCATCCCCTGCAAGCTCCGCTCCGATGCCGTCCCCATGAGCCCACAGCGGAACAGAGAGCAGACCATGGAAGCGTTGCTCAACGTCGTTCAAGCAGCCGCCCGCCGACGCCGGGGCGTGGTACTGTTCGAGGATGTGCACTGGGCCGATCCCAGCACGATCGAGCTGCTGGACCAGCTCGTCAGCCGGGTGGCGGCGGTCCCTGTGCTGGTGGTGCTCACCAGCCGGCCACCGGAGCCCGGCGATGACGACGAGCAAACGGTGCACGACTTTCGCTCCCGCTGGTCCTGGCAGGCGCAGCACTTCGAAGCACGCACGATCGAGGGGCTCACGCCGGATGAGCGCGGTGAGCTCGTCTCCAGGCTGACAGGCGGCAAAGCTCTCCCGCCGAAAGTGCTGGAGTACATCGTCGAGACGACGGACGGGGTCCCCTTGTTCGTCGAGGAGCTCACGAAGACGATACTCGAATCAGGCGCCCTGCAGGACGACGGCGACCGCTATACCCACGCCGGCGATCCTGCCAAGACCCAGATTCCCGCGACATTGAGCGACTCGCTCATGGCGCGCCTCGACCGTGTGGCCCCCGCCCGCGGCATCGCGCAGATCGGTGCGGCGATCGGCCGTGAGTTCAGCTACGAGCTGATCGCTGCCGTGGCTTCGATGAGCAAGGACGCACTCGACAGGGGACTCGCCCGGCTCACGGAATCGGGGCTCGCCTCTCGACGCGGGGAAATCCCCGAGGCGGTCTACACCTTCAAGCACACCCTGGTACAGAAGACGGCGTACGAGTGGATGCTGCCCAACGAGCGACAGAAGCTGCATGCCGCCATCGCCGGCGAGCTCGAGAGACACTGGCCCGACACCCGGGAGGCCCACCCGGCATTGCTCGCCCGGCACTATACCGACGCCGGCTTGCCTGCGAAAGCGGTGCCGTTCTGGCTGCGGGCCGGCGACGCTTCGTTGAAGCGCTTCGTCCTTGTCGAAGCCGTGGCCCACCTGCGCAAGGGTCTGACGTTGGTCGGAACGTTGCCCGCCGGGACCGAGCGCGATCGCATGGAGCTGCAACTGCGTCAGCTGCTGGGGCGGGCGGTGATGGACCTGCAGGGGTGGGCGGCAACCGAGGTGTCGAGCCTCCTGGAGCCGGCGCTCGACTTCGCCCGATCGCTCAATCACCAGGAGAGCTTCCTGCCCGTGCTGCATGGGTTATGGGTCCACTTCATGAGCGCGGGACAGCATCGCGTCGCGATGAGCTGGGCACAAAGGATGGCAGCCCTGGCCGCGGGAGCGAAACGAAAAAACGTCAAGCGAGACCTTCAGATCGTCGCCTGTCGGGCGAAGATGACGTCTCTCTTCTGGATGGGCGAGCTCACCGCGGCGGCCCGCGAAGCGGCGCGTATCGAGAGCGAGTACAGCGCCGCCGCCCACGGGCACATCGTCGAGCAGACCAACACGGACCCGCTCACCGCAGAGGGCATTTATCAATCCCAGATTCTCTGGATGCTCGGCTTTCCGGACCAGGCGATCGCGAAGAGCGACGCCAAAGACAAGCACGCGCGCAGCCGCGAACATCCCCACCCGATCGATCTCGGCCTCGCCCTCACGCTCGGCGCTTCCGTGTTCGACTATTGCGGCCGGGCCGCAGATCTGCTGGCCCGCGGCAGACAAGCGGAAGCGCTGGGCAAAGAGCACCGGGTGAAGCTGATAGAAGAGAAGATGGCCCCGATCGTCATCGGCGTGGCGTCGCTGCGCGCAGGTAGCTATTTCGAAAGCGTCGACCAGATCTGGAAAGCGCTCGCCAAGCTGACCGAGACCGGGCACGGCGCGTGGGTCCCCTACGTCAGGGCACTGCTGGGCGAGGCGCTCGCGCGCAGTGGCGACCTCGCCGGCGGGCTGGCCTGTATCGAGCAGAGCCTCGAGCAGGTCGAGCGCCAGGAGGAGCGGGTGCACCTTGCCGAGGTGCTCCGCCTCAAGGGATGGATGCGGATGCAGCAAGGTCAATTGGACGAGGCCGAAGCGTGCTTGCGTGGGGCGATCGGCGTCGCCCGCCGTCAGAAGGCCAAGTCGTGGGAGTTGCGCGCCACTACGACGCTGGCCCATCTGCTGGGCGATCGCGGTGACCGCGCCCAGGCGGTTGAGCTGCTGCGACCCGTGTACGGCTGGTTCAAAGAAGGGTTCGACACGAAGGATCTCAAGGACGCCAAGGCCCTGCTCGACCAGCTCGACGCGTGAAACCGCGCCCCCTAGGGGGCGCGGACCCAGTCGCCGAAAAACGTGCGTGCACCGGGGTCGACTCCGCTGGTCTGCTGCGTCGGGGGATGCGTCAACCCCACCCCGACGTAGTTCGTCCCGATGCTGACCGAGAAAATGATGAGCGAGTTGAGCAGATAGTACAGCGCCCGCTGCCACACCGGAACGCCGCCCTTGGCAACGAACACCAGGAGACCCAGCAAAAAGCTCAACACCAGGGAGGTCCAGCGGGGAGGAAGACTGAAAGCGACCCACAGCGCGTTGGCGATCAACATCGTCACGCCGCCCGCGATACCGGGCGTCAACATCGCCTTGGGCTGCAGGAATTCCTCGACTCTGGTGTTCTCCAACTACGGCTTCCGGATCAAGGCACGCACCCGCGTTGCGTCCTGCCTGGAGAGCACGTCCAACCGGTGCAGCGCCGTGTACGCCGTCACCGACTTCCCCCCCCACGAGGTGCGCGGCGAGCCGCTGGTCGAGTCCTTGTGGAGCAGAAACGTGCCCTCCTGTCCGAGCGCGAACCTGGGCGTGCCGACCCAGGCGACGTCGGGTGAGCCCGGGAATCGCACCACCACTCGCTCCCCGGCCTGAGCCCCCTTGATGCCGTCTTCGACCTGAATGATCGCTTCCTGCCAGTTGGGGTCGTGCTCGCTGATCCGTTTGGGGAGCGCCGGCGCGGTGGCCAGCTCGGCCGGACGCACCTGCTCCACGCGGCCCGCGACCACCATGGCCGCCGTCTCGATGCGCGCCTTCAGATCCGCGTCGTGCATCTCGCGCCGCGCCTTCGCTACTCCTTCCTGCTGGTCCTCCAACACCACCGGGGAGCGCCCCGGCTCGTGGCCCACCTCGCGCACCGCCACGCCCCGGCCGAAGATCCAGCCCGTCGTGTAAAACGTCGCCTGCGTGCCCGGTTTCAGCGAGCCCGCCCGCACGGTTTCGACGGTGACGGAATCGCCCTTGGTCAGGGCGACCGCGATCGGCTTCTGGAGCACCTGATCGACCCGCACCACGACGGTCCGGGCCGATGCGGGCACCTCGGGCACCGCCACGGCGCCCACCTGGGTGACCGTTCCGATGAAGATGATGTCGGACTGCTTCACCAGCGCCGCCCGGCTCATCTGGGCGACGCCCTCGGATGCGGACAACGAAAGCGCGACCGCGAGAAGCATCACTGACCAGGTGCGCATGGGACCCTCACTGCGACCGTCTGTCGTCATGGCAGAACGGGGACGCTGAAGAAGAACGGATCGATCGAGACGGCCACCGCGCCGCCCGAGCCACTGAGCAGCTGGTGCGTCGCGAAATCCACCCGGCGTTGATACACCACGCCCTGCGGGAAGTTGGCGGAATCGGGCGTGTTGCTCGCGGAGAATATGCCGAGGAACTGGTTCCCGCGGGTGAGGAGACAGTTGTAGTCGCCGATGTACGGCAGGAACTGGAAGGCCGGCGTCGCGGCCGGCACGGAGGCGAGCACGACGTCCTGGTGCGTCGCGAAGCCGTCGCGCGACTGCTCCAGGCGGGTGACCCAGCGGCTGGTGGCGGCGGACCCGGTCACCTGCTGATACAGCAGGCCGACCGTGCCGTTGCCCGCGACCGCCAGGCTCGCGTCCGTGGCGTTCGTCAAGCTGCGCACGTCGCCGCTCCAGGTCGCACCGCGGTCGGTGGAGCGCCGCACGTGCACCGTGTAGATGTCGCCAGTCCCCACCCGATCGGCCCACGCCAGGTACACGTTGTCGCTGTGCAGCACGTCGACCGCGATCGACAGGGTGGACCCGATGCGCTCCTGTCCCAGCGTGGGCGCGTTGGACCAGGGGATGGTCACGTGGGTCGCGACCAGGCGGCCGGGCAGGTGGTCCGTCGGGTCGACCAGGTCGCGGAAAGGGGTCGCTCCGGTCGCACCACTGTCGTCGCGCACCACGACCACGTCGCTGGTCACCTCCGAGCCCGCGTTCGAGCGCCAGCCGAAGTAGGCGACGTACACGGTGTGATCCTGGGCGACGGCGGGCCGGATCGACGGGCCATTCTGCCCCAGGGTGGTGCGGGTTTCGATGCGACGGGACGAATAGGTCGCGCCCCCGTCGAGCGACACGTCGACGGTGGCGGTGCGCCCGTCCGGGGCATCGAAATCGTTGAGGCCGACGTACACGCGATCGGCGTTCGCCACGGCGGTCGCGCGCACGAACGGCTGGTCGATGTCGGCCCGGAACGCCTGCAGCGTCATGGTCGCGGGCGAGAAGAAGTCGCTCGCCTTGAGCTCGTTGAGCGGGAAGCCGGGCACTTTCATTATTCCCGCGTACAACACCGGGGGGTTGCCCCCGACGGCGTGGGTGATATCGGCCGTCATCGACTGGCTGGGGAGCGTGTTGCGGAGGGTCCAGGAGTCGCCGCCGTCGTTCGAGACGAAAATAGGCGCCGTCGTGCTGTTGGATCCGCCGGGATTGGGCGTGAAGGCCGAGGCCGCCAGGAGCTTCGGGTTCGAGGCGTACAGCGCCAGGAACGGCTCGGCGTCCTGCCAGGTCTCCCCGCTGAGCGAAAGGGGGATCAGGTCTACCACGCGGACGCCCGCGAGCTTGGCGGGTGTCCCTTCCCGGTTTGGTGTTTCACAGGCGACGCACAGGGCGACCCCGACTACGATGACTCCAGCCCGCATAACCCTCGCTCCCCCCTTTCTCACCTTCGCTGCGCCGCGCGGAAGGCATTAAGATCACGCCGGGGACCTACCGGAGTAAAGGTCACATGGATCGCACCCGGCTCTTAGCGCTCGCGCTGCTCTCGGCCGTAGCCGCGAGCCTGCCCGCACAGACCCCGCCACGGTTCGCGGCTGCGCGCCTGGCCCGCATCGACCGGTTCATGCAGCAGTACGTCGATTCCGGGCAGATCGCCGGCGCGGTCGGGTTGGTACTCGAGGACGGTCGCGTCGTCTACCAGCATGCGGTGGGCTGGCTCGACAAGGAGTCGGGGCGCCGCATGACCCCGGACGCCCTGTTTCGCATCGCGTCCCAGACCAAGGCACTGACGACGGTCGCGATCCTGTCGCTCGTGGAGCAGGGGTCGCTCGCCGTCGGCGACCCGGTGAGCCGCTACATCCCGGCGTTCGCACACACCACCGTCGCGACGAAGAGCGACACCGGCCTCGTCACGAAGCCCGCGATGCGGCCGATCACGATCCGGGATCTGCTCACGCACACGGCCGGCATCTCCTACGGTACGGACGGACTGGTAGCATCGCTCTACGCCGCGAAGGGGCTCGGGCCCGCAGCGGGCTGGGGCTGGTACACGGCCGACAAGGACGAGCCCATCTGCAGCACCATCGAGCGGCTCGGCACGCTGCCGTTCGTCGCGCAGCCGGGTGAGCGCTGGGTGTATGGCTACAACACCGACATTCTGGGTTGCGTCGCCGAGCGGGTCTCCGGGATGCCGCTCGACCAGCTGATCCGGACCCGCATCACGGGTCCGTTGAAGATGAACGACACCTATTTCTTCGTGCCCCGGAGCGCGAATGGCCGGCTCGCCACCGTGTATATGAGCGACTCCTCCAACCACGCGCAGCGCGCCCCCGACGGCCCGCGTGGGCAGGGGAATTACGTGGACGGCCCGCGCAAGAGCTTCGCGGGCGGCGCGGGGCTGATCTCGACCGCGGCCGACTATGCCCGCTTCCTCGAGATGCTGCGCAACGGCGGCGCGCTGGGCGGCGTGCGCATCCTGGCGCCGCACACCGTGGAGCTGATGACGCACAACCAGAGCGGCACGCTGTTCGACTCGACCGGCGCACGCGGCTTCGGTTTCGGGTTCCAGACGACGGAACGGTACGGTGCCAACGGCATGGCGTCGGTGGGAACGTTCAGCTGGGGCGGGGCGTACGGCAGCGGCTACTCCGTCGATCCGGTCGAGCACCTCGTCATCGTGTTCATGATCAACCAGCTGCCGAACCACACCGACATCGCCGGGAAATTTCCCACGCTGGTCTACCAGGCTCTGGTGACCAGTCGTCGCTAGCGCGGTTTTCCTTCACCCCGGGCGTGCGCCCGGGGTCAGTCCTGGCTTCGACGCCCGCGACTCTCGCCACGCGCGAATTGCTGCCGCGTGCTTCGGGTAATGACCGTAGGTGTCGAGCCGCAGCCGACGACGAAACCGCGCTTCGCCGGCGGTCTGCTCTTCGGGAGCACCCCGGACGAAGGCGACCAGCCGATGGTGCACCTCGTCCTGCCGCGCCAGCACCTCGGCGAGCGACAGGTGCTTCCTCTGCTCGGTCATCTTGGCGTTGAATGCATCGATGCCGCCGTGCGTGACGGAATAACGCGGTGGCTTCCCGCCCGCGAGGATGAGCGGCAGGTGCGCGAGCGCTTCCTCCTCCCACCACGTCACGTGCGCGATGATGTCACGCACCGACCAGACGCCCGTCACGCCGGACTCCATCAGCTCCGCGTCCGAGAGACCCGCATACGACTCCTGGAACGCCGCCCACGCCCGGTCGAGGCGCTGCAAGAGTTGCTGCTTACCCATAGGGGCGAAGTCTACCAGCACGGCTAGGTGCGCCACTGACCCCGGGCGCGAGCCCGGGGATCACGGGGCTTGTCAGGCGGGGGAAATCTACGCCCGGTAGGCCTGAATCCGCTCGCCGGTTCCGGCGCGTGCCTGGTGCAGCGCCGTGCCGGCGTGCTCGAGCAGGCTCGTGGGCTCGACCGGGGTGCGGTGGGGGTCCGCCACGGCATCGTACCCGGCGTGCACCCGCAGCGGCGGCACGCCGGCGGGCCGCGGTCCCGCGGTCTCGATCAGCCGCGCCAGCCGCTGGGCCATGCGCGCGGCGCCCTCGGGCGCCGTCGCCGGCGCGAGCACCGCGAACTCTCCCTGACCGAGACTGCCGACGCAATCGGACGTGCGCCCGCTGGCCTGCAGCACCTGCCCGGCGTATGCCGCCGCTCCGGGCAGCGCGGCGGCGCTATCGCCCGAGCCCTTGGGGTCGAGGCCGATGCCGAGCGCCACGCAGGCGAGCGGCGCGCGCCGGCGCATCGCGTCCGATGCGAGCTCGCGCGCCCGCCGCTCCAGCCCGCGGGGCGTGTACAGGCCGCTCGCCGGATCCACGGCGCTCTCCTCCAGCACCCGCTCCATGTCGAACTTGAGTCGGGCCAGCGCGTCGACCTTGAGGGTGACCTCTTCGGGGTCGAGCAATACGCTCAGGTAGTCCCACGCCCCCGCCTCGAGCGCGGCGAGACGCTGTTGCTTGGTGGCGGGTGTCGCCGTGATCATCATGACGGGCATGCTCCAGGCGGCGCGATTCTGGCGCAGGGTGCGGCACACTTCGATGCTGTCGAGATCGGGCAGGTCCGCGTCCAGCACGACGACGTCGGGGCGTACGGACGGCGCCTGCTCCAGCAGCTCGCGCCCAGTCAACACGAAGTGGACCCGATAGCCCCGCGCCTTCACCAGGTTGGCCAGCGCCTGGCTAAGCCACGTGCCGAACGCGTTGGCGACGAGGACGACGGGAGGACGACTGAACGGTGCGCGACGAGCCATGTCCGAATGTGGCGACGGCCCGACACCCGGGACACCGGGGAAACCCCTGGCTCCGGCCGGAGGACACCCGGGTAGGGCGCCGTGACGCCTCGGGTGAGGCTGGTGGTGACGCGGATTGCCTAGCGCCCGCCGGGGACGCCTCGGCTCCGGATGAGGGTGAGCAGGGCACCAACCAGCCCTACGGCGCTGGGATCGATACCGGCGAGGTAATCGACCAGCCCGCGGGCTACCAGGCGGAACTGCGTGCCGTACGAATTCATGCTTCAGTAATGAAGCATGTGCGCGGGAAGTTCCCGCGCCAGCGCTACCACTCCCAGCGCCATGACGACCGCACCGATCGCGCGGGCCAGGAGCGCGGGCCGGGGCGCGAGCCGCTCCAGCGCGACCGCGACTGCGACGGCTGCCACGACCGCGATGTTCATCATCCCGCCCAGGAGCAGCACGGCCATCAGACCGAGGCAGCACAGACTGCAGTTCACGCCGAAGCGCACACCGTGCATGAGCGCGGTCGCGGCCGCCGGGCTCGCGGGGGCGCCGCAGGCGCGGCACACGGCGAGCTGGCGGGCCTTCCAGGTGCTCAGCTGCACCGCGCCCGCGACGAGCAGCGCGGCCCCCGTGGCGAGCGGGACGAGGCGCGCGACGGCCGGCCACTCGAGCTCGGCGCGGGCGATCGCGCTCCCCAGCGCGTAGACAGCCGCGCCAAACAGCCCCCACACCGAGAAGTACGCCACACCCGCCAGAGCGGCGAGCCCGTTCCGGGCGAAGTGTGCGAGCATCGGGAGGAGCGGCGGCAGCATCATGGCGACCATCATCACGAGCCACATCGCGACGAACCGCCCGGCGCTGCCGGTCCAGACCATCGCCAGGGTCCAGCCGCCGGGCATGGCCATGCCGCCCGCCATGGAGCGGCACCAGTGGACGGTCGCCGCCGCGCTCGCGAGAAAGAGCAGCGCGCCTGCTGCGAGGAGCGCCTCAGTCCTCGTAGCGGTCGTGGTGGCGCACCCAGCTTTGCACGTCGTCGGGATCTTCGTCGCGGCCCTTGGGCACCAGATCGAGCACGTGATACGTGCCGTTCAGCATCTCGATGCCGCGGGCATAGCACGAATAGGTGTGGAACACGGCGCCGCTTCGGTCCTTGTAGAACACACTGGCGCCCTCGCGGTCGGGCATTCCCGGGTTGGTCGTCTGGTAGTTGTAGAGCTTCGTGCCGCGCTTCACCTGGTCCGGCGTGAAGGAGACGCCCAGATCGAAGTTGAAGTCGGTGCCGGCGGACGACACCCACTTGAAGCGCCAGCCCATGCGCCGCTTGAATGGCTCGATGTTGGCGAACGGGGCGCGTGACACGACCACGAAGCCGACGTCACGGTGGGGCAGGTGCAGACCCGCGGCGTCGTAATGGTCGGCCCAGAACGAGCAGCTGGGACATCCTTCTTGATCGTCCGGCCCGAACATGAAGTGATACACGAACAGCTGGCTCTTCCCGGCGAACAGCTGGGCGAGGGTTTCCTTGCCGTCCGGTCCCTCGAACACGTACGGCTTCTCGACGCGCTCCCAGGGGAGCGCGCGGCGCAATCGGCTCAGCTCGTCCCTGGCGCGGGTGAGCTCCTTCTCCTTCGCGAGCAACTTTGTGCGGGCGGCGATCCACTGCTCGTGGGAAACCACGGCGTGCTTGCTCGAATCTTCGGGAGTCATGCGGCTGCCTCGGTGTGCCTCGTGTGATAGATCTGGCGCTGGAGCGCGCAATGTCCGATATTCTACCAATCGGTTGAATAATAAACAACCCATGCCTCGAGCCCGTTCCCGTCGGCTGGACCAGGTGTATGGCGCCATCGCCAGCCCCACCCGGCGCGCCATCCTCACCGCGCTCGCCGCCGGAGAGGTCAACGTCGGCCGGCTGGCGCGGCGCTTTCCCGTGTCGTTCAACGCGGTGTCCAAGCATGTGAAGGTGCTGGAGCGCGCCGGGCTGGTGTCGCGCAGCGTCCGCGGCCGGGAACACTGGCTGCGGCTGCGGGCCGAGCCGCTGCGCGAGGCGTCAGGCTGGCTGGCGCGGCAGCGGGTCTTCTGGGACGCGCGCCTCGACGCGCTCGAGGTGGTGCTGCGCGATGACGCCGGCGGACGTTGACCCGCTGGTGGTGCGGCGCGTGCTGCGCGTCCCGCGCGAGCGCGTATTCGCCGCGTGGCTCGATGCCGCGCTCATGGCCCGCTGGATGTGTCCGGGTGACACGCGCAGCGCGACTGTCGAGCTCGACCCGCGCGTCGGCGGCAAGTTCCGGATCGTCATGCACCACGGGCGCGGCGAGGCCGAGCACTG
The DNA here is from genome assembly GCA_003222155.1 of Gemmatimonadota bacterium. GTDB lineage: Bacteria > Gemmatimonadota > Gemmatimonadetes > Gemmatimonadales > GWC2-71-9 > AG41. The sequence continues at coordinate 2,367 of QHUU01000050.1, read as the reverse complement.
GGGCGAGTACCTCGCGATCGAGCCGCCCTCGCGCCTGTCCTTCACCTGGATTTCGGCGAGCACCGAGCGACGGCCCACCGTGGTCACTGTGGAGCTGTTCGCGCGCGGCGCGGACACGGAGCTGGTGTTGACCCACCGCCGCTTGCCGCCCGACCAGGTCGAGGCCCATCGCGGGGGGTGGTCCGATATTGTCGCAAAACTTGACGCGACGCTCGCCCGTACGGGTCGGGTACCCCCATGAAACGGAGACCTCATGAACAGGCACATGGTTGTCTCCCTGATCCTGGCGGCGGGCGGACTGTGCACCGCGTCGCGAGTCGGCGGTCAGGGGAAGACGCTCGATCCCGCACGCCTGGACGTCTTCAACCGCACGGCGACGCGCCTCACCGACGGGACCAGAACGGGTGTGCGGCTGAGCGCGCGCGCCGACAACGGCGTCGCGTACCTGCGGGGCGTCGAGCTCGGCAACGGCACGATCGAGCTCGATATCAAGGGCAAGGACGTGCAGGGGCAGAGCTTCGTGGGCGTGGCGTTTCACGGAGTGGACGACACGACCTATGACGCCGTCTACTTGCGCCCGTTCAACTTCAAGACCGACGACCCCGTGAGACACCAGCACGCCGTGCAGTATGTCTCCCACCCGACCTATCCGTGGCAGAAGCTGAGAGCCGAGCACCCGGGGGAGTACGAGCAGCCGGTCAGCCCCGCGCCCGATCCGAACGGCTGGGTCCACGTGCGCGTCGTCGTCGCGAGCCCGAAGGTGAGCGTGTTCGTCGCTGACGCGAAGCAGCCCAGCCTGGTGGTGAGCCAGTTGAGTGATCGTCACAAAGGGCGGGTGGGGTTGTGGGTGGGGAACGGGTCCGACGGGGATTTTGCCAACTTGATCCTGACCCCCTGTCCCCCTCTCCGTTAGTCCTCACCCCCTGTCCCCCTCTCCCTGTCGGGAGAGGGGGCACGTTGAACCATCTCCCGGAACGCCTCGGAGCACAGCCTCGAGCCCAGCCCGCGTGATGTCCCCGTTCCGCATGCGAACCACGCGGAAGTGGGCGGCCTCGAGCACCTCCGCGCGGGCAGCGTCGTACGCTCGCTGGTCGGGTCCGTCATGCGCGTCGCCCTCCAGCTCCAAGACCAGCCGCTGGGCGGCGCAATAGAAGTCGACGATGAAGCCGCGCAGGACCTGCTGGCGGCGAAATTTGAAGCCGAGTATGCCGCGGTCGCGTAGCAGGGACCACGCGTGGCGCTCCATCGGGGTAGCGGTGCGGCGCAGCTTGGCCGCGAGCGCGCGCTTCTGGGCGCACGTGACGCGCCTGAGGGGATCCATCCCGCAATACTGACGTCTCCGAGGGTACGGCCCTAACCCGACCAGCGCGCGTTGGGGCGAAACGTTGCGTGGTCCTCACCCGCGTGTCCCCCCCTCTCCCGAGTCCTTGCTCACCGACGCACGTTTAGCGTTCCCCCTCTCCGCGTATGCGGAGAGGGGGACAGGGGGTGACGACTAGGAGGTCACATCATGGTCGAGCCAATGGAGCAGGGCCTGGTAATCGTGCGCGGCGGCGCCCAGGGATTCGTTCAGGAGATCACCCTCGGGCGCCACCGGTTGATCGCCGACGAGCCCGTTTCCGCCGGCGGGACCGACCGCGGCCCCGGACCGTACGATCTGCTGTTGGCGGCGCTCGGCGCCTGAACCTCCATGACCATCGCGCTGTATGCGCGACGGAAAGAGTGGCCGCTCACGGGCGTGACGGTACGCCTCGGCCACTCGAGAGTCCATGCCGCCGACTGCGCCGAGTGCGAAACGAAACAAGGCCTGCTCGATCGCATCGAGCGCGAGATCGCCCTGGAGGGGCAGCTCACCGAGGAGCAGCGCAGCAAGGCACTCGAGATCGCCGACAAGTGTCCGGTCCATCGCACGCTCACGTCGGAGATCGACATTCGGACGAAGCTGTCGGGCTAGCCCCAGGAGGAGGATCCGGTATGACCGGTACGCCGCCCGCCGTGGTGGTGACGTTGCTCACCAGGATGCTGCGTGAAGCCTTCGAGGGACCTCCCGGTCCCTGGACCTACTTCACCGACACGTCCCCGGGAACGGGCGTGTTCGCCACGATCGACCGGTTGCGCGCCGCCGAGGCATCCCGGGCGGGGGGACCGGGCGGCTCGACCATCGCCGGCCACGTCCACCACTTGACCGCGAGCGTCGCGCTCTCGACGAGCGGACTGCGCGGGGAGGCGACCTCGCGCGACCGCAGTCGCAGCTGGAGCGTGTCCGCGGTCGACGACGCCGCGTGGGCCGCCTTGCGGGCGCGACTGCGCGACGAGTACGAGAGGCTGCTGGTCGCCGTGGAGACGCACGCCCGGTGGGACGAGGAC
>QHUU01000008.1 GCA_003222155.1 Gemmatimonadota bacterium | reverse complement strand
GGCCTCCGCCGCCGGCGTGCACTGGACCTTCGCGCCCATGGTGGACATCGCCCGCGATCCCCGCTGGGGCCGCATCGCCGAGGGCTCGGGCGAGGATCCGTACCTGGGATCGGCGATGGCCGCAGCACGCGTCCGAGGCTTTCAGGGCAAGGACCCGCGCGCCCCGGACGCGGTGCTCGCCACGGTGAAACACTTCGCCGCCTACGGCGGCGCCGAGGGCGGCCGGGACTACAACACCGTCGACCTGTCCGAGCGGACGCTGCGCGAAGTGTACCTGCCGCCCTACCACGCCGCGATCGACGCCGGCGCCGGCAGCGTCATGACTTCGTTCAACGAGATCGGCGGCATCCCGAGCACGGCGAACCCCTGGCTCATGACGACTCTGCTGCGCCGCGAGTGGGGCTTCAACGGCCTCGTGGTGAGCGACTGGACGGCGATCAACGAGCTGCTCAACCACGGCGTCGCGGGCTCGCGCGCCGACGCGGGGAAGCTCGCGCTCGAGGCCGGCGTGGACATGGACATGGTGAGCCGCATCTATGTGGACGACGTCCCGACTCTGGTCCGCGCCGGCCGCATTCCGGTGTCTGTGGTCAACGAGGCGGTGCGCCGGGTGCTCCGGGCCAAGGCCGCCCTCGGCTTGTTCGACGATCCCTACCACGGCGCGACGGTGGAACGCGAGCGGTCGGCCTTGCTCGCGCCCGAGCACCGGCAGCTGGCCCGTCGTGTCGCCGAAGAATCGATCGTGCTGCTCAAGAACGACGGGCAGATGTTACCGCTCGGCGCGCGGGCGCGCACCATCGCCGTGATCGGCCCGCTCGCCGATGACAAAGCCGCAGCGCTCGGCTCCTGGCCCGGCCGCGGTGACCCGCGGGACGCCGTCACGCCGCTCGAGGGGATCAAGGCCCGCGCCGGAAGCGTGAGCGTCGTGTACGCCAAGGGCTGCGGCATCACCGACACCGCGTCGGCCGGGTTCGCCGAGGCCGTCGCCACCGCGAAACAGGCGGACGTGGCCGTGCTCGTACTCGGCGAGGCGGGGGACATGAGCGGCGAGGCCGCGAGTCGCGCCGATATCGACCTGCCCGGCGTGCAGCCCCGGCTGCTCGAGGCGATTCACGCCACCGGCACGCCCATCGTGCTCGTGGTGATGAGCGGCCGGCCCCTGACCATACCATGGGCCGCGGAGCACGTCCCCGCGATCGTCGAGTCGTGGTTCCTCGGGGTCGAGACGGGGCCCGCGCTCGCCGCCGTGCTGTTCGGCGACGTGAGCCCGAGCGGCAAGCTGCCCGTGACCTTCCCGCGCGCCGTCGGGCAGATCCCCCTCTATTACAACCACAAGAACACCGGGCGTCCCACCGGGCCGGACAAGTACACGTCCAAGTACACGGATCTTCCCGTGACGCCGCTGTTCCCCTTCGGACACGGGTTGAGCTACACGACCTTCAGCTACTCGGACCTGCGGCTCAGCGCTCCCCGCATCACGCCGGCCGCGACGCTGCGCGCGTCGGTCACTGTGACCAACAGCGGCAGCCGCGAGGGTGCCGAGGTCGTGCAGCTCTACCTCCACGACGAGGTGGCGAGCGTTACGCGGCCCGTCCGCGCGCTGGCGGGGTTCCGTCGGGTCTCCCTCAAGCCGGGCGAAGCGCGCACCGTGGAGTTCCAGCTCACGGCCAAGCAGCTGGGCCTCTACAACAAGGACATGAAGTTCGTGGTGGAGCCCGGGAAGTTCCGCGTGTTCGTGGGCGGCAGCTCGGTGGGCGGATTGGAAGGGGAATTCCAGGTGGGAGACGCCGGCCGCCTTCGTTGACGCGCGGCTGCCGCCTTGCTAGAGTCCGGTGCTTTCCTGACCGTCACCCGAGGATTTTCGCTCCCGTGTCGCGATATCGATGGTGGTCGACCCCCGCCGCGCTGTTCCTGCTGGGCTGCGGCGGTCCGTTCCCCCAATCGACGCTGCACCCGCACTCCGACTTCGCGCGCGCCACCGACGTCCTGTTCACCGGCATCTTCTGGTGGGCGGCCGCCGTGTTCGTTGTGGTCGAGGCGCTGCTGCTGGTCGCGCTGGTGCGCTTCCGCCACCGCGAAGGCCGGCCTGCACCCAAGCCGACGCACGGCCACACCCTGATGGAGATCGCCTGGACCCTCGCGCCGGCGGCGATCCTCGTGTTCGTGGCCGTGCCGACGGTGCGCACGATCTTCGCGACCGCCGGGGAGGCGCCCGCCGACGCCCTCAAAGTGGACGTGATCGGTCACCAGTGGTGGTGGGAATTCCGCTACCAGGAGCTCGGGCTCGTCACCGCAAACGAGCTGCACGTCCCGCTTGGCAGGGCCGTGCAGCTTTCCATCACCTCGGCAGACGTGATCCACTCGTTCTGGATACCACCCCTCGGCGGCAAGCGGGACGCCATTCCCGGACACGTGACCCGGATCGCCTTTCGCCCCGATCGGGTGGGTGAGTACACAGGTCAATGCGCCGAGTTCTGCGGCGCCTCCCACGCCAACATGCGACTCCGCGTCGTCGTCGACTCGGACTCCGCATTCGGGCGCTGGGCGACGGTGCAGCTGGCGGGGCCGGCCGCTCCGGCTTCGGGGACGGCCGCCGAGCGCGGCAAGGCCGTGTTCGCGCGCAGCGCCTGCATCGGTTGCCATACGATCCGGGGCGTGTCGCCGGGCGTCATCGGGCCCAACCTCACGCACGTCGGCAGCCGCACGACCATCGCGAGCGGCCTGTTTCCCAATGACTCCGCACACCTGGCTCGCTGGATCGCCGACGCGCCGTCTCTGAAACCCGGGTCGCTCATGACGCGCATGCAGCCGCCGCTCACCGACGCCGACATCGCGGCCCTGGTCGCCTATCTCCAGAGCCTGCAATGAAGAGCTGGCTCACCACCACCGACCACAAGCGCATCGGGCTGCTGTACTTCTTCACGGCCTTCGCGTTCTTCTTGATCGGCGGGATCGAGGCGCTGGTGATCCGCGCGCAGCTGGCCCAGCCGAACGGCCATCTCGTCACGGCGGAGACGTACAACCAGCTGTTCACGATGCACGGCACCACGATGGTGTTCCTCGCCCTGATGCCGCTCTCGGCAAGTTTTTTCAATTACATCGTGCCGCTGCAGATCGGCGCGCGCGACGTGGCGTTCCCGCGGCTCAACGCTTTCAGCTACTGGGTGTTCCTGCTGGGGGGACTGTTCCTGAACGCGAGCTGGTTGGTGGGGCCGCTGTTTCATGCCGGTACCCTGAACGTCGCGCCCGACGGCGGCTGGTTCGGGTACGCGAATCTGACCGAACGGCAGTTCTCACCCGGACCGAACATCGACTTCTGGCTCCTGGGCCTGCAGATCCTGGGCATCTCGTCGCTCGCGGCGGGGTTCAACTTCATCGTCACGATCCTGAACCTGCGGGCGCCCGGGATGAGAATGATGCGCGTGCCCGCGTTCACGTGGATGACGCTGGTGACGCAGTTCCTCGTCATCACGGCGTTTCCCGTGATCACCGTCGGCCTCGCGTTCCTGATGTTCGACCGCTTCTTCGGCACGCACTTCTACGTGCACGAGGCGGGCGCCACGCCGATCCTGTGGCAGCACCTGTTCTGGCTGTTCGGCCACCCCGAGGTGTACATCCTCATCCTGCCGGCCATGGGCATCGTGTCCGACGTGCTCCCGACCTTCGCGCGCAAGCCGCTGTTCGGCTACACGGTCGTGGTGTATTCAGGGGTCCTGATCGGGTTCATGGGATGGGGCGTGTGGAGCCACCACATGTTCTCGGTGGGCCTGGGGCCGATCGCCGACTCCGTGTTCAGCGCCACTACGATGTTGATCGCGGTGCCGACCGGCGTGAAGATCTTCAACTGGATCGCCACGCTGTGGGGCGGGGACATCCGCGGCACCACCGCGCTGCACTTCGCCGTCGGCTTCATCGCGATGTTCATCATCGGCGGGCTCTCGGGGGTCACGCACGCCTCGCCCCCCGCCGACTTGCAGCAGACCGACACCTATTACGTGGTGGCGCACATCCACTACGTGCTGTTCGGCGGCACCATCATGGGCCTGTTCGCCGGGATCTATTACTGGTGGCCCAAGATGACGGGACGGCTCCTGTCGGAGACGCTCGGGAAATGGCACTTCTGGCTGCAGTTCATCGGGATGAACCTGGCGTTTTTCCCGATGCACTTTATCGGTCTCCTGGGGATGCCGCGTCGGGTCTACACGTACCCACCAGAGCTGGGCGTGGCGGATCTGAACCT
>QHUU01000074.1 GCA_003222155.1 Gemmatimonadota bacterium | reverse complement strand
GGCCTGCATCGCGCTGGGCTGGAACCTGAACGGGTACCGCCTGCTCGACCCCGACGAAGGCCGCAACGCCGAAGTGGCGCGCGAGATGGCGCGCTCGAACGACTATCTCGTCCCGCACCTGGACGGCCTGCCCTACCTCGACAAGCCGATCGTGTACTTCGCCGCCGCGGCGGCGATCATGGAGCTCACCGGCTTCACGGAAACCGCCGCCCGGTTGCCGGCCTACATCGCGACGCTCGCGACTATTGGACTGCTGGCGTGGGTCGCGCGCCGCCGCTGGGGCGACGACGCGGGCTGGCTCGCCGGGCTCGCCTACGCCACCATGGTGCTGCCCCTCGCCTACGCCCGCACGGCGATCTTCGACAGCACGCTCACGCTGTGCACCACCGCCGCCATCCTGGGAATGCTCGAACAGCGGCCGGTCGCCGCCTGGGCGGCCATGGCGGTCGGCGCCCTCACCAAGGGACCCATCGCCGTCGCGATCCCGTTGCTCGTGCTGGTGCCGCACGCGCTCGCGACCGGCGCGAGCGTGCGGGGCCTGTTGCCCAGGCGCGGCCTCGTCGCGTTCGCCGCGATCGCCCTCCCCTGGTTCGTCGCCGTCTCGGTCGCGCACCCGGATTTCCCCGGCTACGTATTCCTGCGCGAGACCCTGGCGCGCGTGACGACCACGAGCTTCCATCGCACCGCGCCGTTCTGGTACTACCTGCCGATCGTTCCCGTGGCGGCCTTCCCCTGGATCATCCCGGCGCTCGCGCGCCTGCGACATTGGCGCGTCACGTGGGCGGCGCGCCGCGACCCGGCCACGAGTGAGCCGTTGCTCTTCGCCTGCTGGTTGATCGCACCGCTGCTCTTCTTCACGCTAAACCAGTCGAAGCTGCCGCAGTATGTGCTGCCGCTCATGCCGGCGGTCGCGCTCGCGGCCACCCGCAACCTGACCACCGGCGCGAGCACCACCGGCGCGCGCGCCTATGTGGCGGTCGCCCTGCTGGGGGGTCTCGCGCTGGTCGCGCTGACGCGCTGGCTCCCAGCGCCGATCAGCCTCACGCCCGCCGAGAAGGCCGCCATTCCTGCGGCGGCGCTCGCCCTCGGCGTCGTGGTGTTGTGCTCGGCTGCCCTGGTCGCGCTCGGCGCCCTGGCCCGCCGCCCCCGCGTCACGATCTGGGGGTATGCCGTCGTCGTCATCGCCATCCCGTTCCTGTCCGGAAATCTGCTCGCCGCGGTGGGCGACGACCGCTCCTCCGCCGCGGTAGCCGGCGCCACCGCCGCCGCCCTGCAACGCGCCGGCGGTACCGGCGCCGTGCTGGGCGTGCTGGCGTACCCGCCTTCGCTGCCCTTCTATCTCGGTCGCCCCATTGCGGTGGCGACTCCCACGGGCGCTGAGCTCACGAGCAACTATATCGCGGACAACGTGGAGCGGTTGCGGACCGCCACGGGATCGCCGCTCCTCCCCGCGGGCTACTGGCGCGAGGCACTCGCCCGTTGCCCGGTCCCCACCGTGTTTCTCGCCGGCGCCGGCAACCGCGAGGCGCGCGAGACGCTCGGCGCCGCGTTGCCCCTTCTCGCGGCCGACAGCCACTACGCCGCCTACGGCCCGTGCGAGCCTCACCCCCTGACCCCCTCTCCGCGCAGCGGAGAGGGGGGACGGACGGGCGAGCGTCGTCCCCCCTCTCCACGTCGTGGAGAGGGGGACAGGGGGTGAGGCATGTGCGGCATCTTCGGCGCCGTGTCGCTCTCCGGCGCCCCCTTGAGGCACCCGGGCTGCCTCGGCGCGATGGCCGCCGCGCTCGCCCATCGCGGCCCCGACGGCGAGCGCGTCGTCGGCCACGAGCGCGCGCGCCTGGGCGCCCGCCGCCTCGCCGTCATGGACCTGACCACCGGCGACCAGCCGTTCCAGAGTCCCGACCACACGATCTGGATGATCTGCAACGGCGAGATCTACAACGCGCCGGCGTTGCGCAAAGAATGCGCGCGGGCGGGCTACTCGTTCCGCTCGTCGGGCGACATCGAGACGATCGTGCCGCTGTATCAACGACTCGGCCCCGACGCCGTGCCACGGCTCGAGGGAATGTTCGGGCTCGCCGTGTGGGACGATGCGCGCGGCCGTCTGATCCTGGCGCGTGACCGGGCAGGAGAAAAGCCGCTGTTCTGGACCGAGGTCGCGGGCGAGCTGCGGTTCGCCTCCGAGGTGCAGGCGTTGCTCGTCTACCCCGACCAGCCGCGCCGCGTGAATCCGCCGGCCGCGGCACTGTACGCGGCCCTCGGGTATGTCCCCGCTCCGCTCACGATGATCACCGGGATCTCCAAGCTCCCGCCGGCACACCTGCTCGTCGCCGATCGGAGCGGCGTCGCGCTGCGCCGCTATTGGGATGCGGCCGCCGCGGCCGCCGCTCCGTCGCGGCACGATCGGCCCGCCGCGCTGCGCGACGCGCTGCTCGCGTCCGTGGAGCGTGAGCTCATGTCCGACGTGCCCGTCGGCGTGTTCACGAGCGGCGGGCTCGATTCCTCGCTGCTCGCGGCGGCGGCGGCGCGCGTCATGGCGGGCGAGCGCATCCACACCTATTCGGTGCGATTCGTCGAGCCGGGGTACGATGAAAGCGGCTACGCGGAAGCCGTGACCCACTCCATCCGCACCATCCACCACGTCGTCACGGCGGACGGCGCCGCGCTCGAGCGGGCGTTCGAGGTCGTCACGCGCTCGCTGGCCGAGCCGATGGGCGACCCCGCCATCCTGCCCACCTTCCTCCTGGCCGAGGCGGCGCGCGAGCACGTCAAGGTCGTCCTCTCGGGTGAAGGCGCGGACGAGCTGTTCGGCGGCTATCCGACGTACCTCGGGCACAAGGCCGCCGGCCTGTACCGCCGGATCCCCGGACGCTCCGCGCTCGCCTGGCTCGTGAATCGCCTTCCCACCTCGACCGGGAAGGTCACGATCGAATTCCTGCTCAAGGAGCTGGTCGCGGCGGCCCAGCTGCCGCCGCTCGAGCGGCACCTCACCTGGTTCGGCGCGCTCGGGCCCGACGCGCGCACTGTCGCGTGGGCGACCGGTCTGCTGGACCAGTTCCCCGGCGATCCGTCCTTGAACCGCCTGCTGTGGCTCGACTTCCTCTCCTACCTGCCCGACAACCTGCTCGCCAAAGTCGATCGCGGGACGATGCTCGCGTCGATCGAGGCGCGCGCCCCCTATCTGGACCGCGAGATGATGGAACTGGCCCTCCCCCTGCCGCCGGCGCTCAAGGTGCGGGGCTTCACCACCAAGGCGATATTAAAGGAAGCGGCGCGCGGGCTGGTGCCGGGCGGCGTGATTCGCCGCCGCAAGCGCGGCCTGTCGGTGCCGGTGGCGCGCTGGCTCAACACCGGCCTGGCGGCGCTCGCCCAGCGTCACCTCATGGCGCCCCGGCTGTTCCCGGGGGCGCCCACGGCGCGCCTCTTGGCCGAGCACCGGTCGGGGAAACGGAACCACGCCCGCAAGCTGTGGCCGCTGCTCATGGCGGAGCTGTGGGCGGAGCGGTGGCAGGTGGACACAGAGCCGGCGGTGGAGTAACCCCGGGCTCACGCCCGGGGTCAGTGAAACAGGAGCGGTGACAACTAACCCCGGGCGCAAGCCCGGGATGACCGACACAACAGAACCCTGGAACCATGACCCGCGCAGAAGCCTTGCAGCTGATGCAGGAGCACACGAAGTCTGCCTCGTTGCGGCAGCACATGCTGGCCGTCGAGGCGGCGATGCGCGCCTACGCGCAGCGACACGGCGAGGATACCGAGGCGTGGGGAATCGTGGGGCTGCTGCACGACTTCGACTACGAGAAGTTCCCCAATCCCGAGCACTCACCCACCGAGGGCCATCCGGCCTGGGGCGTGCGCCTGCTGCGGGAGCGGGGCGTGCCCGAGACGATGTGCCGGGCGATTCTGGGACATGGGAACTACACCGGCGTGCCGCGCGACACGCCGCTGGCTAAGACGCTGTTCGCGGTGGACGAGCTGTGCGGGTTTCTGGTGGCGTGCGCGCTGGTGCGGCCCTCCAGGAGCTTCGCGGATCTCGAGGTTTCGTCGGTGAAGAAGAAGCTCAAAGACAAGGCGTTCGCGAAGGGCGTGAACCGAGACGAGGTGCGCCAGGGGGCGGAGGAGCTGGGAGTGCCGCTGGAGGAGCACATCGCCTTCGTCATCCAGGCCCTCCGGCCGGTGGAAGGCGCGCTCGGTCTGGGCGCCGCGGCCGCCCCCGTGGGGTGAGGGCCTCTCGCAGGGTGGCGGCGGCCCAACATCCGGTCGATCCGGTCGATCGGGTCGCGCCCGCGCCGCCGGACGAGCTGAGCCGGGCGATCGACCGCGCGGCCGGCGCCCGGCCGATCGGGGGGAACCGGCTCGAGCATTACCCCGACAGCCCGCGCGCGCTCGATGCCATGGTGGCCGCGATCGCCGCGGCACGCGCCACCATCCACTTCGAGAATTACATCATCCGCGACGACGCGACCGGCCGCCGCTTCGCCGACGTGCTCGCCGAGCGGGCGCGCGCGGGCGTGCGGGTGCGCGTGCTGTATGACGCGCTCGGGTCGCTCGGCACGTCGCATCGCTACTGGCGCGGGCTGCGGCAGGCCGGCGCCGAGGTGCGCGCGTTCCATCCCCTGCTCACGCCGCGCCCCTTCGAGCTGCTGCAGCGCGATCACCGCAAGCTGCTCGCCACCGACGGCGAATGGGCGATGATCGGTGGGCTGTGCATCGGCGACGAGTGGGCGGGGGATCCGGCTCGCGGGCGCCGGCCGTGGCGCGATACCATGGTCGCGGTCTCCGGGCCGGCGGCGGCCGCGCTGGACGGCGCCTTCGCCCGCATCTGGAGCCGCGCCGGCCCGGCGCTCCCGCCCGACGAGCTCGCGTCCGATCCCGCCCCGTGCGGCAGCTCGATCGTGCGCGTGGTGGAGGGCATGCCGGGTCGGGCCCGCGTGTACCGCGCCGTGCAGCTGCTCGCCGCGACCGCCGCCGAGCGGCTGTGGATCACCGACGCCTACCTGATCGCGCCCGCTACACTGTACGCCAGCCTGATCGACGCCGCGCGGAGCGGTGTGGACGTACGGCTGCTGGTGCCCGGCGCGAGCGACCTGCCCATCCTGCGCAATTTCACGCGGGTCGGGTATCGCGACTTGCTGCGCGCCGGCGTGCGCGTGTTCGAGTACCAGGGTCCGATGATTCATGCGAAGACGATGCTGGTGGACCGCCGCTGGGCCCGCGTCGGCTCGAGCAACCTGAACGTCTCGAGCCTGCTCACCAACTACGAGCTCGACCTCGCGGCCGAGTGCGAGGCCCTGACCGGAGAGCTCGCCGACCAGTTCCGGCGCGATCTCGCCTCCAGCCGCGAAATCGTGCTGCAGGCTCGCCGGCTGTTGCTGCCACCCAAGCTCGTGGGCGCGCCGGCGGCGCAGAGCAAGCCGGCCAGCGACGCGCCGCACAAGCGCTCGGGGTACGAGCTCGGCGCGGTGGCGGTGGTGGCGTTGCGCCGTGTGGCGGGCGGGCTGCGTCGCGCCATGGCGTCGACCGCCGCGCTGGCCAGCGCCGGCATCGGGATCCTGTTGCTCGCCTTCCCCCGTATCATGTCCGGCGTGCTCGCCGCAGGAGCGTTCGCGGTGGCCCTGGCGTTCGGTTTGTACGCCTTCGAGCGGCGCCGCTCCCGGGACACGGACGATGGCTGATCCCCAACCCCCCCAGCGGGCTGCGCGTATAGCTGAGCAGGACGAGGCGGAGCTGGTGGTCCGAGCGGCCGCGGGCGACCGCGCGGCCTTCGGCGTCCTGGTGGAGCGCTACGCCGGCGTGGCGCGCCGGGTGGCCCGGGCGGTGCTGGGCAACCCCGAAGACGCGGACGACGCGGCGCAGGACGCCATGCTGTCGGCGCTCGTGAAGCTCGATCAGTACGACGCGCGGCGGCCCTTCGGTCCCTGGCTGCTGCGCATCGTCGCCAACGCCGCGACCGATCGCCGCCGCCGTCGCACGGTGCGGCGCGTCGAGCCGCTCGACGCGGGGCTCACCGCCGGCGGCCCCCGGCCCGACACGACGGCCGAGCGGCGGGCGCTGGGCGAGCGGCTGCGGCAGGCGCTGGCCGAGCTGCCCGAGCGGCGGCGCGTTGCCGTCGTGCTGTTCGACGTGGAGGGGTACTCGCACGCCGAGATCGCGGCGGTGCTCGGCATCCCGGAGGGGACCGTGCGATCGGAAGTGTTTCACGCGCGGCGCCGGCTGCGCGCGCTGCTGGCGGACTGGAAGGAGGAGGCATGAAGGAGCCGCTGCCGTTCGATCACCGACCCGACACAGTGCTCGGGGAGGAGCTGCGACGGGCGCTGGACCCGGGTGACGCCGCGTCGTTCGTCGCGCGCGTGCTGGCGCGCGCCGCCGAGGCGCGCGTCGCCTCGTGGGACGCGGTGCTGGCACGTTGGGCGCGCCCCGGCGTCGCCGCCGCCGTCCTCGTGGCGCTCGCCGCCGGCTACCTGGTGGGCCGCGCCAGCGCGGCGCCCGCTCCGCGGCCGTCGGTGTACGACGCGCTGATGGCACCCCCGGCGCACCCCGGGGAAGTCGACATCGTGCTCGCCTCCGTCATCGGCAATTAAGGAAAGGCCGCCATGTTGAACCGCTCCACCACCTGGGCTGCGGCGTTCTTGGCCGCGACGTTCGGGGCCGGCGTCGTCGTCGGCGTCGGTGGCCGGGCCCTGTGGGTCCGCTACGCGTCCGCCGCGGCGCCCGAGCGGGCTCACGGGGTCGAGCGCCTGATGGGCGAGCTGAACGGCGAGCTGCGGCTCACGGCGCTGCAGCGCGACTCGGTGCACGCCATCCTGCAACGCCACTACACGCGCATGAGCGAGGCGTGGGAGACGGTGCGGCCCCGGTTCGACACCCTGCGCGCCGCGATGGATTCCGAGGTGTCGCGCCAGCTCACTCCCGAGCAGCAGGCGACCTACCGCGACCTTATTGCCCGGCATCGGCATCAAAGGGAGCGGGTCAAGAGCGATTCGGGCGGACGGAAGCAATGACGGGGACGCGGCTGGCGATCGTCGGAGGCGTGGTGTGGGCGGTGGTCGCGACGGGGCTCGCGGCGCAGCAGGCGCCCTTGGTGCCGCAAGCGCCGCTCCAGATCACGCTCCAGGAGGCGGTGCGGCGGGCGCTCGACGTGCAGCCCGCGATGGTGCAGGCGCGGGGTGATCAGCGCAACGCCGGCGCTGGGCAGCTGTCCGCCGCCGGGGCGTTCTTGCCGACGATCACCGGCAGCGGGTCGTCCAACCTGGCGTCGCCGAACCGGTATAACTCTTCGACCGGACAGGTGGTGACCTCGTCGGGCACGTCGTACTCGGGGTCGCTCGGGCTGAGCATCGACCTCTTCGACGGCTTCCGGCGCTTCGCCAACAAGAGCGCCGCGTCCGCCACCGCGGACGCCGCCGACGCCGGGGTGGTGAGCCAACGCTACCAGGTGACCGCGACGACCGCCCAGGTCTTCTATACTGCCCTCGCGAACGAGGAGCTCGTGCGAGTCGGCAGCGCTCAGGTCGAGCGCGCCAGGGCCGAGCTGCAGACCGCCGTGAACAAGTTCCAGGCCGGCGCCGCCACCCGCTCCGACACACTCACGGCCACGGTCGACGTCGGCAACGCGCTGCTCGCGCTGCTCCAGGCGCAGGCGAACCTCGCCACCGCCCAGGCCAACCTCGGACGCCAAGTCGGCGTGGACCAGTTGGTACGCGCCGTCCCCGACACGGCCTTCCCGGCGCTTCCCGATACGACGACGTTGCGCGCCGAGGTCTTGGCGTCCTCCCCGCAGGTGCAGTCGGCGGAAGCGAAGGCTCGCGCGGCCGGAGCCCAGGTCGGCGTCACGCGCTCGCAGTACTGGCCCACGCTCTCGGTCTCGTATTCGAACGGCTACAGCGGCGTCGACAGCTTGGGTCGCCTTGGGTTGTCTCCCTGGTACACGACCAAGGACTACGTCAACAACTGGGCGCTGCGGTTCTCGCTCAATTGGACTCTGTTCAACGGGTTCACACGCGAAGCCGCCTACGTGTCGGCGGCGGTGCAGCGCGACGTCGCGAAGGCCACCGCGGCCGACACACGCCGGCAAGTGAACGCCCTGTACACCCAACAACTCGCGGCGACATTCACGGCCTGGGCCCAGATCGCCATCGCCGGCGCCGACGTCGCCGCCGCCACCGAGGCCGTCCGCGTGCAGCAGGAGCGCTACCGGCTCGGCGCGGGCACCCTGCTCGACCTGCTCACCGCCCAGGCGAACCTCACCCAGGCCGCCGTGAGCCAGGTGCAGGCCCGCTACAACTATCTCATCGCCCGCGCGCAGCTCGAGGCGATCGTGGGGCACGCGCTATGACCAGCGTCGAGCTGACCACGTTCCGTACCGGCGACACGCCGCTGCCCGACGTCGTGATCCTCACGCACAAGCTGAGTCGTGACTACGACATGGGGGGCGAGGTGGTGCACGCGCTGCGCGGCGTGAACATCCAGATCAAGCGAAACGAGTTCGTGGCCATCATGGGCCCCTCGGGCTCGGGAAAATCCACGCTCATGAACCTGATCGGCTGTCTCGACACACCGACCGCCGGAGAATATTGGCTCAACGGCCAGAAGGTGAGCGACTTGTCGGACGATGAGTTGGCCCGGATTCGCAACAAAGAGATCGGCTTCGTGTTCCAGACGTTCAACCTGCTCCCCCGGGCGAGCGCGCTGCACAACGTGGAGCTGCCGCTCATCTACGCGGGGCTGCCGGCGCGCGAGCGGCGCGAAAAGGCCGCGCAGGCGCTCCACCACGTGGGGCTCGGCGACCGCATGGAGCACCGCCCCAACGAGCTGTCGGGCGGCCAGCGCCAGCGCGTCGCCATCGCGCGCGCGCTCGTGAACGATCCGTCGATCCTGCTCGCCGACGAGCCCACGGGCAATCTCGACTCGGCCACGGGCGAGGAAATCATGAAGCTGTTCGAGCAACTGCACGACGCCGGCCAGACCATCGTGCTGGTGACGCACGAGTCCGACATCGCCGCCCACGCGCTCCGCCAGATCCACCTGCGCGATGGCCTCATCGCGCGCGACGAGAAGATGGAGCGGGTGACGTGAGCCCTCGCTTCGCAGTCGCCGCGTTCGCGTTGGTCGGCGTCGCCTGCCAGACGGCACAGACCGCGCCTTTGTACGAGAAAGTCCCCGTCGAGCGCCGCGACGTCGTGGTCACGGTGATCAGCCAGGGCGTGATCCGGCCGGTGCTGCTGTTCAGCGTGAAGTCGAAGGCCTGGGGCGAGATTGTCGGCCAGCCCGTCGCGACCGGCGACGAGGTGAAAAAGGGCCAGCTCCTCACCACCATCGACCCGCGCCTGCCCCAAAACAACCTGGTCCAGGCGCAGGCCAGCGTCGACAAGGCGCACGCGCAGCTGGCGAACGCCACCGCGCAGCTGCAGCGCAGCGAGGCCCTGTACAAGAGCGGGTCGCTCGCCGAAACCGATTACGAGCGGGCCAAGCTCGCCGCGGCCACGGCCAAGGCGGCGGCCGTCGACGCCGAGGCGAGCCTGCAGACCGCCAAAGACGCCATGGAGGATACGCATGTACGGGCGCCGATCACCGGCACCGTGCTCGAGCTGGACGCCGTGCGCGGCACGGTGATCTCGAGCCCCACGCTGGGCGGCGGCACGGTCATCCTCAAGATGGCGAGCCTCGACAGCGTGCAGGACTCGGCGCTCGTCGCCGAAACGGACGTGGGCCGCGTGCAGGCCGGGATGCCGGCCACGCTCAACGTCGAGGCGTATCCCGATCACCCGTTCCAAGGCACCGTCGCGAAGATCCTGCCGCAGGGGCAGGTCGTGCAGAACACCACCATGTTCCCGGTGCTCATCGCGGTCCCCAACCCCGGGCATCTGCTCCGGCCGGGCATGAACACGGAGGTGAGGATCCCGACGGGGCGGCGGCAGGGCGTGCTGGCCGTACCCAATGCCGCGCTCCGCACGCCGCGCGACGTGGCCTCCGCGGCCGACTTGCTCGGGCTCGATTCCCTCACCGTAGCTCAGCAAATCGCAGCCGCCCAGTCCGCGGACAGCGGCCGGCGCGCCGGGCCCGACACGGCCGCAGCCGGCGCGGGCGGTGGTGCACAGACCGTTACGCTCCCCAACGGGCGCACGGTCACGCTCCCGCCCGGCGTGACGCCCGAGCAGTTCCAGGCCGTGATGAAGCGGATGCGAAGCGGTGCCGAGCCGACGCCGGCCGACCGCGGACTGCTCGGCAGCGTGTTCGGCCGGGCGCCGGGACCCAGATTCCGGCAGTCGCGCCAGACTCGGAACAACCAGAGCTACGTCGTGTTCGCGCTGCGGGACGGGAAGCTCGTCGCCGCGCCCATCAAGACCGGGCTCACCGACCAGGACTACATCGAGGTGACGAGCGGACTCACGGAGCGCGATACCGTGCTGGTACTGCCGAGCGCCTCGCTGGTGCAGGCGCAGCAGCAGTTCAAGCAGCGGTTCCAGAACGTGACCGGCGGCGGGCTGCCCGGACTGCGGCAGCAGGGCGGCGGGTCGCGGTGAGCCGAGTCACGCACCTCGTCCGCGTCGCGCTGGCAGCGTGTGCCGTATTCGGCGTCGCCTGCCGCCGGGCAGAGCCCGCGCCGCCCTACCAGAAGATTCCCGTGGAGCACCGCGACATCGTCGTCACGGCCACCGCCTCGGGCGTGATCCAGCCGATCCTCACGTTGAGCGTCAAATCCAAGGCGTCGGGCGAGATCCTCGAAGAGCCGGTACAGACCGGCGACGAGGTGAAGCAGGGTCAGCTGCTGGCGCGCATCGACCCGCGCATTCCGCAGAGCAACCTGACGCAGGCCGAGGCGAATCTCGGCGTGGCGCAGGCTCAGCTCGAGACCGCGACGGCGCAGCTCAAGCGGAGCGAGGCCCTGTTCCAGAGCCAGTCGATCACGCAGGCGGGACTCGACTCCGCCCGGCTCGCGGCGGCTACGGCACACGCCGCCGTCGCCACGGCGCAGGCGAACCTCCAGACCGCCAAAGACGCCATGCAGGACACACACGTCCGCGCGCCGATCAGCGGCACCGTGCTCGAGCTGGACGCGGTGCTCGGCACGGTGATCTCGAGCCCGACCAACGACGTAGGAGGCGGCACCGTCATCCTCAAGATGGCGAACCTCGACACGGTGCAGGTCTCCGCCCTGGTGGACGAGACCGACGTCGGCAAGGTGCAGCCGGGCGTGCCGGTGACGATCAGCGTGGACGCCTTCCCCCACCGTAGCTTCGACGGCACCGTCCTCAAGATCGAGCCGCAGGCGCAGGTGAGCCAGAACGTCACCATGTTCCCGGTCGAAGTGGATATCCCCAACCCGGAGCACGTTCTCAAGCCGGGGATGAACACCGAAGTCGAGATTCACATCGGGCAGCGCCAGGGTGTGCTCGCCGTGCCGAACGCCGCGTTGCGCACGCCCAAGGACGTCGCGTCCGCGGCGAGCGTGCTCGGCCTCGATTCGCTGGCCGTCGCACGGCAGCTCGCGGCGCCGGCGGACGCGCCGCAGTCTAGCGCCGATACCTTGCGGGACGGCGGCAAGCTGCACGCCGCCGAAGTGCGGCGGCGCGGCGGGCACGGCGCTCGGCCCCCTCAGCGGCCGACCGCGACGGCCGGCCCCGGCTACATCGTGTTCGCGCTGCGAGGCGGCAAGATCGTGCCGGTGTCCATCGCCACCGGGCTCACGGATCAGGATTACATGGAGGTGACGGCGGGCCTGGCGGAGAAGGACACCGTGCTGGTGCTCACGAGCGGAGCGCCGAGGTAGCGATGCTGCTGGGCGAGATCGTCAAAGTCGCGCTCGAGGCGCTGCGGGCCAACAAGCTCCGCTCGCTGCTGACCATGCTGGGCATCATTATCGGCGTGGGCGCGGTGATCACGATGATCGCGCTGGGCTCGGGGGCGCAGAAGTCCGTGCAGGACCGCATTCAGGCGCTCGGGCCCACGCTGTTGAGCGTGTACCCGGGCCAGAGCTTCATGCGCGGCGTCGCCAGCGGCAACCGCGTGAGCCTGACGATGGACGACGACACGGCGCTCGCGAACAACGCGCGCTACGTCCGTGCGGTCGTGCCCGAGCTGAGCAACAACCTCCAGGTGCAGAAGGCCGACCAGAACATCAACGTGAACGTCGTGGGCACCACGCCGAACTACGTCACTGTCCACAATTACACGATCACGGCCGGCCGCATGTTCACCGCCGGCGACGACGCGGCGCGGCGGCGCGTGGCGGTCATCGGGGCCGCGGTCCCCACGCTGCTCAATTCCAACCGCGACGCGATGATCGGGCAGCAGATCCTGGTCCGCGGCATCGCCTTTGACATCATCGGCGCCCTGTCCGAGAAGGGCTCGCAGGGGTCGTTCTTCAACCCCGACGAGCAGATCCTCATTCCTCTGCAGACGGCGCGCTACCGCGTCATCGGCACCGACCGGCTGCGCTCGATCACCGTCGAAGCGAACGATCTCGAGTCGATGAACCTCGCGATGATCGAGATCGAGCGTGTGCTCCGGCGCCAGCACAAGGTCCGGCCCGGGCAGGACAACGACTTCCAGATCCGCAACCAGACCGACATCCTCGCGACGCTGCAGCAGACCACCGACACGTTCAAGTATCTGCTCGCGGGGATCGCGGCGGTCAGCCTGCTCGTCGGAGGCATCGGCATCATGAACATCATGCTCGTGTCGGTCACCGAGCGCACCCGCGAGATCGGCGTGCGCAAGGCGCTCGGTGCCACGCGGTTCAATATCCTGTTCCAGTTCCTGGTCGAAGCCCTGGTCCTGTGCCTGCTGGGCGGCATGATCGGCGTGATGCTCGGGTCGGGAGCCGCCATCGTGCTGTCGCGGATCGCGCACTGGAACACGCTCATCTCCCCGCTCGCCATCCTGCTCGCCTTTGTCTTCAGCGCCGCGGTGGGATTGTTCTTCGGCATCTGGCCGGCCCGCCGCGCGGCGGCTCTGGATCCGATAGTCGCGTTGAGATACGAATAGAAGGCGGAAGTCGGAACGCGGAACGCGGAACAGCACGACGCGCTGACGATTCGTAGGTCAGGGCCCGACGCCGGCCCACCTGTTCCGCGTTCCGCATTCCGCGTTGCGACTTGTATCTTTGGCGTCATGTTTCCCCTCCTCCTCGTGTTCCAGAGCGTCGCCACCGACTCCGCCCCCGTCTACAGCGGCCTCGCGAAGCAGCTCGACGCCCGCATCCCGCGCTTCGAGGCCCAGCCGACAATCGACGGCGTGCTGGACGAGCCCGTGTGGCGCCGGGCCGCCCGCCTCACGGGATTCTCGCAGTACCGCCCCGTGGACGGGCGCCCCGCCGAGGATTCGACCGAGGTACTGGTCTGGTACGCGCCCGACGCGATCTACTTCGGCATTCGCGCATTCGAGCGCCACGGCAACGCGGTGCGCGCCACCCTCGCCGACCGCGACAACATCGACGCGGACGACCACGTCGCCATCCTGCTCGACACTTACCTCGACCACCGCCGCGCCACGATGTTCGCCGTGAATCCGCTCGGCGTGCAGGAGGACGGCGTCTGGAGCGACGGCGTCGCCGCCGGCGCCGCCGGGGGCCCGAGCGCCGGCGGCCGGTTCGACGCGACCATCGACTTGAACCCCGACTACGTCTACGAATCGCGCGGCCGCGTGACCGCGCGGGGCTACGAAGTGGAGGTGCGGATCCCCTTCAAGAGCCTGCGCTATCAGAGCGCCGACCCCCAGGATTGGGGCATCCAGCTGCTGCGCTCGGTGCAGCACTCGGGCTACGAGGAAACCTGGACCCCCGCGGTCCGCGCCAATGCGAGCTTCCTCATCCAGTCCGGCCGCCTGGTGGGCCTCGGAGCGCTGCGGCGCGGCCTGGTGCTCGATCTCACGCCGGAATTCACCACCAAGGTGGACGGCGCCCCCACCACGCCGGGCTACGACTATCGCGGCACGCCCGAAGTCGCCGGCAACCTGCGCTGGGGTGTCACGCAGAACCTCGGCCTCACGGCGACCGCCAACCCGGACTTCTCGCAGGTCGAGGCCGACATCGGCCAGGTGACGCTCAACCAGCGCTTCGCGCTGTTCTATCCGGAGAAGCGGCCGTTCTTCCTCGAGGGGCTCGAGCAGTTCGACACACCCAACAGCCTCATCTACACGCGCCGCATCGCGCAGCCGGTGTTCGGCGCCAAGCTCGCCGGCAAAGTGGGCGGCACCGGGATCGCCTACCTCGGCGCCGTCGACAACAGCGACCAGTCGGCCACGGGCGCGCACCCCGTCTACAACATGCTGCGCCTGCGGCGCGATCTGGGGCCGACCTCCACGCTGGGGGTGGCCTACACCGACCGCTTCGATGGCGACGAGTACAACCGGGTCCTGGGCGTCGACGCGCACGTCGTGTGGCGCAAGATCTGGTTCTCGGAGGTGCAGGTCGCCGGAGCGTGGACGCGCGACCCGACGGGCGGGCGCGCCGGCAAGCTGTGGACCGTCACCTTCGGCGACCGCACCGGCCGCGCGTACGGCAACCACTTCGAGCTGCTGGGCATCCAGAAGAGCTTCCAGGACACCAGCGGGTTCGTGAATCGAACCGACTTCGTCGCCGGCCGGACCTACAACCGGTTCAGCTGGTACGGCCGCCCGGGCGCGCTGGTCGAGCAGCTGACGGCGATCGTCGGGTTCGCGCCGATCTGGCGCTACCGCGACTTCGGCCGGTTGAACCGCACCATCGAGGACACGCTGCAGAACTTCTGGATCGCTACCCTGCGCGGCGGCTGGCAGCTCCAGCTTACGCTCAGCCTGAATCACTTCGGCTTCGAGACGGGGGACTACTCCGGCTACCGGGTCGACCGCACGGTGGACACGGCGGCCTTCGTGGTCCCCCACGACCTGTATCATCTGCCCGGGGGCGCCTTCATCGTGAATACGCCCAACCGCGCGGTGGCCGGGAGCGTGGTGCTGGGCTATGGGGCCGCAGCCATCTTTCCCGAGGCGTCCGAGGGCCGCGAGGTCGCCGTGACCGCCATCGCCGCCCTGCGCCCCACGCCCGCCCTGCGCGTCGAGGCGCGCTGGGTGCACCAGCGCCTGACCCGCACGCGCGACGGCAGCCGCTTCTCGACCGCGAACATCCCCCGGCTCAAGCTCGAGTACCAGCTGACGCGCGCCGTCTTCGTGCGCTACATCGGACAGTACTTCGCGGAGGACCAGGCCGCCCTGCTCGATCCGCGCACCGGTCAACCGCTGCTCGTGAACGGCGGCCCGGCGCGAGCGATCGTTTCGAACGACTTCCGCAACGACGTCTTGTTCTCCTACAAGCCGACGCCGGGGACCGTGGTGTTCCTGGGCTACGGCACATCGCTCACGGAAGCGGACGCCTTCCGGTTCCGCGACCTGAGCCGCACGGCGGACGGGTTCTTCCTCAAGCTGAGTTATCTGTTCCGGATGTAGATTCCCGCCATGTCCGACGCCGAAGACCGCGCCAAGCTGCGCCGGTACGCCCTGGCGAGCGCCCGGGGGCGCTGGCGGGCGGCCGGTCTCGGCGTGGCGCTGCTCGCCGCCGTCCGGATCGCGGGCCTCGCGCCTATCGCCTGGTCGTTCATCCTCGGCTTCGCCGTCGTGTTCGCCGTCGTCAACTACGCGATGGTCCGCGTCGCACGCACCGACGAGCCGCCCCCCTGGTATACCCACGCCACGCTGGCGGTGGGCGCAGCCATGATCTCCGCGATCCTTTATGCCATGGGGCCGACGGGGCACCTCCTGTACGTGGCGTACCTGATCGCCCCGCTCCAGGCCGCACTCTACCTGGGCCGCACCGAGGCCTGGCAGGCCCTGGTGCTCAACCTGGCAGGGTTTGCGCTCGTCACGGCCGTCCGCACGAGTCAGGGAGCACCGGGCTGGTCGTGGGGCGCGTCGCTGGAGGAGGCGCTCGTTCTCCTCGTCACGAGTGCGGCGCTGCTGCCGATGTTCACGCGAATCACCGCGCGGTTGCGCGCCACCCGCACGACGGTCGCCCGGCTCGAGGCGGGCGACTTGACCGTGCGCGTAGCGGACGACGATCCCGACGACCTCGGGTTCCTGGGCGCGAGCGTGAACCGGACCACCGACGGGATCGCCGCCATGGTACGGCAGGTGCAGCGCCAGGGTCAGGGTCTCGCCGCCATGGCGCAGCAGCTGTCGGGGTCGGCACGCCAGCTTCAGGCCGCCTCGCAAGGGATCTCGACGACCGCACAGAGTGTGACGCGCGGCGTCGAGCGGCAGCGCGAGCTGATCGGGCACGGGCGGGCCGACTCCGAGGCGGCCGCCGCCGTGGCCTCGCAGCTGCACGCCCGCGCCCGGGACGCTGAGCGTCAGATCGCCGGCGTGGCGCAGCAGGCGCGACGCCACGGACAGGAGATCGCCCGGGCGAGCGAGCTGCTCGTCACGCTGGTGGATCACCTCGACCAGGTGTCGCGGGCGGCCGCCACGCTCGAGCTGGGCTCGCGCGAGATCGGCAAGCTGGTGGATGCGATCACGCGGATCGCGAGCCAGACCGATCTGCTCGCCCTGAACGCCGCCATCGAGGCGGCGCGGGCGGGCCAGCATGGTTTGGGGTTCCGCGTCGTGGCCGACGAGGTGCGCAAGCTCGCCGAGCAGAGCGCCCGCTCCGCGGACGAGGTCCGCGCGCGCGTGCGCCAGACGCAGGACCAGATCACCCAGCTGCTCGGCGCCATGGAAGAAGGCCGCCGTACAGCGCAGGGTGTGGGCACGGTGTCCGCGGCCGTGCGCCAGGCGCTGGACGCCATTTTCGGCGACCTGAACGCGACGGTCCAGTTCGCCGCCGCCCTGGCGGGCGAAACCGAAGGCCAGACGGGCCGGATCCGCGAGGTGGTCCGGCGCATGGAAGAGGTCGCGGGGATCGCCGAGACGGCGGCGCAGGGGGCGGAGCAGACGTCGGCGGCGACCGAGCGGCAGAGCGCCTCGCTCGGCGAGCTCACCGCGACGTCGCAGCAGCTCGCGATCGCCGCCGCGAAACTGATCGAGACGATTCAGCGGTTCAACGTGAACGGCGCGAGCCTACCAGCCTCGGAATAGCGGCGCGTCGCCGAAGTCCCACAACACGAACGCGATCAGCCGCGGATGCCGCGGCTCCGGGCCCGTCGCCGGGAGCTCGGCGCCGAGCGAGCCCGCCACGTGTCCGAGCCGGGAGAGCTGGACCCACACCTGCGGATAAAGCGACACGGTCCGCTCGCCGTCCGCCGGTACGGTCCAGCCGGCTTCCAGCATCGGCACGAAGCGCCCCAGCTCGTGGCCGACGCCGACCCGATAGGACATCCCCCCGAACCCCTCGGTCTCTTCCCAGCTGCCTTGGACTTCGCCCTGCACCACGAGCGCCCGTCCGGGACTGGCGCCGAACGCTAGGAAGGGCTCCATCTCCCACACGTCCTGGCGTCCCAGGGGCGGCGTAGCTTCGAGCCCGAGGCTCACGAGCGCGCGCCGCTCGAGACTGTGCCACACGTTGTACTTGAGCGCGCCGGTCACGCCCTGGAACGCCTGGGGCTGCCCGTCGAACACGCTGCCCGCGCTCACCTCGAGCTGGAGCCGCTTGCCGAGCCGGTGCTCATAGATGTAGTCCTGGCCGCGGCCGCGATCGCTGATCACGACCTCGTCCTCCGGGTAAGCCTTCTCGACCAGGAACGCGCGCGGGAAGTTCAGCTCGCCCGGCGGCCAGCCCAGCTCGCCGCACAACGAGCGTGCGTAGCGCACGACGGCACGGATCTGGGCGGGCGTTCCGGCTTCCCCAAAGGCCGGCATGTCGAGCGACAGCCCGAATGCCGCGCCGCCCTGGGCGACGATCTTCACCCAGCGATCTTCCGTCTCGGCCGTCGAGCCCTTGCACTCGTGCAGGTCCGCGGGCGGGACCTCGAGCCGGGTCGACGCCGCGGGCGTGCCCCGGCCGTCCGCGCCGTGGCACGACTTGCACCACGACGCGAACAGCGCGGCACCGGAGTCCGCAGGCCGCTGCATCGCGAGCGCCAGGACGAGCAGCATCCCGCCGAGCATTACGCGAGCCTCGCCCGGCGGTGCAGCTCGGCGGCGGCGCGATCCGCCTCGCGCACGATGTGGTCGACCGGTGCCGTGAGCAGCTCGTGTCCGAGCACGACGGGGCGGCCCTCGACGAACACGTCGCGCACGTCGCTCGAGCGGGCCGAGTACACGATGCGCGATACGGGGTCGCCCAGCAGCGGATGGAGGTGCGGCTCGGACAGGTCGAGCACGACGAGGTCGGCCCGCTTCCCGCGCGCGATGGAGCCGATCTCCTGCTCGAGCCCGAGGGCGCGGGCGCCGCCCAGCGTCGCGAGCTCGAGCACCTGGGCGGCGGGGAGCGCGTCGGCACCCAGGCGCGGCTTCTGGATCAGGGCGGCGAGGCGCATTTCGGCGAAGGCATCGAGCCCGTTGTTGCACGGGGCGCCGTCCGCGCCGATGGCCACGCGGCAGCCTGCGGCGAGCATCTCCGGGACCTTCGCAACGCCGCTCGCGAGCTTCAGGTTCGAGGAGGGACAGTGCACCACTGTGGTCTCTTGACGTGCCAGCCGATCGATCTCGTGCGCGTCGACCCAGACGCAGTGGGCGAGCGCCGCGCGTGGCCCCGCGACGCCGACGGAGTCCAGGTAGGCGATCTCTTCCAGCCCGGTTGTCCGGAGCACCGTCTCGCGTTCCACGATCGTCTCCGCCGCGTGGGTGTGCAGCTGCGCGTCGAACCGTTCCGCCAGATCGCTCGCCGCCCGGAGCAATGGACCCGAGCAGCTGGGGACGAAGCGCGGGGCGAAGCACACGCGCAGCCGGCCGTCGGCGGCGCCGTGCCAGCGCTGAGCGAGCGACGCGGCGTCCGCCAGCGCGTCGTCGGTCGACTCGGCGAGGTCGATCGGCGCGCCCTCGGGGTGCGCGTCCATCAGGCACTTGCCGACCGTGGCGCGGATCCCGATCCGCTCGAGCGCCCGGAACGCCGCTTCCGTGTGGCGCACCGTCTCCATGTCGAGAATCGCCGTGGTGCCGCCGAGCAGCAGCTCCGCGGAGCCGAGCAGGGCGGAGGCGTACAGCGTTTCTTCCGTATGCGCCGCTTCGAGGGGCCAGATGCGGCGCACCAGCCAGTCCTCGAGCCGCAGGTCGTCCGCCAGTCCGCGGAACAACGTCTGGCAGAGGTGCACATGGGCCTGGATGAGACCGGGTATGACCAGACAGCCCCGGCAGTCCCGGACCTGAGGAGGGGCGCTGGGGAGCCCCTTCCCCCTTCCTTCTTCCCCCTTCCCCGCCATCGCGATCGCCTCGATTCTCCCTTCGCGCACCGTCACATCCGCCCGCACCACCCGCCAGGTGCCGTCGTGCAGCAGGACGTCGCCGCCGGCGAGCCGCAAGTCGGGCACGTGCTGCCCCGGGGGCGTCAGGTGGTGGCCCGCGGCGGGGCGCTGGTCGAGTCGTCGGGGAGGTCGAAGTAGGCGCGCAGCTCGTCCATCAGATCGCCGTCCTCGTACACACCCGTGAGGATCCGCTCGGGGCCGCCCGGATCGATCAGGAGGTAGCCGTACGGATAGTCCAGGCCCGACAGCAGAATCGTGCGGCGCCTGGCGTTGGGGAGGGAGACGAAGACCGTGTCGGCATTGGTGGCGACGAGCTGGATGCCGCTCGCGGCGAGGGCGGGCGCCACCTGCGCCGTGTAGTACTTCAGGTCGTCGAAGGTGTCGGCCTGGTCGTCCCCGCTGAGCGTGTCCGCCGCGTGCAGCCAGAACAGCACGACGCTCGGTGTGGTGATCACGCGCGGCGCGGCGAGCGAGCTGTCGGTCGAGCCGTGGGGCACGAGCTGGGCGAGATCCACCGAGTCGCTTTGCTGCCCCATTCTGACGAGCGGCCGCGTTCGGCACGCGGCCACGCACACGAGCGCTACGAGCGCGCCGATTCGCATGGGGAGAAATATATTCCACCCATGGGAGCAGCGGAGCGCGCGGCGTGTGTGCGCATTAGGCTGCTCGGCCGCGTAAACCCGCGGGCCAGGAGACCCTTGAGCTGGCTCGACCCGAGCTCGAGGTGAGGCGTTACGTTGCAGGCCAGGTCAGAACAGCGCGCGAGCCGCTAGGCGGAGCGAGAGGCAGAGGCAGTTCACCGTTGAGGCTCTAGACGGAAACCGTTTCTATTTCCACTGTGACTGAGGCGCCGCCTAACCAGCACCTTGATGGGTGACCCACCCCCACCCACGCAGGGTATCGACTTTGGGATGGATCCGGTTCCTCGCCTCGGCGTCGGAGGGTACATGAAGCCGTTCCCACTGCCAGCCACGATCGTGGCCGCGGCACTCATAGCCTGTAGCTCGGACCCCGTCAGCCCCGCGCTTACTCACCTGATCGGTCATTGGCGCCCGCCGACACAGCCCCTCCAACCCCAAGGCACAATGGACGGCTTGTTCATCGTCCGCGCCGACGCCGGAATTGAAGATCACGTGATCACTCGTGGCCTCTACCCGAATCAAGCCTCTGACGACCTGTCCGCCCACGAGGTGCTCTACGGTCACATCGGGATCGGCGAGGACAAGTTCGTCATCCATCCCGATTCGCTGGTGACGACGGATGTCTTCTACGGCCCGACGTACCGTCATGTACAGCGCGACTTCAGCGGTTGGCCCCGCGACAGTACGCGGTACCAGATCGTGGCCAACGAACTCCATCTGGAGTATTACAGCTACCCGGCTGACGCCCCAGTTCTTACCCGGCGTGTCCTCTATCGCGTTCCCTGATCTCGCCAGCCGCCGCAGCGTAACAAGCCCTTGCAGCGCGATCCGTCAGACAGCGCCGCCTCATTGACGACTAGCACCAGCTCGCGTATCTGTTCGCAATGACCTGTGAAGCGCTCATGCGATTGCAGGAGGGCAACCGCCGGTTTGTCGCGAGCCTAGCCGACACCGCTCCCGCTGTCAGCCAGACCCGTCGCCTCGCGCTCGCCGAAGAACAGCAGCCCTTCGCCATTGTCCTCGGATGCTCGGACTCCCGCGTTCCCGCCGAGCTCGTCTTCGGGCAGGGATTTGGCGACCTGTTCGTCATCCGGGTGGCCGGGAATATCGTGGCGCCGTCTCAGGTCGGCAGCGTAGAATTTGCGGCCACACGCTTTGGCACGAGGCTTGTCGTCGTGCTCGGCCACACGGGATGCGGCGCGATCACGGCCACCATAGAGGAGCTACGCCAACCCACCCTGCATCAGTCGGCTGGCCTGCGCGCGATTGTCGAGCGGATCCGGCCTGCCGTGGAGCCCCTGCTGGCCACGCCGCTCCGCGAGCAAGCGTCCACCCTCGTCGCACACGCCGTGCGCGCGAACATTCGGGCTGCGGTCGACCATCTGCGTCACGGGTCAGCGATCCTCGAGCGCCTGGTTGAACACGACAGGCTGCTGATCGTCGGAGCCGAGTACTGTTTGCGGACGGGTGTGGTAGACTTTTTCGATGGTGCCCCCTGAAAAAGGAACACATGCTTCCTCGTCTCCCACTCCCACTTGCCGCCGCTCTCGTGGCCGGCAGCCTTTCGCTGCACGCACAAGAACCCGTCGCCGGCGCGACCTACCCGGAGGCCCTGTTCCACAGCAGCGACCCGAAGCTCGATAGGAACAAGCAGGCCGCCTACCACATCGTACGGGACCTGCTCGAGGCGGGGCACTGGGAGCTGGCGGACAACTACTTGACGGAGCGCTACATCCAGCACAATCCCAACGCCGCGTCCGGCCGCGTCGGCGTGGTGAAGTACTTCACCGAGGTCCGGAAGGTGAAGCCCGTACCAATACCGGAGAAGATGAAGACGAAGGTCGTGTCGGTGGTGGCGGAGGGCGATCTCGTGGTAGTCGCGTACGTGCACGAGCTGAAGGACGCCCACGATTCCGCAAAGAGCTACACCACGACCTGGTTCGACATGTGGCGTTTCAAGGACGGTAAGGCGGACGAACATTGGGATCCGGCGACGCGCCCCACGAGCGCAATCCGATGAAACTCGACATCTATCTCAACTACAACGGGAACTGCGAGCAGGCGTTCCGCTTCTACGAGCGACACCTCGGCGGCAAGATTACGATGATGATGACGCACGGCCAGCAGCCGAATCCGGCCAGCGGGCCGGCGAATCGGAAAGATGCCATCCTGCATGCCCGCATCGACATCGGAAAGACGGTGCTGATGGGTGCGGACATTCCGGGAGCCGAGCCCATGCGCAGCGCCTACCTGACGCTCACAGTCGACAGCGACCAGGAGGCGGAACGGCTCTATGCGCTGCTCTCCGACGGCGGTCAGATCTTCATGAAAATGGCGGAGACGTTTTTCGCATCTCGCTTTGCGATGCTGAGGGACAGGTTCGGCACGTCTTGGATGCTGCTCCACGAACGTGGGACCACAAAGCGCCCAAGGGGGAAGCGCGCTTCCGACGCGTGAGGAAGCCGCATCTACGCGCGCTACGGGAAGATGCTGCGCTGAAGGGAGGGCTCGGCCATGGTGCACGTAAACTACTTTGCCGTCCTCGCGGCGGCGCTCGCTGTATTCGTGCTGGGCTGGCTCTGGTACAGCCCCCTGCTGTTCTACAAGCCGTGGATGCGGCTGCGCGGCATGGACCCGGTCGCGGCGATGGCCGGTGCCAAGATGCCCGCGGGAAAACTGGTCATCGAGTTGGCGCGGTGCCTCGTCCTCGCCTGCGTGATCGCCCGCCTTGTGGCGCTACTCGGCGTCAGCAGTTGGATGGGCGCGGTGCACGTCGGCTTCGCCTTGTGGATCGGGTTCCCGGTGGTCCTGCTCACGGGATCGGTCCTGTGGGAGAACATCCCGTGGAAGGTGGCGGCGATCCATGGCGGGGACTGGCTGGTGAAGCTGCTGGTGATCCCGATCATCGTGAGCGTGTGGCACTAGGAAACAAGGCCCTGCCGGTGGCGACCAGCGTCCTTCCGAGGGTCACATTCCCGCGGGCGCCGTCACCGACTCTCAGCCCAGACTAAGGGGTCCCCTGTGGACTTCGATCTCGAGAAGACCATCCTGGTCCTGGCGCGCACGCCACGCGTGCTCCACGCCTTGCTTGCGGGGCTGCCGACGGAATGGACCTCGCCGAATGAGGGGCCCGATACCTGGAGCCCGTTCGACGTAGTGGGTCACCTCATCGATGCCGAGGAAACCGATTGGATGGAGCGCGCTCGGATCGTCCTGGCGCAAGGGAAAAGTCGCCGTTTCGAACCGTTCGACCGGGGGCGACACCTCCGGCTGAATCAGGGTCGCACCACGGCACAACTGCTGGCTCGCTTCGAGGTGCTGCGCAAGAACAACCTCGCCGAGCTCCGGGGCATGCAGCTCGGCCCGGAGCAGCTCGAGCTCATGGGTGAGCATCCCGACCTTGGGCCGGTGACCCTGCGGCAGCTGCTGGCGACGTGGGTCGTACACGATCTGGGACACGTGGCGCAGATCAGCCGCGTGATGGCGAAGCAGTACCGGGAAGCGGTGGGGCCGTGGGAGGCGTACCTGCCCGTGCTTCACCGGTGACGTCTAGGACCGCCCGGCCCTTGCACGTGTTGCGCCGGAACGTCATGCGTGCGCCCGGTTACCGTTCATCTGAAACGGCTCGCTTCTTGCACCTCCCGTCTCCCCACACGTCTCGTTCGTCACACAATAAAGGGGGAGTGCTCGATGCGCGTCCCGACTCTCCGCTTCCTGGGTGCATTCGCTCTCGCTCCGCTCCTCGGTAGCTGCGACGCAGTCCGTAACCCGGCACAACCCGCGCATCCGACACTTAGTCAAGCCGCCACCCCGACCATCCTCGACCTGGGGACGCTGGGCGGCAGCCGTTCGAGCGCCCTGGCCATCAATGAGCGTGGTCAGGTGGTCGGCACGAGCACGACCGGATCCGGCGCGCTGCATGCCTTTCTCTGGGACGGAACCATGCACGACCTCGGCACCCTGGGGGGCGACTACAGCGAGCCCCGGGCGATCGACCCTCGCGGCCAGGTGGTCGGCCTGAGCTCAACCGCTTCGGGCGATCGGCACGCGTTCCTGTGGGACGCGGGGACCATGCAGGATCTGGGGACCTTGGGGGGCCCCTCCAGCGACGCCCTCGCTCTCAATCCCGGAGGGCAGGCAGTCGGGAGCAGCTACACGTCGTCCGGTGACCTCCACCCGTTCCTGTGGGACGGCACCGCCATGCGGGACCTCGGTACCATCGGCGGCTCCGTTAACACGACTGCCACCGCGGTCAACCCGGCGGGTCGGGTGACGGGAATGTGGTTCCCCCCCGGCCCGGCCACGTACTCACGCGGTTTCTTCTGGGAAAATGGGACCATGCAGGACCTGGGCACGCTCGGCGGCGGATCGGTCGTCGTCGTGGCCATCAACGGCCGAGGTCAGGTCACGGGCCAGAGCCTGAACGGCAGTGGCTCCTTCCGCGCCTTCCTCTGGGATTCCGGAACCATGCGGGACCTGGGCACCCTCGGGGGTCGTGAGAGCTTCGGCACTGCTATCAACGACAAGGGCCAGGTGGTGGGCGAGAGCCGGACGGCCGACGGCGGACGGCACGCGTTTCTCTGGGACGGCGGGACCATGCTGGACCTCGGCACGCTGGGCGGTAACAGCCGCGCCACCGCCGTCAACGGTCAGGGCGAGGTCGTCGGCTTCAGCACCACGGGCTCCTTCGAAACCCACGGCTTCTTCTGGGACGGTCAGACAATGCACGACCTGGGCACGTTGGGGGGTTCGCAAAGCGGGGCGGGAGATCTGAATAACGCAGGCCAGATCGTGGGATCCAGCACGACCCCCTCGGGCGAGAGTCATGCCGTCCTCTGGACGGTGGGGAGGGCACCATGACGGTGGGTGGAACGGACCGAGTCCGCGCCGCATTTCCGATTCTCCTTCTGTTGGCCGCCACGGCCGCGTGTAGCGACCGATTCGCTCCGGCCAGCCCTGCGCGGCTCGCTACAGACGCTGTAGCCAGCGCCTCACCGGGCTACGAAATCGTAGACCTCGGCACCCTCGGCGGACAGGTGAGTCAGGCCACGAGCCTGAACGACAGCGACGCGGTCGCCGGGTGGAGCCAGACCACCGACGAGTACCGGCCCCCCTCGCATGCCTTCCTGTGGACCCATGGCTCGATGCAGGACCTGGGCACCCTGGGTGGGTGCTGCAGCCGGGCCGACGCGGTCAATCTCGCGGGCCAGGTGGCCGGCAGCAGTACGACGGCCTCGGGCGAGTGGCACGCGTTTCTGTGGACCGCCGGACAAATGCTGGACCTGGGGCCTGCTTTCCACGACCCGGAAGCCCTTGTGTATCTCAATGACGCGGGAGAGGTTGCCTGGACCGCCGGCACTCTCGGCACACCTGGTCACGCCATGCGCTGGAGCGGCGGCGCGGCCCAGGACCTCGGCACCTTGGGCGGCGCCGCGAGCCTCGTCCGCGGCATCAATCAGGCGGGCGTGGTCGCAGGCCACTCCGACGCGCCCACGTCGGCACATCAAGATGCCTTCCTGTGGACTCCCGCCTCTGGAATGCTGGATCTTGGAAATCTGGGCGACCAGATGGCGACCGCCGGCCTCAACGCCCGGGGAGAAGTCGTCGGCCAGGCCATTATCAACCCTTCGAGCCCCTCGTACCGCGCCTGGCTGTGGGACGGCAGTCAGCTCGTCGATCTCGGCCCACTTTCCTCCTTCACCTTCGCCGGCTACGGCGTCGCGGTCAACAATCGCGGGCAGGTCCTGCTGCACGACGCCCTTTGGGACCGTGGCACATCCACGGGCCTGGGGTTGGGCGGTGCCAGGCTGAACCAGGGGGGCATCGTGGTCGGTGTGGTGGATATCGCGCGGGACGTGGAGCACGCCGCCGTGTGGCGGGATGGGCAGGTCACCGACCTCGGAGCGCCCAATACGCTGAGCGACCCGGCGTCGAGCTCCCCGACCGCGATCAACGCCGCCGCCGATGTCGCCGGCTGGTTCGGGGACGGCCAGTTCGAAGGCGTGCGTCACGCCGCGCTGTGGCGGCGCGTTCAGTAGACGAGGCTTCACCAGGTTCTAGGGCGCGGGCCCCGTTTCGCTGGGACTCCCGCCCGCAAGCGACGTGACCAGCTTCATCGAGTAGAACAACGCGCGGCCACCGAGGCTTTCCAGCTCCTGGCGCTCGTCCTTGGAGATGAGGTCCATCGCGCAACCCACCTCGAGGTAGAAAGAGATCTCGGCGAGGGCCGCGAGCGTTCGATCCACGCACGCCGCGAACATGCGGCGATTTCGGAAGCCCGAGCCGCGCGCGATGCGACTCGAGGCGCACAGCGCCGCGGCCCACAGCTGCGCGGCCAGTGTGGCGTCGCGCTCCTCCAGCGTCTCGACCACGCGATGCACCGCCAACGTGAGCTGGTGGCACGCCTTGAACGCATCCAAGTCTTCGTAGGCTGACACGGCGCAACGATAATCGGGCGAATCCGGTGGAACGAACCGGATTCCCGCGCACGGTACCGAAAAATTGCGGACAGGCGGTTGATACACGGTTGAATGAGGGCCGCCCGATTCCGTTGCCGTGCCCGCCGAGCGCGTCTACGTTCCGAGTATGTCACCGGCGCTCATGACGGCCGACGAACTGCTTCGGACCAGCATTCCCGACAAGCGTGTGGAGCTCGTCCGCGGGATCCTCGTAGTCCGCGAGCCGGCGGGCTACCGGCACGGACGCGTGTCCATGAACCTCGCATTCCTCTTGTCGAAGCACGTGGAGGGGACAGAAGCGGGCCAAGTGGTGAGCGGCGACACGGGATTCAAGCTCACGACCGATCCGGACACCGTGCGCGCGCCAGACGTAGCGTTCATCAGCCGTGAGCGACTCCCGGACCCGCAAACCCGTGGCTTTCCCGCGCTCGGACCGGACCTCGTCGTCGAAGTCCTCTCGCCCGACAACCGACCAGGTGAAACGCTCGCCAAGATCGGCGATTGGCTCGAAGCAGGCGTGCGCCTCGTCTGGGTCATCGACCCCGAGCGACGCGTCGCTCGGGTGTATAGACGGGATGGGACCGAGACCCATCTCGGGGAGAGCGGCATAATCGAAGGCGAAGACGTACTTCCGGGATTCTCCTGCAGCCTGACATCAATCTTGTAGCTCGCTTACGCTGACTGACGCACGCGCATGGTGAGCCGCGCTTCCCCGGCGCGCACGGGCCAGCGCGGCGTGTACGAGTACCCCTGCACCGTTTCTTCGAAGCCGCGCTCCGAGCGAGACACGGTCGCGACGGGAAACTGCCACACATCGGCCGCCGGCGAGACAGCGAGCTCCACCTCGTGCGACACGGACATCTCGGGACAGAACAGCGCGTCTGACGGGAACGCGGCGGGATCCCAGCGGTAGCGCGCGCTCAGCTCCCCGGTCTGGTCGAGCCTGATGCGCTTCTCGAGAAGCCCTCCTGGCGAAGCGTCGGGGATCGGTTTGAGGACGACTTCAACTGCGACCGCCGATTGCTCCAGGGTCGCGTGGAACGTGGTGCGTGACCAGCAGGCGATCGACTCGAAGCCTCCACCCGCATAGCCATCGAGCGACACGTCACTCCCGAGGACACGATCCACGAGCAGCGCGCGATCCGCAGGATCGATCGGCGGCAGGTGCTGCAGGCGGACCATGTGCTCGAGGTCGTGGATACTGGGCGCGCCGTCGCTGGCCGTCGCCTCCCCGCCCGCGCGACCGGGAGCCGGCTCGTGGTACGACTCGCGCCGCCGGGTCAGCACGTCCGAATAGTTGATGCCTTGCTCGAACACCGTGTACTCCTCGACCACGCCGCCGCGCTGTGGGCTGACGAGCGCCGAGCAGGTGGCCGAGTGGATCCACAGCTCCTCGGCGCCGTCGCCGTCGAAATCGAGCCGCTCGACGACCAGCCCCTCGCCGCGGCGCAGCTCGCCCTCGGCGAGCGCCAGCTGCCGCCAGATCGCGGCCCGCAGGTGCGGCAGGTACAATCCTCCGAACACCCCGTGCCAGTAGGCATCGTTGCACTGGGACCGGCCGATGGCGCGGCGCGCGGCCGGCGGGTCGCCGCGCGCGCGGCACAGCCCCGACAGCGCGAGCATTTTCTTGTGCATGCGATTCGCCTCGGGGTACTTCACGAGGAAGTTGCGCCAGTGCGCGCCGCGCACCAACGCCCCCTCCGGCCCCGCCAGGCGGGCCTCGCCCAGCTCCTGCTCGAGCACGGCGAGGCGGCGCGCGGCCACGGGCGGCAGCGCCCACGCCTCCATCTCCCGGTAGGAAGCCGTTGGGAGATAAGCGAGGCCCCCGCTCCGCACCGTGTCGAGCGCCGCGCCGGGCGTCGTGAGGCGGACGTCCCCCGCGGCGACGAGCGCGTCAATGGCGTCGAGGAACTGCGCCAGCCAGCCGCGCGTGTACACCCAATCCTTGGTGCCGGGCCAGCCGCCGAACTTCTCCCCGTCGTCCACGAACACGGCGAGCGGACGGCCCGCCGCCCTCAAGTCGCGCAGGTAGGCGCCGATCTCGGCGGGCGGCCTGAAGGGAATGAGATAGCGCAGCCGCTCGTCGATGGGGAACAACGCAACCCGTTTCCCGCCGCTCTCGGTCCAGAAGGGCGCGTGCAGCTGGTCCCGCTCGAACCCGCTCACGAGGAAATGCCGGTCGTCCAGGACGACGTAGCGCACCCCGGCATCGGCCAGGTGCGCCGCCAGATCGGGCTCCCACACCCGCTCGGTGAGCCACAGTCCCGTCGCCGCGACGCCGAACCGGCGCTGGATCGCCTCGCGCATCCATGCTACCTGCTCGACCCGATCGGCGGGGAGGAGCGACGCGAGCACCGGCTCGTAGAATCCGGCCAACAGGAGCTCGACGTGACCGTCCGCCGCCAGGCGACCGATCATGTCGAGGTAGGCGGCGTCGTGCGTTTCGAGCCACTCGAGCAGCGGGCCCGAGATGTGCAGCGTGAACGGGAAGAAGTGTCGCTCCGCCAGCCGCTCGACGAGGGGCCGATAGACGTCCCGCAGATGATCGGCAAAGACATGATCGAAATTCCCCACCGGCTGGTGCAGATGGACGCCGAACACGAAGCCGACCGGGTTCACCGCTTCACCCGCTTGAGGTACAGCTCCCGCCCCGATCCCACCGCGGGATCGTTGCTCGGCGCCAGCGCGAGACGCTCGAGCAGGCCGGCCTCGAGGCGCGCCGCCTCCGAGGGGGGGCCCGACAGCTCGATGGCGCGCGCGGCCGAGCGCAGCACGATCACCGACTCGATGCCGGCGATGTCGTCGAAGAACCAGCCGCAAGACGTGAACATCCGCAGCGCGTGGCGCTCGAGTTCGGGGGGCAGCGGCCGGCCGTCGCGCTCGAACGGCGCGCGCAGCTCCGCGGCGAGCCATTCCAGGGCCGCGCGCAGCGGCGCGCGCCAGCGCTGATGCAGGCCGCGCTCCGGCGCCGCGCGACAGCCGCACTCGGCGCGCCAGCGCTCCACGCCGTGCGGGCAGCTCCACGAGCTGGGCGCGACGAGCCGGACTTCCTCCTGGGGCTCTTGCCGGGCGAGGAACGTGGCAAAGCTCTCGACCCGCACGTCGCCCCGTTGCTTCAGGGCGTCGAGCACGCGGGCCAGGACGACCTCGCCGCCTTTGTGATGGTGACCGTAGGTCTCTCCGTCGGTGGCCACCGCCACCAGCTGATTCGATCCGCCAGTGAGCCGCTCGATCCAGGCGTTCGCATCGCGCACCAACGGCCCGAACGCGACGTCGTGCGAGATCGCGCCGTCATACGTGAAGACGGCGATGCGGCGGCCTCCGCTGGTGCGATACCAGCCGGGGAGCCCACCAGCCGGGGCTCGCTCCACCTGGTGCGGTGCGAGAATCGTGAAGCGCACGCCCTCGGCGGCCAGCACGTCGAGCGTCTCGTCGTCCACGGCGGTCTCGGGCAGCCACATGCCCTCGGGCTCATGCCCGAACCGTCGCCGGAAGTCGGCGATGCCCCAGCGCACCTCGGTTACTTTGTCGCGGCGGGAGCTCAAGGGCAGGATCGGGTGATGGTACGGCATGGCCACCGCTCCGCCCGCGCGGCCGGCCGCCACCACGGCCCGGTACGTCCCGGGCGCGTGCCGCTCCATCCACTCGAGCAGCGTGGGCCCGAAATCGAAGCTCAGGGACGCAAGCGACGGGGCCACGGGCGCGTAGCACTCCCGCTCGATGCGCTCGTTCCAATCATGGAACGGCGCGGCGTTCGGCTCGACGGGAATGGTCCCGGTCCACGGGTCGTCGCGCGGCGGCTGGTAGAAGTGCCCGTGGATCACGATCGACCGCATCAACCGTTGAGCGCCTCCGCCACCTGGGCCAGCACATCGGGGAACAGATCGTCACGGCGGGCGAGCTCGTCGGCCAGCCGCCGTCCCGCCTCGAGCTCGCCGCCGCCGACGCCCCCCATCAGCTTGATCAGCCGCTCGGCGTCGTCGCAATGCAGCGTGAAGCGCCGCTCGGCGTAGTCGACCACCGCCCCGGTCGAGATGATGAATTGCCAGTCGGAGGCCTGCGCCAGCAGCAGCTCGCGCGCGGCCTGCGCCAGCACGGGTCGCAAGGCGGCGGATGTGAGCGCGGTGGGCGCCGCGTCCCAGAAGGCCTCCTCGAGCGGTGCGAGCCGCTTCCAGGTCCATGCGGTCCGATCGTTCAGCCACATGGAGTGGTCGCCATTCGCTCCCCAGGAGCCTTCGGCCAGCTGCAGCGCGGTGCGAGGAGCATGGGCCTCCAGATGCTGCGACGCCGTCACCGCGCGCACGCTCTTCCCGCGCAACGCGCGATACGTCGCGGCGAGGAAGTCCGCTCCCTCGAACCACCAGTGGCCGAACAGCTCGGTGTCGAACGGCGCCACGATGACTCCGTCGCCATCCGCCCGCTGCTCCTGTGTGACGCTCTCGAGCAGGTAGACGAAGTGCGACGCGTGACCCGCCGCGCGCTCGAGCGCCGTGCGCGGCTCGTACGGACGTTTCGCGCCCAGGTCGACATTGGGGCCGCTCACCCGCCACAGCTTGAGGCCGCCCGGCCAGCGGATCTTGTGGAACTCGAGGTACGACTCGTCGCCCGGGTAGCCCTGGTGCCGGCTCCAGATCTGCATGGAGGAGCGGGGATCGCGCACCAGCGCGGCGACCGAGCCGCGCGCGGATCCACGCGTAGCCTGGGAGACGCGATACGCGTGATACGGCGACCGCGCCGCCTTCGTGCGGCGGCCGGGCTTCGAGGGATCGTCGTGCCGCTCCGCATCGAACCGCTCCGCGCCAAGGGGAATGTCGCCGTAGGCGCCGAGCGGGCTGCCGGCGCGGGCGAGATGCGCGTCGGTGAAAAAGTAGCGGAACCCGGCGTCCGCGAGATGCTCCTCGATGCCCCGGCGCCGCTTGCCGCGCGGTCGATAGGCGCATTCCGGCAGCCAGCAACCTTGCGGTGCGACTCCGAACAGACGACGGTGCTCGTGTTGGCCGACGGCCAGCTGCAGCCGGATGCTCTCGTCCCGCGCGAGGAGCGGCAGGTAGCCGTGCGTGGCCGCGGATCCGATGATCTCCAGGCGGCCCCGCTCCTGGAGGCGCCGAAAGGCGGAGACGAGATTTGCGTCGATGCTCCGGAACAGCGCCCGCAGGCGACTGAATCGCTCCCTCCAGAATTCCACCAGCGGCCCGAACGACGCCGCGGCTTCGTCGCAGGCAGCCAGCCGTTGGCCGAAGAACTCCTCCATCTCCCGCGCGAAGGCGGGACTGGCCAGTTGATTCGCCAACACCGGCGTGAAGCCGATCGTCAGCGGCGCAGCCGTTCCTTCGGCGGACAGCTCCTCGAGCCGCTCCAGCAGCGGGAGATACGTGTCCAGCGCGGCCTCGCACAGCCAGTCGCTGCCGTGCGGCCAGCGGCCGTGATTCAGGACGTACGGGAGGTGACTGTGGAGCGCGAGGACGAACTCCATCGCGGTCCCGGTCAGCTGGAAAGCGCGGCCGAGCGCACCGCGAGCGCGCGGGCGTACAGCGCCAGGTACCGGTCCGCGGAGCGGTCCCAGCCGAACGTTTGCGTCATCGCGGCCCGCACGAGCTTGCGCCACGCCGGTCGGTCGGCGTAGCTGTCCATCGCCCGGCGCACCGCCAGCCCCAAGCCCGCCGGCGTGTATTCGTCGAACAGAAACCCGGTCACGCCGTCCGAGATGCTGTCCGACAGGCCGCCCACCCGGCGCGCGACGGGGACCGCGCCGTAGCGTTGGGCGCGCATCTGCGTGAGCCCGCACGGCTCGTACAAGGACGGCATCAGCAGGGCGTCGGCCCCGGCGAGGAGACGATGCTCGAGGTGATCGGTGAACATGAACTCGACCGCCATGCGGTCGGGGGCCGCGGCGGCGAGGTTTCCCAGCGCCTCGTGATAGCGATGCTCTCCCGCGCCGAGGAAGATGAATTGCGCGTTCGACGTCCCCAGGAGATCGGCGCCGAGCACCAGGTCCAGCCCCTTCTGCGCCACCATGCGCGCGCTCATGCCGAACAGCGGCGTATGCGGCTCTACGGGGAGGCCGTACGCGCGCTGCAGCGCTGCCTTGCAGCGACGCTTTCCCGACAGATCCTCGCGCGAGAAGTGATCCGTGATCTCGGGGTCGGTCTCGGGATTCCAGAGGGTCGGATCGATCCCGTTCAGGATGCCGTTGAGCCGGTCGCCCATGCCGATGAACGTGTCGTGCAGCCCGAACCCCCCCTCCTGGGTGCACAGTTCGCGTGCGTGCGTGGGGCTGACCGTCACCGCGAGATCGGAAAACGCGAGCCCCGCCTTGAGCATGTTCATCCGGCCGTACCACTCGAACACACCCGGGTTGTACAGCTCGGCGGCGAGACCCAACCCAGCGAGCGTGTCCGGCGGGAAGTGCCCCTGGAACCCCGCGTTGTGAACGGACATCACGACGGAAAGGCCGCGGTAGAACGGCTGGCCGGCGAACGCGGTGCGCAGGTAGACGGGGGCCAGGGCCGTATGCCAGTCGTGCGCGTGCAGCACCTGCGTCGCGGGGGCGATCTCCGGAAGCGCCGTCAGCGCGGCGAGGCAGAAGAACGCGAACCGTCGGGCGTTGTCCGGATAGTCGGCGCCGTTGTCGCCGTAGATGCCCGCCCGATCGAAGAAGTCGGGGTGCTCGATGAAAAAGACACGGGGTCCGGGGCCCGGGGCTCGGGATTCGTACACCCACGCCCGTTCGGTATGACCACCGAGAGTGACCGTGAGCGTCAACCCCGTGCGCTCGAGCGACGGTGTCGTCTCGCGCACCAGCTGGTACAGCGGCATGATGACCGTCGTCGCAAGGCCCGCCGCGGCCTGAAACGTCGCCAGGCCGCTCACCGCCTCACCCAGCCCGCCGGTGCGCGCGAAGGGCCAATACTCGGCCGTCAGGTGGGCGACGCCGATCCGTTCGCCCTCGGGCGTCTGCGGCCGTGGTGTCGTGCCCGCGATCCGTCGCGGACGGGTGGTGCGCTGCCGGCCCGGTTTCGGCGTTGGTGTCGTCGCGCCCATGGTCGCCTCCTGTCAGGCGGTCGGCGGATCGTCCGCCGGCGGCTCGCCCCGCATCGCGGGGAGATAGTACTGGGTGAGGTACTCCCTCACCATCCGCTGCGCGGTGAACCGCGCGCCCGCCGCGCGCAGCGCGTGTTTCATCGTCTCGACCCAGCGCCGCGGCACATTCGCAGCATCCCGGTCGTAGAACAGCGGCACCACCTCGGCTTCGAGCAGCCGGTACAGCTGCTCGGCATCGGCCGCATCGGCGTCCTGACCGGCCGGCGCCGGCGGAATGCCCCACCCGTTCGGCCCATCGTAACCCTCGGCCCACCAGCCGTCCAGCGTGCTGAGTTGCGGTACGCCGTTCAACGCCGCCTTCATGCCGCTCGTGCCACACGCCTCGAGCGGCGGGCGCGGCACGTTGAGCCAGAGATCCACCCCCTGCACCAGGCTGTGGGCCAGATGCATGTCGTAGTCTTCGATGAACGCGATCCGACCCTCGAACCGGGCCTCCCGCGTGTGGGCGTACACGCGCTGCAGCACCTGCTTGCCGGGCTCGTCGCCCGGGTGCGCCTTGCCGGAAAACACGATCTGGACCGGGCGCCAGGGGTTCACCAGCAGGCGCTGCAGCCGGTCGGGATCCCGGAAGATCAGGTCGGCCCGCTTGTAGGTCGCGAACCGCCGTCCGAAGCCGATCGTCAGAGCCTCCGGATCGAGCAGGGTCCCCGCGCCCACGAGGTGCAGGGCTTCCTTCCACTGATCCGCCCAGCGTCGCCGCGCCTGCTCCCGGATGCTCCGCATCAGATGGGACTTGAGCTGGCTGTGCACCGCCCACACGGCCCCGCCGTCCAGCTCGAGCACCTTGTCCCAGAACCCCGCGTCGTCCACCCGCGCGAGCCAATCCGGGCCGAAGTGCGAGTCGAACAGGGTCAAGACGCGGTTCGCCATCCACGTAGCGATATGGACGCCGTTCGTGACGTGGCCGATCGGCACACGCGCCGCCTCGCGGTCGGGCCAGAGCGGGGCCCAAATGCGGCGAGCCTCTTCCCCGTGACGGCGCGACACCGCGTTGACCCGCGCCGACAACCGGATGGCCGCCACCGGCATATGAAAGCGGTCGTGGTCGATCACGGGATGACGCCCGAGGCGCGTGAACGCTTCGCGGGCCACTCCCATCTCCTGCCACACCGGGCCGAGGCACTGCTCCACCTGCTCGAGCGAAAACGTGTCGTGCCCGGCGGGCACCGGCGTGTGGGTCGTGAAGACGCTGGTCCCACGTACGCGGCGCACAGCGTCCGCGAACGGGAGCCCTCGCGTCACGAGCTCGCGGACCCGCTCGACGAGCATGAAGGCAGCGTGCCCTTCGTTCGCGTGCCAGGCGGCGGGGTCGTATCCCAGGGTCCGCAGCACTCGCACGCCGCCCACGCCTAGGATCCATTCCTGACGCAGCCGCAGGTCGGGGCCACCGGCGTAGAGCCGATGGGACAGCCCGCGGTCGGCCGCGTCGTTCTGCTCGAGGTCCGTGTCCAGGAGCAGGATCGGCACGCGGCCCACCATGACGCGCCATGCACCCACGCTCACGGGGCGTCCCGACAGCCGCACCGTCGCGAGGCAGGGATCGCCCTTCGGCCCGCGCACCCGCTCGAGCGGCGTCGCGGCCACGTCGAAACGCTCTTCGGCGTCCTCCTGCCATCCGTCCAGCCGCAGGCGCTGGTCGGAGTATCCCTTGGTATAGAACAGGCCCACACCCACGAGCGGGACGCCCAGGTCCGAAGCCGCCTTGCACTGGTCCCCCGCGAGCACGCCCAGGCCGCCGGAATAGATGGGGACCGAGGCGTGCAGACCGAACTCGGCGCAGAAGTACGCGATCGGCCGCTGGACGGACTCGGGGTACGACGTGGCGAACCACGTGCCGGCTGACGTCCCGTCCTGCGCCACGGCCGCCGCGACGGCGTCGTACAGCCGCAGAAACGCGGGGTCCGCCGCGCAGGCGGCGAGTCGTGCGGGATCGACCCGACGCAACAGCTCGATGGGATTGTGCTGGGTGCGACGCCACAGCGCCGCATCCAGCATGCGGAACAGTGCGCGCGCGTTGCGGTTCCAGCTCCACGACAGGTTGGCGGCAACGGCGGCGAGCCCGCCGATCCGTTCGGGGAGGGCAGGCGCGCTGTGTCGGGTCTGAGTCATCGGCCTGCAAGCTAAGGCCGGGCAGGGCGGCCTGGAAGCGCACGGACGACAGTGGCGGGGATCGGGCCGTGGCCGCAGGTTTCCCCTGCTGCCATGACCGCGACTCCTGCCGCAACCGTACGCCGCCACCACTGGATCGTCCGGCTCACCCACTGGGCGACCGTCGTCGTGCTCGCTGGCCTGATCGCGAGCGGCCTGCAGATCTACGAGGCCTACGACCGGTTCGGAAACCGGGGCGGGCCGTACTTAGCGAGCCCGTTCGACGGCGCACAGTTCCCGCACTGGAGCCGGCTCGGCGGCTGGCTCGCGGGCGCGCTCAACTGGCACTTCGCGCTGGCATGGCCGCTCGTCGCTTTCGGTCTCCTGTACCTCGGGTACCTCGTACGGAGCGGCGAGTGGCGCGCCCTGCTGTTCCGCCCGCGGGACGTTCCGGGCGCGCTCGCGATGACGAAGTACTACCTCCATCTCCGCCGGGAGCATCCACCGCAGGGTAAGCACAACCCGCTCCAGAAGCTTGCGTACACGGGTGTGATCGTGCTGGGCGCGCTCGCGGTGCTCACCGGCTTCGCGATCTACAAACCGACCCAGCTGAGCTGGCTGACGGCGTTGTTGGGTGGATTTCAGGCGGCGCGCTACTGGCATTTCTGGATCGTGTGGATCTTCGTGGGGTTCACGATCATGCACGTGATCCTCGTGTTCGTCGTGGACCCCGCTTCGCTGCGGGCCATGATCACGGGGTGGTACCGAGGCCGCTTTCCGAGCCATGACTGAGACCGAGAGACGCAGACTCCTAGGCGCCCAGACGCCCGGTGTCGACCGGCGCGCATTCGTAAAGTTGGGTCTGGGCGGAGCTGGCACCGCGCTGGCGGCGGCGTGCGGTTGGGACGGGGGCGGCGCCATTCGCCCGCTGCTCCTCGACTGGAGCCGCGTCAACGACTGGGTGGGCGAGAAGGTCTTGTTCTCCCCCACGCACCTGGCGCGGACGTACTCAGCCGCCGAGCGCAGCGCGATGCTGCCGAGCTATTTCATCTCGGGAATGATGCCCATGCTGCGCGACCCGGACCGTTGGCGGCTGCGCGTGCAGGGCCTGGTCGAGCACCCGCTCGAATTGTCGCTCGACGACCTCATGCGGCTGCCGCGAACGGCGTACACGGTGAAGCATCACTGCGTGGAGGGCTGGTCGGCGATCGCGAGCTGGCACGGCGTCCCGGTGTCCGCGATCGTCGCCCGCTGCCGCCCGCTCGACACCGCGCGCTACATCAGTTTCGACTCGTTCGACGCCGGCTACTCGAACGGGTGGGATCTGGCGAGCGCCATGCATCCGCAAACCATCCTGGCGTACGGGATGAACGACAATCCGCTCCCACCGGCGCACGGTGCGCCCCTGCGGCTGTACTCGCCAACCAAGCTGGGCTACAAGCTCACCAAGTACCTGGTCTCGATGACGTTCACCGATCGGCGACCCGGCGGCTACTGGGAGGACCAGGGGTATCCCTGGTTCGGAGGGATCTAGAGACAGAGGCAACCGCCAGCCCAAGCCCGAGCGCGAACGCGATCGCCAGCGTGCGGCGCAGGCCGGCAAACGCCGCCAGCTCCCGCTCGCGCGACCGGAATACCACAAATCCGCCGAACGCGTCGCCGCCCGCCGAACGGATCGGACTGGCGAGACCGATCAGATGTTCGC
The DNA here is from genome assembly GCA_003222155.1 of Gemmatimonadota bacterium. Taxonomy (GTDB): domain Bacteria; phylum Gemmatimonadota; class Gemmatimonadetes; order Gemmatimonadales; family GWC2-71-9; genus AG41. The sequence goes on along the minus strand of QHUU01000074.1, from coordinate 9,422 downwards.
GATCCAGGACCGCCGACAGCTCCTCGGCGCCCGAGTCGGCAGCGAAGCGGCGCAGCGCCGCCGTGTCGGCGGCGAGCGCCGGGCCGACCTGCTCGCGCGGCAGCGTGCTGCCGACGACGTAGGGATGGTCCAGCGTATCGAGCGCGAAGAGGACCACGTCGGCGTTCGTCGCCTGCTTGATCTGTTGCGCGAGCGTGTCGTCGATCGCGTACGCGGCCAGGAGTGCGCCCTGCGGCGTCGCCGCTGCGGATGCCCGCAGCGGCACCCCCACGGCTACGAACAGCTGGTGCGACCGGTCGTCGAGCCAGGCCCCGCTCGATGACTCTCCGGACAGCGCGCCTGCGACCAGCGCGCCGCGCGACAGGTCGACGTCGACCTCCTCGGGATAATCAGTGCGCGCCACCAGGATGCCGTGCTCGTTGGTCACCAGTACCCAGGCGGCCCCGAGCAGCCGCCGGTACTCCGCCACCTGGTCCAGCACGGCGGAGCGCTCGTCACTCTTGAGCAGCCGCTCGCGGAACTGCGGCACCTGGGCGCTCACGTCGCTCATGCCGGCGAGCGTCGCGGTGCGGCCCGCCAAGAGCGTCTGGACGCCGCGGCGCGTGTCCGCGAGCGCGCGCCGGATCGACTCGTCCGCCCCGCGATTCGCCTGCACCGTGGCGAGAGCGAGCGTCACGCCCAGCAGCGCGGCGAGCGACGAGGTCGCGGCCACCAAGATCTTCGTGACGGGCGCCCCGCGCAGCGCCATTACGCGGGCAGCCGACCCTTCAAGTCCTGAGCCTGGAACGGGCCCCGCTCCGCGATGAGGGCCCGCGCGTGGTCCACCTGCCCCCACGTGTTCCACAAGAGCACGCCGCGCACCCGGCCGCCCTTCAGGTAGTAGACCACACCTTCTCGGAACGGCACCTTCCAGTCCGTCACCGTCTCGAGCCGGGCGTCCAGGTCGCCCACCGCTTCATAGCCCAGATCGAACAGGTCCGAATAGAAGAACGGCAGATGATCGTAGGCCGTCGCCCGGCCCGCCATGTTGAGGCCGGCGGTGCGCCCCATCGTGTTGGCGTTGTCTTCGTGCTCCACGCGCAACCGCGTGCCCAGCGCGGGATTCGCGAAGTTGGCGACGTCACCCGCCGCATACACGTCCGGATGGCTCGTGCGGCAGAACTCGTCCACCACGACGCCATTGTCCACGCGCAGGCCCGCCTGCTCCGCCAGATCCACCGTCGGCATGATGCCGAGACCCGCCACCAGCACCTCGGCCACGAGCTCGCCGCCGGTGGTCGTGTGCACGAGACAAGACCCTGCGCGCCGGTCGAGGCCCGCCATGCCCTCCCCGAGCCGCATCGTCACGCCCTTCTGCCGGTAATAGTCCGCCAGGAAGCGGGCCAGCTCGGCGGGAAACACCCGCGCGCCCAGCCCCGCCTCCGGAACGAGCATCGTCACGTCGCGCCCCTGCATCCGAAGCGCCGCGGCGACCTCGCTCCCGATGAACCCACCGCCGATCACGCAGAACCGCACGCTCTGGCTCGCGAGCGCGCGCAGTCGCCGGTAGTCATCGAGCGTGCGGAAATAGATGATCTGGTCCGTCTTGAGCGGCAGCTGCCGCGGGGTCCCGCCGGTGGCGAGGAGCAGCTTGGTGAAACGGTACTTCGTGCCCCGGTCGTCCGTCGCCAGGTGCGCCCGCACATCGATCGCGCCGATGCGGCGACCGAGGTGCAGCTGCGCGCCCGTGGAGACCGTCTTGCGCCAGATCTTGTCTTCGGGCTCGCCTTTCCACAGGGCCTTCGAGAGCGGCGGCCGGTCGTACGGGGGGTGCGGCTCGGCGCCGATCACCCCGATCGATCCGACGGGATCGGCTTCATGGATGGCCTGTGCCGCCGCGTCGGCGGTCATGCCGCCGCCGACAATCACATAGGTGTAGTCGGGCATGGAGCACCGTAGTTGGAGGGCGTTTCCGGTACTACGAGGTACGTCGTGGTGGGCAACCCCGGATGGCACTCCGGCGTTCCCTCCGACTCGCCACACCGTCACTCAACGTCGGTCGACCGGTGCGGATGCTTCTCCCTCCTGCGGTACTGCTTCGCGGACCGGTGCACCTTGTGCGCCGGAGTCTTGAGCCGCTGCTTCACCGGTGCCTTGGGGTTCGGCACGCGGACCGTGAGCTTGTCCTTCTTCCGCGTCACGGCTCGAGGCGCGCCGTGATCTGCTTCGCGTGATGCGCGCAGTGGCGGACGTGGAACCGCAGCCATTCGGGCAGCGTGAGGTCACCGAAGACAGGGTGTCTTACAAATAGATCGCCCCGGCGGGCCGGCAGCAGCTCGCCTGCGAGCGCGAGGAACCGCGCCACGCCGTCGCGCAGCTGGCGCTCCACGGCGCCCACATCCGGGCGCCCGGCGGGCTCGGTCGCCGCCGGCGCGGGACGGCCCGAGGGAATCCACCCGATATCGAGATACAGCACGTGGGCCAGCCGCTGCCGCATGGGCCGCGGTCGGCGCCGCATCGGCGGCTTCGCACGCCGCTCCTGAAACACGCGACTGCTCCCGTCGACGGAGATGGCGAGGTGATGGACGATCTGCGCCGGCGTCCACTTGCCGGGCGGGGCGCGGTGCCAGTCGGCCTCGGGCCGGCCCGCCAGGGGCCCGAGCACCATGTCGGGAATCGCGGCGAACCCGTCGAGCGTCACGGCAGCGCTCCCTTCGCCAGCTGCCTCGCCTGCGCCTCCACCGCCGATCCCGCCCGGACCCGCGCCACGGGACGGCCCGCGCTGTCGGCGATCGTCAGGTCGGCGTCGGCGAGGGCGCCGCTGTCCGTCCGGACCGAGAGGGCCCACCGGTGCCGTGCCGCGACCGCCTGCAGCGGCCCCATCACCTGGTCAGCCATCCGGGCCGGCACATAGACCGTCACCAACGCGCCGGCATCGGACGCGCCGCTCGCGCGTGAGGATTGACGGCATGCAGTCCCCGCGCCGACGATGCTCGACGCGAGCAACCCGACGACTGTGGCGTGCAGTGCCCGCATGCCCAAGATTGTACGGATGAATCTCCTGCGCCGCTACCCGATCACCTGCACGCTCCTGGCGCTGCTGCTCGTCTCGGCGCTCGCCCCGCTCCCGCCGCTCGTGGATGCCGTGAGCGGCGCGGTGCCGTACGACGTCGACCTCGTGCGCCCCGCCTTGTACACCGTGCTCGCCCCGCTTTCGGACGTGCTCGACGCGCTCACGTTCCTGAGCCTGGGGCGCGCGTGGGCATTCCTGCTGGTCTGGGTGATCGGCCTGGCCGTCTGGGGCCTGTCGCGCTCCGGCCCGCCGCGGCGGCGGCTGCTGCGGGCGACGCTCGGTCCGCTGGCGGTGCTGGGGCTCGGCGTGGCCGCGGTGCTCTTGCCCCGTCCCGTCGCGCGGCTCGCGCCGGCGGACTCCACCCTCACCGTGATCGACTACCACGCCCACACGGCCGCGTCACACGATGGGCGCCCCGGTTGGAGCGCCGCCGATCTGGCGCGGTGGCACGCCGCGCAGGGCTTCGACGCCTCCTTCGTCACCGATCACAACGTGGTCTTCGACCAGGCGATCGACCAGCCCCTCCGCCTCCTGCCCGGGGTCGAGTGGAGCGTGTACGGTCAGCACGTCGTGGCGCTCGGCCCGGTGACCCTGATCGACCGTGCCGCATACATGCGCGACACGCCCGGGATGCTCGGCCTGTTCGCCGCGCTCCACGGCCAGGGCGCAATCGGCATCGCATCGCTGCCCGAGTACTGGCGCAATCACTGGGACGATCTCGATCGGTTCGTCACTGCCGGCGTCGACGGCTTTGAGATCGTGAACTGTGCGCCCAGGGCGCTCGGTTTCCCCCGGCCGGCGCGCGCCCGGGTGCTCGAGCTCGCCCGAGACCACGATCTGCTCGCGGTCGGCGCCAGCGACAATCATGGCTGGGGCAAGGCGACCTGCGTCTGGAACCTCTCGAGCCCGAGCGCCCACGGCTACCGCTCGAACCGCGTCCTGGCCCGCCCGATCGCCCTCGCCCAGGCCGACTGGCAGGCCTGGACCGCGGCCTACACGCAGCCGTGGCTCATGCTGCGCGGGCTCTCGTGGAGCGAGCGATCGAGCTGGCTCACGTGGATCCTGGTCATCCTGATCTACCGCGCGGTGCCGCGCCGGCAGGGCGACCCGGGCGGGATCGGGATCCTGGCGCGCAGCCTGTCGCTCAAAATCCTCAAGCTGCACCGCTCCGCGCCGGGCTGAGCGGTGTCCGAGCTCCGCGTGCTGCACCCCGGCGACGAAGCCGCGCTCGACGCGTTCCTCGTCGCCCGGGCCGATTCGTCCATGTTCCTGCGCTCCAACGCGCGGGCGGCCGGTCTCGTGGACCGCGGGCAACCGCTGCACGCGACCTACGTAGCGGCGCTCGAGGACGGCCGCATGGTCGGCGTGGTGGCGCACTGCTGGAACGGGATGGTCCTCGTGCAGGCGCCCGCGCACAGCGCCGTGCTGGCGCGGGAAGCGGTGCGCCGCTCGGGCCGCGCTGTCACGGGGTTCTCGGGTCCGTGGGCACAGGTCGTCGCCGCGCGCGACGCGCTCGGGCTGGCGGCCGCCACGGCGGTCCAGGACAGCCGCGACGAGCTGTACGCGCTCGATCTGGACCGACTGGTACTTCCGGCGCCGCTCGCCAGCGGAGCGGTGCGCTGCCGCCATCCGGAGCCCGAAGAGCTGGAGCTGTTGGCGGCGTGGCGGGCGAGCTTTTCCGTGGAGGCGCTGGGCATGGTCGACGGGCCGGAGCTCGGGCGCGCCAGCCGCGCCGACGTCCTGCTGCACCACGAGCGCAGCGCCGACTGGGTCCTGGTCCACGACAAGACGCCCGTGGCCTATTCCGTATTCAACGCGATGCTGCCGGACATCGTGCAAATCGGCGGCGTGTGGACGCCACCGGAGCGCCGCGGTCGTGGCTACGCCCGCTCGGTGGTGGCGGGCTCGCTCGTGGCGGCGCGCACGCAGGGCGTCGCGCGCGCCGTGCTGTTCGCCGATCCGCTCAACGCCGCGGCGCGAGCCGCGTACCTGTCGATCGGCTTTCGGATCGTGGGAGACTACGGGTTGGTGCTGCTGGCGCCCTAGTCACACGACGGCCGACAGGTTCAACAGCACGCGCCACACCCGGAACACCTCGCGGTAGTCGTGGTGCGAGAATGCCACCGTGCGCCCCGCGGGGCGCGTCGTGCCGGGGCACAATTCCGCCATGTCGGCATGGATGGTCTGAGCGAAATCCACCTCCAGGGCGATCGGCGTCGCCAGGATCAGGGGCGTGTGCTTCCGCTTGAGCGCCAGCGTCACCTCGTCCCGGATCATGCGGCAGGCCACGGCCGGAGCGACACTGCTCGCCGCGTGCCGGCTGACCGCGTACTTCACGACCACCGTGCTGACCCCGTCGCCGAGCAGCTGTTTCGCCTCGGCGGCGAGCGCGGAATCGCCGCTCACGAGCGCCACCGGCACCCCGTGGACGCCGGCGAGCGCCGCGTTCAGGCCCAGCTCCCCTACCGCCTTGCCGTTGAGGCGCACTTCGTAGATCCGATCGGCGTACGTGTGGTCGAGGATCGCGTGGGCCGTGCCGGCGCGCGCATGATACCCGATGAACAGCGCCGCGTCGAAGCCACGCGGCTCCTGCTCATCGATCCCCTGCACCATGGAGCGCGGCTTGGGGTCGCCGGCCACGAGCTCCGCCGCCTGGTGCAGCTCCTCCGCCAGCAGGTTGCGCATGAACCAGTGGCTGTCGTTCACCACCACCCTGGTGGCCCCCGCGGCGACTGCTCCCTCCACGGCGGCATTGGCCTCCGCCGTCATGAGGCGGCGAAAGCGCGCGTAGTCGGCCGCGCAGGCCGGGTCGGTGGGGTCGGTCTGGGACTCGTGCACCACGCCGGCGACGCCTTCCATGTCGACCGAGATGTAGACGCGCACGGTGGAAGCGTAGTTGCTTTGTGATACAAAGTACTTGACACCAGGGCGGCGGGGCGCTATCATGCCTCCATGACCGCTCCCCGGCCGCTGCACGATCGCGCGCTCGACAACCTCCGCTACATCCGGCAGACGATGGAGCGCGCCGGCTCGTTCACGGCCGTCCCGGGCTGGGGACAGGCGGCCGTGGGGGCGACCGCGCTCGTCGCCGCGCTGTTAGCGGCGCGGCAGCCGACGCCCGAGCTGTGGCTCGCCACCTGGCTCGGCGAGGCGGTCGTGGCGCTCGCCATCGGCGGCTCGACCATGGTCCGCAAGGCGTTCGCCGTGAACGATCCCCTGCTGTCGGGACCGGGGCGCCGGGCCGGCCTGAGCCTCCTGCCCCCGATGGTGGCGGGAGGTCTCCTGACGGTCGCGCTGTCGCGGGCAGGGTTGTGGCATGCGCTCCCGGGAACCTGGCTGCTGCTCTACGGCACCGGGTTCGTGACCGGGGGCGCGTTCTCGGTCCGCATCGTCCCCGTCATGGGTCTCTGCTTCATGACGGTCGGCGCCGTCGCGCTGCTGGGACCGGCGGTCTGGGGGAACTGGCTGATGGCGGCCGGGTTCGGCGGGTTGCACCTCGTGTTCGGCGCGATCATTGCTCGGAGGTACGGTGGCTAGACCGGGAGCGGCGAGAAAAACCGAGGCGGCCGAGCGGGACGTCGCGCGACAGCGCTCCGGCGCAGGCGTGCGCACGGCCGAGCTCGACCGGCTGATCCATGAGCGCGTGCGCCTCGGCATCGTGAGCGCGCTCGCCGTGAACGACAGCCTCAGCTTCAACGAGCTCAAGGCGCTCCTCAAAACGACGGACGGGAACCTGAGCGTGCACGCGCGCAAGCTCGAGGAGGCCTCGTACGTGACCTGCACCAAGTCGTTCGAAGGACGGATCCCGAAAACCGAATACCGGTTGACGGGCACCGGGCGGCGCGCCCTGGAGCATTACCTCGACCACATGGAAGCGCTGATTCGCGTCACCCGTCAGGGGTGAGCCCCGGGATTTTTTTTGAGGTCTTACTTTATGCCGCAAAGCTCTTCTATCCACGTCGCAATCATCATGGACGGCAACGGCCGCTGGGCCGCGCGCCGCGGCCTGCCGCGCGTCGCGGGCCATCGTGCCGGCGCCGAGGCCGTGCGTCGGGCGGTCGAGGCCGCGCCCGATCAGGGCATCACCGCGCTCACGCTGTACGCCTTCTCCGCCGACAACTGGAAGCGCCCGCCGGGCGAGGTCGCCGCGCTGATGCGGTTGTTCGCGCGTCACCTCCGCACCGAGACGCCGCGCTTGGTGGAGAACGGCGTGCGGCTCGAGGTGGTGGGCCGGCGCGATCGGCTGCCCGCGCCGCTGGTCGCAGGGATCGCCGCCGCCCAGCGCGCCACGGCTGCGGGCGGGCGGCTCGCACTCCGGCTCGCCGTGGACTACTCGGCCCGCTGGGCGATCGGCGCCGGTGTCATTCTGCCGGACGTCGACCTGTTGATCCGCACCGGCGGCGAGCAGCGGCTCTCGGACTTTCTGCTGTGGGAAGCCGCCTATGCCGAGCTGTACTTCACCGACACCCTGTGGCCCGACTTCGGCGCGGCGGACCTGGCGCGCGCCGTGGCCGACTTCCGGACGCGCCAGCGCCGCTTCGGCGGTCTGCCCGAGGCGGCGGCCGGATGAGCGCCGTGCGCCCCGAGACCAGGCTCGGGCTCCACGTTCTCGCCGGGGCCGCCATGCTGGGCGTCGTCGGGGACCTGCTGCTGCGCGCGATGCCGTTGGGCCTCAACGCCTTTCTCTGCGCCACGACGCTCGTCGCACTGGCAGTCTGGCTCGTGCGCCGCCATCGCGTTCCCGTCAGTCCCGACACCCCGTGGCTCGCCGCGGCGGCCCTGCTCGTCGCCTCCAATTTCGTCGCCCGGGACTCGGCGGCCTTGCACGCGCTCGACGCCATCGGCCTGGTGATCATCCTGGCCGTCGCGATGCTGAGTCTCCGGGGCGGCACGCTGCGCGGGCGCCAGGCGTGGGACTACGCGCGCACCGCGCTCGACGCCGCAGCGACGGCCTGTATCGGCGTGTTCCCGCTCATCGGCCGCGACATCGCCTGGAGCGAGGTCTCAGGCGGCGCCCGCCTCGGGCGGGCGCGCGGCGTGGCGCTGGGCGCCGTGGTGGCCTTCCCCCTCCTCATCGTGTTCGGCACCCTGTTCGCCTCGGCCGACGTGGTGTTTCGCGACCTCGTCACGCAGGCCTTCGCCGTGGATTTCGGCGCGCTCCTGTCGCACACGGTTCTCATCGCCGTGTTCGCCACGCTCGCCGCCGGCTACTTCCGCGGCGCCCTGCTGCGCCGCGTGTCGTCGGCGGGGGAGGGTTCCGGCTTCTCCGTCGGCATCGTTCCCGTCGCGACGGCGCTGGGACTGGTCGACGCGCTCTTCCTTGTCTTCGTCGTCATCCAGCTGCGCTACCTGTTCGGGGGAGCGCAGCTGATCGCCACGGCCACGGGCCTCACATACGCGGAGTATGCCCGGCGCGGGTTTTTCGAGCTCGTGACGGCCACCGCGCTCACGCTCCCGCTCCTGGTGACCGCCGACTGCGTCCTGCGAAACGAATCACGCGAGCGACAGCGGACCTTCCGGCACCTGGCCGTCGTCCTGCTGCTGCTGCTCGTCGTCGTCATGGCCTCGGCACTCGAGCGCATGCGCCTGTACGTGGACGCGTTCGGACTCTCGGAGATCCGGCTCTACTCGACCGCCGTCATGCTGTACCTCGCAGGCGTGTGCGCCTGGTTTGCCTGGACCACGTTGCGCGGGGAGCGCCGTCGCTTTGCGTTCGGAGCGCTGGTCCAGGGGTTCGCCGTGCTCGCCGGGCTGCACCTCGTCAACCCCGACGCCTTCATCGTCCGGACCAACCTGGCGCGCCCCGCCGCCGGGCGCCCGTTCGACGGCCGCTACGCCGCGTCGCTCGGCGCCGACGCCGTGCCGCTCCTGCTCGATGCGCTCCCGCGGCTGGCACCGCCCGAGCAGTGCCGCGTGGCTCATGGTCTCGTCGTCCGACGGACGGCGCTCGAACACGACGACTGGCGCACCTGGAACTTCGCCCGCACGACGGCACGCCGCCTCTTGCACGATCAGGGGGAGCGTCTTCGCACCGTCGCCTGTCCCGCATCCCGGCCGTGATCACCGACGGCCTGACTCCGCTCACCTTCCTCCTGCTGGTCGGCCTCGTGCTCGGCGTCGCTGGCGCGGGCCTGCTCGGCGTGTTCGCGCTGATGCTCAGGCGGGGCGACGTGGCCAAGCTGATCGCCGCGCTCGCGTTCGGCGGGGTCGACTTGTACGTGGCGCTCCTCCTGATCGCCGGCGGCACGAGCAAGGAGCGGGTGCTCGCCCTCGGGCAGGAGAAGCACATCTGCGAGGTGGATTGCCATCTGGCGTATTCCGTCGTGGGCGTGGAGACCGGGGGCGCGCGCTGCACCGTGACGGTGAAGGT